>CALCKS010000205.1 GCA_937965895.1 uncultured Campylobacter sp.
CCCAAAACTTCGCCCTCTATCAGCTTAAAAAATCTCTTTTGCGATTTTAAATTTTTCAAATTTTCGCCGCCCAGATACGGGTAAATTTGAGCTAGCTCAGAAAGGCTAAAATCCTGCGCGAACCTCGAAATCTCCACACGTTTGCTAAGCCAGCGATTAAAAAGATCGCTTTGATATGCCGAGATCAAAAAGTCGTTTAGCTTTGGATTTTTGCTCTTTTTGCCGTTTACGGTGCCCGATTTTAGTAGTTCCAGCCCGCTTTGCGCATTGTCGCCGTATTTGCCGAAACGCTGATAGCCAAAGTAGTTAGCATAGCCCGCCTCGTCAATGTTTCGCACGGCTTGCTCGAGTTTAGCAGCCTCGCTAGGCATCACTTTTTTTAGGCGGATGAAAAAACTATTACCCTTTAAATGTCCGATGCGAAGTTTATTGTCATGGGCGGCGAGGCTTAAGATTTTCATCTTTTCGTGGCTAAAATTTGCAAGTGCGGCCTCAAATTTACGCGGCATCGAGATAAACTGCGTCGTCATGCCCTGCTTGTCTTTTAGCCCCGCGTAGCCGAAATCCCGCATCTTTACGCCGCTAACCTCGCTTAGAACGTGCAAGGCTTCTTGCGTCGTCATATCTTTTTTACAAATTTCAACGATGAGGTGCTCGCCCTGCCCGCTAAATGCGTAAAGCGGAATCTCGCGCACCACAAAATCGTCCGAGTTTTTACTAAAATACGCGTTAATGGGCGCGTGAGTGAGCGCGTAGAGAGGCTTAAAAATGGTGGTTTCTTGCATTGCTTTTAAATTTTCCTTTCGTGATTTTGGCAAAGATCGTGATTTTCGTGCGGGTTTTGCGAGCAAGGCTGAGGATTTTGCCGCGATTTTTCGGACTAAACGTAAATAAAATCTCGTATTCCTCGCCGCTATTTAGCTCGCGTTTGCTTAGCCGTTTGCTAAATTTCGCCCCGCACCGACTCTGCGCGCAAAGCTTGGCTAGATCGGTGCAAAGCCCGTCTGAGACGTCCATGGCGGCGTTTATCTTACCCGCTGCGGCGTAGAAAAATTTATCCTTTAACACAGGCTTTTTAAAGCGCGAATTTGACGCGACCCGCCCGCCGTTTAAAAGCGTCCTAAGCCCTTTTAGACTGCCTCCAAGCTCGCCCGTAAAAGCAACCAGATCGCCCTTTTTTGCGACGCTTCGTAAGACCGCCTTGCCTCGAAGCTGTGAAATAATCGTAACGCTAAGTAAAATTTTATCGCTACCGATCGTGTCGCCGCCGATGATAGTCACGCCGTACTCGTCGCAAACGTCCGCAAATCCCTTGCGTAGCGCCGAGATTTGCGCCGCACTCGTGTTTTTTGGTAGCCCAAGTCCTAAAAGCGCAAATTTAGGCTCGGCGTTCATCACGACGGCGTCGGAGAGATTTACGAGCATCGCCTTGCGCGCGATCTCCTCCATACTAAGCCAGCCTGCTAGGAAGTGCGTCCCCTCGCAAAAAAGGTCCTTACTATACACCCAGCGGCCGCGCTCATGCGCCACTACAGCACCGTCGTCGCCGATGAAGGAGTTGCTAAATTTATCGATTATTAGGCGTTCTTTATCCATTTTGCGATTTTATAAAATTCGGGCTAAAAAGGCGCTTGAAAAACAAATTTATTTAAGCGGCTCGGCAAATTTAGCCGCTTTTAAATTGGCCGAGTTTAAAAATTTATCCGAAAATCTCAAATTTACTAAATAGCTCCGGTTCGTCTTTTACTATGCCGCGCTTGATTAAATTTGCCACGGCGTCGCGGTCGCAGTCTGTTTGCAGCGGCCAGCCGCGCGTATAGCCCTCGGCCTCGCCTTTTGCGGTCGCATCGATGCAGACCGCGCCCTCACGCACGTAGATATCGCGCAGAGCGTCGATGTTGTTCGTCACGCGCCAAAGCAGCATATACGGGTTTTCTAGGCAGTTTTCGGAGCCGACGAAAACGAGTAGTTTAAAGTGTTCTTTAAATTTCAAAAGATCCCCAAAAACCTCTTTTACGAGGCGGTTTTTGTCAAATTTGACGACGCAAATCGGCGTTTTTGTATTTGTTTTAAACTGAACAAGCTGCGTTAAATTTGGCTCTATTTCTTTAAATTTAGCTAGTAGCGGGGCATCGCCCAAAAGTACTGGCGCAGGCGCCGAAAAATCCTGCGTCGCGTCGATTCCGAGCTTACCGCCAAAGCAAGAATTTGGGCTCGCGTGATCGAGCTGATCGCACACGCCCTCGCTGATTAGCAGGCTTTTGTCGCCGAAACGGTTTAAAATATACTCCGTAAGCGCATCATAATCGCTCAAATTTGGCGCATCCTCACCGACGAAAACCGCGTGCTTGACGAAGCTCATCTGCCCTACGCCCCAAAATGCGTGCATAGCCTGCTTTGCGTGCGCCGGATAAAGGGCGTTGATTTTAGCTAAAATCAGGTTGTGAAAGACGCCGTTTTCAGGCATGTTGTAGTCCAGCAGCTCAGGCACCGTCGTACGCAAAAGCGGCAAAAAAATGCGCTCGGTCGCCCAGCCCATATACTTATCCTCAAGCGGCGGCTTGCCGACCACGGTCGCATGAAATACGGGCTCACGCTTGCTAGTAATCGCCGTGACCTCCATCACCGGAAACGGCCCCACTGGCGTATAAAAGCCCGTGTGATCGCCAAACGGCCCCTCAAGCTCAAATTTATCCGTATCCACAAAGCCCTCGATCACGTAGTCTGCGTCGTGCGGGACGTAAATTTCATTCGTTAGCGACTTTACGAGTTTGGCCGGCTCTTTGCGGATGAAGCCGTAAAGTAGCAGCTCAAACACGCCCTTTGGCAGCGGCGCCTGACCGCACCAGATATAGAGCGGGTCTCCGCCGATAGCGACGGATACGGGCATCTTACGGCCAACGCGCTTGTATTCGTTAAAGAAATTTGCGCCGTCTTTGTGGATCTGCCAGTGCATGCCGAGGCGATTTTTACCATAAATTTGCAGTCGGTACATGCCGACGTTTTGCAGTTCGCCATTTGGGCTTTGCGTATAGACCTGCCCCATCGTGATAAAGGCGCCGCCGTCAAGCGGCCATGTTTTTAGCGCTGGAAGCGAGAATAGATCGACCTCATCGCCCGTAAATTTAACCTGCTGACACTCGCCCTCGCCTTTTAATCTTTTCGTGAAAATTTTTCTCATCTCAAACAAATACGCGGCAAAATTTAGCTTTTCGCCAAAGCTCTTTGGCTTTTTAGGTTTTAAAAGTTTTTCTATCTCGCTTGCGATCTCGTCGGGCTCGCATCCAAAGATAATCTCTAAAGCGCGCTTTGAGCCGTAGATGTTTGTTAGCACGGGGGCAAATTTGCGTCCGGTTTTTTTACAGACAGGATTTGTAAAAAGTAGTGCCTGCGAGTTTTCGCGCTTGACCTCGATATAGCTTGCGTGCGCGATCTCCAGATCGATATCCGTGGGCTCATCGATGACGCGCAGTAGGCCGTTATCTTTTAGAAGCTTGATGTAGTCCATATTTTTCCTTAATAATTTATATCCAAACGAGCCGTTTTTGAAGCTAAAATTTTGGCCGCGTTTGAGTCAAATTTGTAAACATTTTGAGCCAAAAACACAACTTTAACTGCCGAAAAATTAGTAAAATCGTAAAAATTATCGGTTTTGGCGGATACGCTAATTTAACGCCGACTTAGCAAAAATTTGATCTCTTACAACCTCTAACCAAAAGCGCATGGCGCTAAATTTGCAGCGTTAAGGCAAGCAAAAAGTGAAAATCGGCTAGGGTTGCCTCCATCGGTCTAAGTCGTCTTAAAAAGATACCATTTTGAGTTTGGAGAGAGTCGTTCTAGCATTATAAACTCGCTCGGACTCATCTGCGGCAGATCGGGTTCATTTTCCACGCGCATAAAACCCACTACGTTATCCATTACGCCGCCAATAATAAGCTCAAAAACTCCGCCGTCGTACGCCGCATGAGATAGATGTAATCGCTTTACGGCTTCGTTTGCCACCGCCTCGTCCTTTTGATATAGCGCAAACAGCTCTTCAAATTTCGCCTCGTTTTCGCGTCCGAATTTTAGCAATGCATTATCGTTTGCTAAAATCAGCCTTAAATTTTCTATATCCCCGCCCATTGCTCTAAGTTGCGCCTTTTCCGCCTCGCTCGCAGTCTCATAGCCCCTTATCATCGCCTCTATAATGCCAGTTTGAGCGAGAGATCTAAGCGCATAAATACCGTCTTTTTTAGCAAAAATGTATAAATCAAGGGATGTGCCGTTTTTAGAAGCGAGCCAAACGCGAAATATCCCGCTAAATTCGCCACTCCGGCCGAGTTTGGCGACTTTGATTTCGTCAAATTTGTCCGACGAGTAAAAATTATTTTTTAAGCGATCTCGCATCTCGCCTTTAAAATAGGCGTTTTTATCGAAATTTTTATCGGTAAAGAGCGAATAAATAAGCTCTAAATCTACCTGCGCAAAAAGCGCGGACGTCAAGAACGCTAAAATAAGCGCTTTTCTCATATATTCGCCATCTCCTCGGCGCGTTTTAGCAGCTCTTTTGCACCCTTGCCGATAAATATCCGACCAAGCTCGGCGCCCACGCTTTTCCACTCGCTTTTTTGCGCGACGATATTTTCGCGTATGCTCTCGCTACCGTCGGGTAGCCCCACGACCGCACGTATCTCGATCTTGTCGCCGTTTAAATTTGCATTTACGCCGATAGGTACCTGGCAGCCGCCCTCTAGCATCGCGACGAAATCGCGCTCCACGGTCGTCTCTATCACGGCTTTTTCGTCTTTTAGGAACTCTATCAAATTTAAAATTTCAGAGTCCTCTCTAGCCTCGATACCAAGCGCGCCCTGTCCCATCGCAGGAACCATCTGATCTAGCTCAAACGGCACTATATGCGCGACTTCGGAGCGTAAATTTAAGCGGTTCACGCCCGCCATCGCTAGGATGATCGCATCAAATTCGCCCTCTTTTAGCTTGCGCAGGCGGGTTTGGACGTTGCCTCGCAGCGATATTATCTCAAGGTCCGGACGCATCGCCAAAAGCTGCATTTTGCGGCGCAGGCTCGTCGTGCCCACGCGCGCGCCCTCAGGCAGATCCTCAAATTTAGCGTATTTTTCGCTTAGCATCGCGTCCCTCACGTCCTCTCGCGAGCAGATCGCGGCTAGCACCAGCCCCTCTGGAAACACGACAGGCACGTCTTTTAGACTATGCACGGCGATGTGCGTTTCGCCGCTTAGCATGCTATCTTCTAGCTCTTTTGTAAAAAGCCCCTTGCCTCCGATCTTTGCTAGCGGGGCATCTAGGATCACGTCGCCTTTGGTTTTCATACCCGTTAGCTCGACCGCGATTTGTGGATAGCGTGATAGAATTTTATCCCTGATATGCTCGCTTTGCCACATCGCCAGCACACTTTTTCTCGTTGCGATTTTTAGTTTTTCCATATTTGCCTCTTTTCTTCTACGACTTCGACGTCGATGATCTCGCCGTCATCGCGCAGTTTGTCACGTCCGCTTTCAAATTTTTCGTAATAATATTCGCTCCCACTCTTGCGTTCGCCGCCGTTTTTTAAATTTGCAAAAAACGCGACCGCTACGATCGCCGCGCCCAAAACGTCGGTGATAAGCCCCGGGATAAACATAAAAAAGCCCCCGATCGCCATACCTACGCTACTAAAAACATCTGCGGGCTTAAAAAATGCGATATTGCTAGTTAGCTGAAAAAATCCGACGCGAAACATAAAAAATAGCCCCAAAACGGCCGACGCGATAACCTCTAGGACTAAATTTAAAAATCCGTACGCGTGGATAAAAAAATACGCCGCCGCGATCTCCAAAACGACGTAGGGCGTGAAAAAATGCTTTATCATAGGCTCTTTAGGCGCGCTAAAATTTCGCTCGCTTTGACGGTTTCTTTAACTAGGCCGCCCCGCGTAACGAGCTCTACCGTGCCTTCTGCCAGCCCCTTGCCCACGATCACAGCATAAGGAAATCCCATCAGCTCAAATTCGCTCATTTTAACGCCGAAACGCTCGTTTCTATCGTCAAGCAGCACCGAAACGCCCGCTGCGCGCAAGCTCTCGTAAAGCTCCTGGGCAAATTTGACGCCCTCTTCGTCCTTTAAATTCGAGATGATGATTTCAAATTTAAACGGAGTTAGGGTTTCGTTCCAGATTATGCCTTTTTCGTCGTGGCTAGCCTCGACGGCGACGGCTACCAGGCGGCTAACGCCGATGCCGTAGCATCCCATGATAAACGGTTTTGCCTTGCCGTTTTCATCCAAAAACGTCGCACCCATCGGCTCTGAGTACTTGGTACCTAGCTTAAATATATGCCCGACCTCAATGCCTTTACTAACACTTAAATTTCCGCCACAGCAAGGGCACTTATCGCCGGCTTTTACGGCGGTTAGGTCTTTGAAACGCTCAGAGTTAAAGCTGCTAACGCTAACGCCCACGAAGTGATAATCCCTCTCGTTTGCGCCGCAGATCATCTGCGACTCGCCTTCAAGCTCTTTATCGATATAAAACTCCACGCCTTTTAGCCCGACCGGCCCGCAAAATCCGCCCACAAGCCCGGCCGCCGCGATCTCGGCCTCGGTCGCGTCCGCTAGCTCGAGCGCCCCGCACGCGTTTTGGGCCTTGACCTCTTGTAGCTCATCCTCGCCGCGCACGAAAAATACCACGATTTTCTCGCTCTTTTCGCCTTTATCGACGATAAAAATCGCCTTTTTTATCACCGCTTTTATACAGTAAAACTCATCGACTCTAAAAAACTCCGCCACGTCCTTGATGGTTTTGGCACCGGGCGTAAAAAATTTAGCCGCATCGGCCTCTGGTCTTTCGGCCTGCGTCGTTCGTTTTGCGCGGGTTGCGGCCTCTATGTTTGCGGCGTAGTCGCAGTTTTCGCAGACGATGATATCGTCCTCGCCGCTATTAGCTAACACCATAAACTCTTTGCTTCCGCTGCCGCCTATCGCGCCGCTATCGGCTCTAACCGCGCGGAAATTTAACCCGAGGCGAGTAAAAATTTTGCTATAAGTTTTTTCCATCAGGTCAAATTCGCGGTCCAAATCCTCGGCGTTTGCGTGGAAGCTATATCCGTCCTTCATCAAAAACTCGCGCCCTCTAAGTAGCCCAAATCTCGGCCTTGCCTCGTCTCTAAATTTGGTATTTATCTGATACAAATTTAGCGGCAGCTGCTTATATGACGTTACCTTGCCTCGCACGAGCGCGACGACGCTCTCTTCGTTGGTAGGGCTTAGCACAAAGTCGTTTTCCTTGCGGTCCTTAAAGCGCAAAAGCTCCTTGCCGTAGACGTCAAAGCGTCCGCTCTCGCGCCAAAGATCCGCAGACGTGACGAAGCTCATCGAGATCTCCTGCGCGCCCGCTTCGTCAAGCTCCTCTTTGACGATATTTTTTATATTTTCAAGAACCCGTTTGCCAAGCGGCAAAAAGTTATAAAGTCCGCTACCTACCTGCTCGGCGTAGCCCGCTCGGAGCAAAAATTTATGACTTGCCAGACTCGCGTCTTTTGGCGCTTCTTTTGCCGTCGGCGCGTAAAGTTTGCTAAATTTCATTCGTTCTCCCATTCAAATTCATTATTTTCTTCTTGCGGCGTTTGCTCCGCGACGTTAAAGATTTCCCCGACAGCTCTTAGCTGCGCTTCGCTTCCCGCAGCGCCCGCGAGGTTTTTTAAATTTATCGTCGGCGCGTGCAAAAACGCCTTAAAAACCTGATGTATGAGGCGGTACGCTTCCTCTTTGTCGCTATGTTTTAGATAGCCCTTTTTTAGGGCTTTTGCTAGCTCTCTCTCGGCACACTCCTTAGCCTGCTCTCTTATACCTTTTATTAGCGGCGTGACGGCTAGCTCGCGCAGCATTTGGAAAAACGCCGCCGTATTTCGCCCGACGATGCCGTATGCGATCTGAGCTTGCTCTTCGCGCAGGGCTAGGTTTTTATTTACAATCTCTTGCAAGTCGTCCACAGCGTAAATTTTGATATTTTCGCTCTGCGTGATCGCGATATCTCGCGGCACGGCTATATCAAAAAAGTAACGCTTAAACTCCTTTGGCTCTACCATCGCGTCGATCAAAACCGGATGCGGCGCGGCGGTCGCGGAAAATATTATTTGATATTTATTTATATACTGTGCTACGTTTGAAAGCGAGTCGTACTCGTTATTATCCCCCAGCGTCAGAGCTAAATTTTTAGCGCGCTCTTTGTTTCGGCTGATGATTATCGTTCTCGCGCCGCTTGCGATTAGATGCTTTGCGGCTAGCTCCGCCATCTCGCCAGCGCCTACTATCACGGCGACCATGCCGTTTAGCGTGCCAAAAATTTCCTTTGCTTTAGCAACCGCGACGCTTGAGACCGAGATCGGATTTTTGGAGATTTCGGTTTTATTTCTCACCTCCGCCGCGCACTTAAAGGCAAACTCCATCGCCCGTCCGAGCTTTGCGCCGCATTTGCCGTTAGCGCGTGCAAATTTATATGCCTCTTTTAGCTGCCCCGCGATCTGCGTTTCGCCGATGACTAGACTATCTAGCGAGCTAGCTACAGCAAAGAGATGGTGCACAGCGCCATTATCCTCGTATATGTCGGCTCTGCTTTGCAGCTCCTCAAAAGGGATGCCGCAGATTAGCGACATGCAGGCGATGATGTGCTTGCTAGCGCCTTCGACCGTCTTTACGCTAGCGATGATCTCGACGCGGTTGCAAGTACTTAGCACCATGCACTCGTTGATGTTTTGACTGGAGCTAATGAGGCGTAAAATTTCGTTTTTGCGCTCGATGTTAGAGAAAGAGAGCTTTTCGCGCACGGATATATCGGTATTTTTGTGCGTAAAGCTCACGCTTGCGTAATGCATTAAAATTCCCTATCTATCATTGATTTTACGATACTTTCTAGGCCGTCTACGTTAAATTTTTCTACCGATTTTATCGCCTGCTCGCCTAAATTTTTTGCCGCCTCTATGCTTTTTAAAATCGCGTCCGTTTCGTTCATCCTCGCCCTCACCCAGCCTCTCTCGGCCTCGCTCAGATCTTTTTTAAACAAGCTTTTTAGCTTCTCTTTGTCCGCTTCGTTCAAGCTCTCGTAAAGATAAATGTAAGGCAGCGTCGTTTTACCCTCTTTAAAGTCGCTGAAATTGGGCTTTCCAAGCGTCGCTGCGTCTTGCGTGACGTCTAGGATGTCGTCGATTATCTGAAAGGCTAGGCCTAAATTTTTACCGTAAATTTTAAAATTACGCGCGTCAAGTCCTGCCAGTATCGCTCCGACCGCTGCCGCAGCCTCGATCAAAACGGCGGTTTTATAGTAGATCATCGTTTCGTACGCGGATTTGTCTTCGTTAAATTTAGCCGAGAGATCCACGTCCATCATCTCGCCCACACTTAGCTTACTAACCGCGCCCGATATCTCGCCCGCGATCTCGTGCGGAAATTTAGACAGCTCATAAAAGCCCTTCGAGTAGAGGATATCGCCTAGCATAACGGCGTTTTTGGTGCCGAAGCTCGCGTTTATACTAGGGCTTCCGCGCCTAGTGTCCGCATCATCTATCACGTCGTCGTGAAGCAGGCTAGCCAGGTGAATAAGCTCGATAATCGCGCAAATTTTTAGACTTTGCTCGCTCTCGCCCGCTATTTTTAAAAGCAGCTTAGAGCGCAGCTTTTTGCCCGAATTTATCCGAGCAAACATCGCATTTGCAGGCTCATAGCCAAGCTCCGCGATAAAATTTTTCATTATCAGATCGATTTTTTCCATTTAGGCTCACTTAAATTTTGCTTTTATCTGGCGTTTTGCGCGCTGTTTTGAGCGCCGCTCTGCTTTTTTGGCGGGTCCAAAAACTCAACATCTACGCGCTGTTCGTCGTCATTTATCAGCACGCGAAATTTCGCTACGCCTTGCTTAAAATCCTCAAAAACGAGATAAAGCGCGACGCGGTCGCTAGGCGGGTACTTGAGGTCCGGTATCAAAGTCTGCTTGTAAGTCTCAAGGCCGCGCCTTAGCGACATAACAAGCTGGCGAGGATAGTTTCGGTAGCGCGAATGCACGATGATGTTCGTGTTATCAAAAAGCGTCCAACGAAAATCAAAGCTCTCTCGCTCGTCCGTGCCTTTTTTGGTCACGAAAACCCGCGCCCACTCGTCTTTTTTGAGCTCAAAAAGGTGCTCTTCCTCGAAATTTACCGCGCCGAAAGCCAACGATAAAAACAACGAAAATATAACGGCTATTTTACTCATTTTGACTTAAAATATCCCCACTAAGCCCGATGTAAATGTCGTTTAGCCGCTCATTTATCAGGGTTTGATTTTGAGAAATAAACGAATTTTGCGCCGTTTCGTCAAAGCCGCTTTTTTCGCAAAATTCGCTCATCGCGATAAATTTTTCAAAGGTTTTTTCTAGTTCGTTTTCGACTAAGTTTTTGTTCGCGTTAAATAAAATTTCAAAGAATTTTTCTCTCGGACTTTGAGAAAATATATCATAATCCATAAATTTTAAAACCTTTCGCAAATCTTAAAATACATACTATTTTTTGTAAAATCTTACCTAAAATCATACGCACTATAATACGCTAATTTTTTATAACTTCTCGATATATAGGGCTGCTTCAGCCACCGTAAAGATATTGTCGCAGCTTGGACTTTGGCTACCAAAGCCCCAGCAAACATTTAGATATTTCATATTCGCATTGCGTGCGGCGAGCTCATCTTTTTTACTATCTCCGACAAAAATCGCTTTATCAAATTTGCCTGATTTTAATATCAAATTTAGCATCGCGGGATCTGGTTTTTGAGGTACGTTTTCATCCGCTCCTACTATGAGATCGAAAAATTTAAATATCCCGCTTCTTTGCAAAATTTCATCCAAAGTATATCGCGGCGCATTGCTAGCTAGGGCGACAAAATGCCCGGCCTCTTTTAGTCCTGCTAGCAGTCCCTCAACGCCATCATATGCAGTAGCGTATTCGCGGTAGTTTTTCTTAAATTTAGCTTCAAAGTTATCCCGCAGCTTCATATCAGGCTTATCTATACCGTAAAAGTCAAGCCCCAAATTTCGCCCCGGCTCGTTTATGGCCTTTACGATAAACTCCGCCGCCAGATCGCCCTCAAGCCCCAGCTCGCGCCGCACCTCGTTTACCGTCTCGCAGATCGCTTTTGCGCTATCTATGAGCGTGCCGTCCATGTCAAATATCACACATTTCACTCTTCGTCCTTATATTTTTTTCTATGTTTTTCTTTTTTATAGGTTTTTTGATTTTTTAGCTTTTCTAGTGCATTGGCGCAGGCCACCAGCTCACCTCTCTCACCGCCTTTTACGACTAAATTTACGAAATTTTCAAGAGATTTCGAGTAGGCGTTATCTAAAAAAACAGGCTCGATCTTGCGTAAAATTTCGGCGTTTTTGCCCACCCTAGCGCGAAATTCGTCCTCGTTAAAATCCTCTCTTTTTAGCGCACTAATCGCGGCTTTGGCGAATTTTTCCAGGCCGCGCAGGTATTTTACGCGCTTAAATTTGTCGTTTTGTTCAGCCATTTTTTCCTTTCAAAAGCCCAATTATACCAATTTAAACTTTTAGCGGTTATAATGCGCGCAAATTTTACAAGGAGAAAAAATGCAAAAAGAGACGATCGCCACGCACTACGGCTACGACACCAAGGCAGGCCCAGGCGCCATGGCGGTGCCGATTTACCAGACTACGGCTTATGATTTCGGTAGCGCCGAGGCGGCTGCGGCGAGATTTGCGCTAGAAGACCCGGGCCACATTTATACGAGGCTAGGCAACCCGACGACGGACGTTCTAGAGAGCCGTATAGCCGCACTCGAGGAGGGCTCGGCCTCTATCGTGACAGCCAGCGGTCAGGCGGCGATTTTCTACTCGATCGCAAATTTAGCCGCAGTCGGCGACAACATCGTCGTGGCAAAGAAAATTTACGGCGGCACGATGGTTCTTTTCATGCATACGCTTAAGCGTTTTGGTATCGAGGCGCGGGTGTTTGACAGCGACACGGCGGACGATCTTGAAAATTTGATCAATAACAAAACGCGCGCGATATTTTTCGAGACGCTATCAAACCCGCAAATCGCAATCCCGAATTTTAAAAAGATCGTAGAGATCGCGGATAAGCACGGCGTCGTAACGATCGCAGATAACACCGTGCCTACGCCGATTATTTTCCAACCGCTAAATCACGGCGTAGACGTCGTCGTGCATAGCGCGAGCAAATATATCTGCGGCCAGGGCCTAAGCCTAGCTGGCGCAGTAGTAGCTAGCAAAAATTTAAACGCCAAGCTAGTCGGCAACGCCAGATACGCGCACTTTAACGAGCCTGACGAGAGCTATCACGGGCTAGTTTACGCTCAGATGGCGGATAAATTCGACATCTACACGCTACGCATGAGAGTGGCTTTAGTGCGCGATATAGGCGCTACGATCTCGCCTTTTAACTCATGGCAGCTCATCCAGGGGCTTGAGACGTTAAGCGTTCGTATCGAGAGGCACTCGCAAAATGCGCGCAAAATCGCCGAGTTTTTAAACTCGCACAAATACGTAAAACGCGTAACCTACCCTGCGCTAAAAAGCGACTCGGAGCACGAAAAGGCGCAAAAATACTTCAAATACGGTATGGCTAGCGGGCTAATGTGCTTTGAAACCGATAGCTATGAGCGTGCCGTAAAGATGCTCGGCAAGGTAAAGCTCTTTAAAATCGTCGTAAATATCGGCGACTCAAAGTCGCTCATCACGCACCCAGCCTCCACTACGCACCAGCAGCTCTCCGCCGAGGAGCTAACGAAAGCCGGCATAACAAAGGAACTAATCAGAATCAGCGTCGGCCTAGAAAACGCGGACGATCTCATCGCCGATCTCGCGCAGGCTTTGGAGTAAAATTAAGCGGAGCGGATAAAAATCCGCTCTAAAATTTGCTCATACTGCTTTGGCGCTACGAGCTTGCACCTCACGATTGCGCTTTACATAAGCCGCAAATTTTAAAAACTTCTGGAGCGGGCGTAAAATATTTTTTGCTAGACGGCTAACTTTTTAAATCAAAATGCAAAATTTTAGCTCGCTTCGTAAAATCTACAAATTTCATTATGAGGCGGGTGGTAAATTTGAGCCTTTTTGCAAGAATCTTGCGAGCGTCAGTAAAAAATACTCTCTCCTCTACCAAATTTACGTCTGCTTCCAGCGCAAATTTATAGCCGTCCTCGACGCAAAATCTCATAATCGCCTCATTGTTTCCGATGCTTTTTACATATTTGTTGGCGTATTTTAGACCTGCTTCATTTGTGGCGTCAAATACGAGCTCGGCATTTTTAAAGGTACTTTTAAGCTCGCGAATCAAATTTAAGATCTGTCCGCGCGTAAAATACTGAAATACTCCGCACGCCACAAACAGCGTCGGCAAGCTCTCGTCGATACGCCGCACCCAAGCCAGATCAAACATATCGCAGCCTACGAGCGTATCGTTTGCACAGCCGCCAAGCAAAAGCAGCCTAAGCTCTATCACCTCGGGCAAATCTATCTCGTAAAAGGTCGCGTTTACGGTTTTTAAACGAAAGCAGGCCGTCTCGAGCCCAGCACCCAGGTAAGCGACGTTGCTTTTTGGATATTTTGCGCAAAATTTACGCACGATCTCGTCCATGTTGTAGTATCTGGCTGCAGACGCCACGAGCGCGTATTCGGACGATTTTTCTCGCACGGATTCGCAGTTTGTTTGCACGATATTTTCGAGCGACAGCGCCTTTTCGTCGTAAAAATAATCGGGGAAATTTTTAGAAGCG
This sequence comes from uncultured Campylobacter sp., assembly GCA_937965895.1. GTDB lineage: Bacteria > Campylobacterota > Campylobacteria > Campylobacterales > Campylobacteraceae > Campylobacter_A. The sequence continues at coordinate 13,780 of CALCKS010000205.1, forward strand.
AAAATTCGCGCGCTAAGCGGGATAAACAGCGTCTTTGAAACGGCAGATAAGTCCAAATTTTACTCCTTTTAGCCCAAAGCATGACTGATCGGCGTCAAATTTGACCGAAACCAAAGGCTAAATTTAGGTAAATTTACGCCGTAAAAGTCTTTAAGGTTTCGTTGTATTTGTTCTCGTCCTCGCACTGGATCAGTAGCAAGTCGCCCTCTTCAAACACCGATGAGCCGGTAGGTTTGATGTATTCGCCCTTGCGCTTGATGAGTAGTACCAAAAAGTCGCTAGGAAGCTCGAGCTCGGCTAGGTTTTTGCCCACAACTTCGGCGTCAAAGCGTATGGTGTGCTGGCGTAAAGTGTGGTAAAAGATCGGCAAGTTCGACATCTCGACCTCTTCTTTGACGACCTCTTCTTTGACGCCGCATTTTTGCGCGACCTTTTCTAGCGTCATGCCTTGGATGATGATAGAGACGAACACGACGAAAAATATCGTGTTAAAAATAAGCTCGGAATTTGGCAAATTTGCGCCGAACGGATAGATCGCAAGTACGATAGGAACGACGCCTCGAAGCCCGACCCACGAGATAAATATCTTTTCTTTGACATTGTATCTAGAGAGCAAAAGCGAGAGAAAAACACCCATCGGACGCGCGATAAACATGATCCAAAACGCGATCACTGTGCCCGCAAGCGCGACGGCTGGTAGCTGAGATGGATTTACCAAAAGTCCCAGCGTCAAAAATATGACGATCTGCATCGTCCACGCGATACCGTCGTGAAAACCGATCAAATTTTTCTTATGCGCAAACTCTTTTTTATTTATAAACATGCCAGCGATATAAACGGCCAAAAAGCCGTTACCGCCGACTTTGCCCGCTAGCACGTATAAAAGCATCACCCAAGCCATCGAAAACACCGGATATAGTCCCCAGTACTCAAGCCTTAGGCGGTTAAAAAGCCCCGGTAGCGCGACGCCAAATACATAACCCATCAGCCCGCCTAGCAAAAACTGCTTCACCAGCGTTAGCGCAACATCGGGAACGCTAGGGATCGTGGCTATGGAGATGATTTGTAGCATCGTGACGGTTAAAAAGATCGCCATCGGGTCGTTTGATCCGGACTCTAGCTCCAAAAGCGGACGGATGTTGTTTCGCAGCGAGATTTCCTTTGCTCCTAGTATCGCAAACACCGCCGCAGCGTCGGTCGAGGAGATGATAGAACCAAAAAGCAAAGCCTCTAGCCAGTCAAGACCTAGTAGGTATTTTACGAGCACGGCTATCGTACCGGCAGTCAGCACGACGCCAAGGGTGGCTAGGATGATGCCGTTTACCATGACGGGGCGGATAGATTTTAGATTCGTATCGAGGCCGCCTGCGTAAAGTATAAAAATAAGCGCGATAGTGCCCACGTCTTGGGCCATTTGGCGATTGTTAAAATCAAGCCCAAGCAGTCCATCCGAGCCCGCGAGCATACCCACGGCCAAAAATACGACTAACGACGGAATACCGAATCTATCTGAAACCTTGCTAGAGACGATACAAGCGATAAGCAGGATAGAGAAAAATAATAAAAAAGTTTCTAACATTGTCCCTCATTTGAGTTCAAAGCGGGGCAAATTTAAGGCTAAATTTAGCACCCTTAAAGCCTCAAATTTGGCGCGTTTTGTAAAAAAATTCTACCAGATTTTACCTTTTTAGCGGATAAAAAGGATTAATTTTTATCATCATAAAAGATGAGATCAAAGCTATTTTTGCGCTTTACTAGAGCTTTTTTAGACGGCACGCCGCCCTGCTCCATTTTGGCCAGCTCCTCTTTCATCTGCCTTATCATGACCTCAGACTGCTCGATCTGCTCTTTTAGCTGCAAGATGATATCAACGCCTGCTAAATTTACGCCAAGATCGCGCGTTAGGCGCAGTATCATCTTGATACGGTCCATGTCTTTTTCCGAGTAAAGGCGCATCTTGCCCTCGGTTCTTGATGGCTCTAGCAGCCCCTCGCGCTCGTATTGGCGCAGCGTCTGCGGATGTATGGAGAGCACCTTTGCTACGACGCTGATTAGATATACTGGTTCTTCGTATTGTTTCATCTTATGCCTCCGGAAGTTTTTGCTTCATGAGTTCGGCTAGCTCGCCGTCTAGGGCATTTGCGTCCGGCAAAGACACGCGCGCTCGCAGGTACAGATCGCCAAATATCCCGCTTTTTCTATTTTGCACGCCGTACCCTTTGAGCCTGATTTTTTGCCCGGATTTTGAGTTTTCGGCTATTTTTATCGTTACGTCTTTTTTAGGCGTTTTTACCTCAATCTTGCCGCCAAACATCATCGTTTTTAGAGGAATTAGCACATCTTTATACAGGTCGTCGCCGTCTCTTTCGTATTCGTCGCTAGGCGCGATATTTACGGTTAGTATCAGATCTCCGCGTCCGCCGTTACCTTTGCCTTTTATGCGTAGCTTTTCGCCGTTATTTATGCCGTTTGGGATTTTTATTTTGATATTTTCGCCGTTAAAATTTATCGAGTGCTCGCCGCCCTTTACGGCTACGTCAAACGGGATAGTTACCTTCGCGCGGGAGTCTAAATCCTCATCGTCCTCAAAGCCGCTAAAACCGCCAGTTTGCCTAAATCCACTAAAGCCGCTTCTGCTTGAAAAGCTGCTAAAACCGCCTCCGCCGAAGATATTTTTTAAAATTTCGTCCAAATTTCCCATACCCGAGCTGCTCGCAAAGTCATGAAAATTTTGTCCGCCAAACATCGCATCGCCGTGCCTATCGTACTGCGCGCGCTTTTTTTCGTCGCTTAAAATTTCATACGCGGCGTTTATCTCTTTAAATTTATCCTCCGCGCCGGAGTCTTTGTTGATATCGGGGTGATACTTGCGAGCCAGCCTGCGATAGGCCTTTTTGATCTCGTCGCTAGTGGCCTTTTCGGACACCCCTAACGTTTCGTAAAGACTATTGCTCATATTATGTCCTTCTAGTCAATTAATTTTATAGGGATTATAGCATAAATATTTAGCGTATGTCAATCAAGTATAGTAAACGAAATGATTTTAAACGACTTAAATAATAATTAACTTTACGTTGAGCTTAACGCCATATAATCGCGCTTTGAAAAAATTTTATCAAAAGGAAAAGCAATGAAAAAGATAATGATATTATCTTTGGCTACTTCTTGCGCGATCTTTGCCGCAAGCATAAATTTTAACGAACCAGCAGAGGATTTTACTAGAGTAAATCCAGAATTTAACAAAAACGTCGTCCTGTCCTACAACAGCTCTATCGCCGATGCTAAAAAATCGGTCGTAAATATCTCCACCACAAAAACCGTCAGCAGCAACGTAGCAGATATGAACGATATGTTTAGCGATCCGTTTTTCAAGGACTTTTTCGGATTTCAGTTTAACATACCTCAAGAAAAACAAAAAAGCAGCTCGCTGGGATCTGGCGTCGTCATATCTAGCGACGGCTACATCGTAACAAACAACCACGTCGTAGAAGATAGCGACGAGATCGTAGTAACGCTTCTAGATAGCGACAAAGAGTATAAGGCTAAAATCATCGGTACCGACCCAAAAACAGACCTAGCCATCATCAAAATAGACGCAAAAGAGCTAAAAGCCATACCGTTTGCCGACTCGGCCAAGCTGATGGAAGGCGATATCGTATTTGCCATCGGAAATCCTTTCGGCGTGGGCGGCAGTATCACTCAAGGCATAGTTTCAGGCCTAAACAAAGACAACATTGGACTAAATCAATATGAAAATTTCATCCAGACAGACGCCTCGATAAACCCAGGTAACTCAGGCGGCGCGCTAGTCGATAGCCGCGGCTACTTAGTAGGCATAAACTCGGCCATACTTAGCCGCAGCGGCGGAAACAACGGCATCGGCTTTGCCATCCCGTCAAATATGACTAAAGATATCGCCAAAAAACTCATCGAAGACGGCAAAATCGAGCGCGGATATATCGGCGTGATGATAGCAAATCTAAACGAAGAACAAAAAGAAATCTATAAAAACAAAGAAGGCGCGCTCATTAGTAGCGTAGAAAGCGGCCTTCCTGCCGATGCCGCAGGACTAAAACGAGGCGATCTGGTCATCAAAATCGACGATAAAGAGATCAAAAACGCCAACGATCTCAAAAATCTTATAGGCTCGCTAGCGCCAAACAAAGAGATCACGCTAACCTACGAGCGCTCCGGTAAAATCGAAACCGCCAAGATAAAACTAGCTAACGCAAACGCAAAATCAAGCGCTCCGGCGACAAAAAACGGCACGGCTATCGAGGGTCTTAGCGTCACGGCGATCGATGACAACGCAAGGTATAAATACCGCCTACCTGCGGACGCAGCGGGCATCCTGGTAACTGACGTGAAAGTAGGCTCAAATGCCGAGAAAATCGGCTTTGAAAAAGGTGACATCATCATCCAAATCGCCGAGGAAAACATAAAAAATATGGATGATTTTAACAAAGCCCTAGCAAGCGCAAAAGGCAAAAAGACGCTCGTTTGGGTTAATCGCGGCGGACTTTTCCAAGGTCTTGTTATAAAATAGTTTCTACTTTAAGGCGCGGGAAACTGCGCCTTTTCTTTTAAATTTTCCAAATTTCATCTTAAATTTGAACCGTCAAATTTGACGCTCCGCCATTTTTAAATTTGAACCGGTTAAATTCCTAGCTTCAAATTTGAGCGCCTTAGTTTGGCTCAAATTTTACTAGCACACAAAATTTAGCGTAGGCTAGGCAGATAGTTTGCCGAGCTAAATTTAGCCGGCAGCGAAAAAGCGCTAGCCGGATAAGCCGCTACCGCCATTAAAAATTTAGTCAAAACTCGCTATAATCCCCAAAAGGACATAAAATGATAAAAATTCTGATGATAGAAGACGACCTGGAGCTGGCGGAAATTTTGACTGAGTTTTTAGCAAAAAGCGATATGAGCGTAACGACGGCGGAGGAGCCGTATATCGGGCTTTCGACGCTAAACGTAGAAAAATTTGACCTCGTAATCCTAGACCTCACGCTACCAGGACTTGACGGCCTAGAAGTATGCAAAGAGATCCGCAAGCGCCACGACGTGCCTATCATCATATCAAGCGCGCGCCACGATATCACTGACAAAGTAAACGCCCTAGATAACGGCGCGGACGACTATCTACCAAAGCCTTACGACCCACAGGAGCTGCTAGCTCGTATCAAAAGCCACCTGCGCCGCCAAAGCACTGTAGCGGGCGCAAATTTAAGCGGCGCAAAAGAACCTGCGCGCGAAAAAGACATCGCGGTAGATGATTTTAAGCACGTCATCACGCTAAAAGGCGAGCCGTTAAATTTGACCGCAGCGGAGTACGACATCCTAAAATACATGCTTCAAAAAGAAGGCGGCGCCATCACGCGCGAGGAGTTCATCTATAACTGCGCGAGTATCAGCGAGGACTCGACAAACAAAAGCATCGACGTCATCATCGGCCGCATCAGAGGCAAGTTAGGCGACGACCCAAAAGAGCCGAAATACATCCACGCCATCCGCGGAATCGGCTATAAGCTAATGCAGTAAATTTGACGCAAAGCCCCGCAAATGAAACGCTCATCGGTTTTTTACACTATCACTTTTATCTTCGCACTTGCGCTTACGAGCATATTTCTCGCGTTTTTGTGGCTGATGGACTACGACAAACAAAACTATGCGCGCGAGCTAAACGCCAAATACTCCACGATCGCTAGAAATCAGCTCTTTTTGATGAGTGGTATCATAAACGAAAAAGAGTACGAGCGTCAAACGGGCGACTTTAAGATGCCTGAGATCACAAACGAACAGCAAAAAGAAGAGATCCTAGCAAACGCAACCGTGCTTGAGGAGATCTCCGCGGACATCGGCTCTAGCGCCATCATGATCTATCAAAATCACCACTATCTAAAAGTCCAGCACGTAGATAAAATCCTGCTTTTAAAGGATAACGACTACCAGCCATACCGCTACGACATCATCAAGATTATCTTTTTGCTAGTTGCGATCATACTTCTGGCTGCTTACGTTTTTGTTATCAGGAAGCTAAAACCGCTAAGAAAGCTAAAGCGCCAGATAGCCAAATTTGCCGCGGGCGAGATCGACGAGGTGCAAAATGTAAGTAGCGGTAATGACGAAATTTCTGAGGTTGCGGAGGCGTTTTATGACGCGGTGTCCCAGATCAAAAATTTAAACGCGTCGCGCAAGCTATTTTTAAGAAACATAATGCACGAGCTAAAAACGCCGATCACCAAAGGCCGCCTAGCCGCCGAAATGATAGAAAAAAGCAAAAACCAAGAACGACTCGTGTCGGTGTTTATAAAACTCGAAAATCTCATAAACGAATTTGCCGCCGTCGAGCAAGTCACGTCGAGCATCGCACTAAATAACACCAAAATTTGCCGTATCGACGACGTCATCGACGAGGCTCTGGATATCGCGATGGTAGATCCAGGACAGGTCACCATTAGCAAGCTAGAGGACGTGAGTCTAAACGCCGACTTTAAGCTGCTGGCTATCGCCGCCAAAAATATGATCGATAACGCTCTAAAATACTCTCCAAACAAGCACGTAAATATAACTATCACGGGAGAGTCGATCAAATTTATCAACGAAGGCGAGCGGCTGTCAAAGGAGCTGCGCCACTACGTCGAGCCTTTTACCAAGGGCGAAAGCGCGCAAAAGAGCTTCGGTCTGGGGCTTTACATCGTAGAAAATATAATCAAAGCACATAAGCTAACTCTGGGCTACGAATACAAAAACGGACTAAACGTATTTAGCTTTGAAAATCTGCAAAATATAGCGGCGTAGGTGCGAATTTGAGCGTTTTGTAAAATTTGCGGCACGCGAGATAAATTTGAGCTAAAATTTAAAGCGAGCTGTTTTTGTTTAAATTTTAAAATTTGGCGTATCGTTTGCGACTAACTAAACGCCAAATTTTGGGCCGTAAATTCGTCGCTTGTTTAAATTTGCATATGGTCAAATTCAAAGCCCCTCGCTACTCATAATAAAAAGACTTTACGGGCGCGAAATTTAACCCCGCTTTTTCGCACAGCACGTAAAAATCAACCTCGCCGCCGCGAGATTTAAACTCAAAATAGCACTCGTAAAACTTTACTAAGTTTTCAAATTCTAATTTAACCGCTCGCTTATTTCGTGTTTTTCTATTGCTTCGCGGATTAGTCGCTCGTAGCGTGCGTACTCTATCAGGCAGCCCTCTGGAAAGTGGTGCGCGCCCCAGTCTAGCGCATCTAATAGCGTACAAAAGTATAACTCCACGGTTCGTGCGTCGCAGTGATCATGGCGGTATGCACGGCGCAAAAGCTCATTCCTATCAAGCTCCCGCAAGCAGTGTGCGCAGATCTGATATGCCCAGCGTAGATGCGGCATCTCGCCTGCGATACAGCGCCCTTTTAGATACTCGCCGACTAGCTCGCCGTTGCCGCGGCTTTTTAGATTTTTTAGCTCGCTTTTGTTTTCGTCTAAAATTTCGCGGCAAAGTTCGCCTAGTGCATAGTCCCGCTGCGTCTGGCTAAATTCGCTTTTAAATTTACTAACAGTACTCTCTAGACGCTGATTTGCTCGCTTTTTTAAGCCCGCATCGTATAGTTTTAGATACTCGTAGAGCTCAAATTTTAGCCAGCCAAAAGCGTCCGTTTGCATTTAGTTTCCTTGTCTGCGTAAATTTAGCACATAAAAACCACGACCTCGCTGCGCTCAAACGCGATCTGCCAGCCAGTTAGATACAGCTCAAAATAGGGCTTTAAAAAGTCCTCTTGTGGCCTTTGCGTGTAGTTTGGATACTGCAAATACGCCGACAGAAGGTAGTCGCAGTCGATCGAATAGTACGCCTCGCTGAGCACCCATATCTTCGCATCGAGCTTAGGCGAATCTATAACCCACTCGCCCCGCATAAGGCGTCCGCAAGCCCACCTTCGTGATCTGCGAGATCAAAGCTCTCCTGCACGCGCGCGGATTTTATTTCGTCAAGCATTTTTAAAAGCTCGTCATTGCCGAGAAACTCGGCAAAAATTTTTAAATTTCGAACGTGCGCTAAAGCTAGGCTCTTAAGTCCTTCGTCATCAAATTTCGGATCCTGCGGTGGACAAAAATACCCCGGCGCCACGCCCCGACCAAACGCCTCTTGCGTCTGCTGCGCCGTGGCTGTGTAGATCGGCATTATGCGCGCTTGCAGCTCGGTGCCGTTTTGCAGCGGCGCAAACACCGTTTCTATACCGATGCCATCGGGCATAAAGCACTGAAAAAGTCCGTAAAACTTATCCTGCAGATCTATCTCTTTGCAATCTAAATCAAGATCCAGCCCTGCAGCCTCGTCAATGCGGCGCGCATACTCGAAATTCGTCATTTTTCTCCCCAAATTTGGATTAAATTTTGAGCATTATATCTTAAAGGGTCTCAAATTTTTGCTTGCAAATTAATATAATAACTTTCAAAATAGCAGCAAAATATGGCGTAAATTTAGCATAAGCACCAACCTTAAGCATAGCTTTTCTAAATGACGTAAGTAAATTTAGCAACCGTTGCAGTATAAAAAACATAGGCAAACTTACGGCTACTACTTGGTTGCGGATACCTTACACGATGTACAATTTCTAGTTTGGAGGGCAAATTTGACGCCGACGGCGGCTTAAATTTAAAAATTTACACGCGCGAGAATAAAAACTCGAACGAAAATAATTTAAAGTGGCGTATTTTTATATAAATAAAATTTCGCCGCTTTTTATATAATTCAAAAAATAGACGAGCCAGCGCGGTCAAAACAGCAAATTTTTATTCGCTCAAATTTAACCCAAAAGCATTTCGGCTAAAATGCCGATTTATTCATTCCTAAGCGTCTCAAGTACGTTTATTTGCGCGGCTTTTTTAGCAGGGTAAAACGACGAAAACGCCACGATAACGACCGCTCCGACCAAAATCATAACAAGATCAAGCAAAGATAACTCCATAGGAAGCTTCGCGCTACCGTAAACGTCTGCGGGCAAATTTACTATATCAAAGCTACCGAGCAGCCACACGCCAAAGAGCCCGAGCACGAGTCCAAACACTATCCCGCCTCCGCCTATCGTGGCTCCCAGCGCAAAAAAGCTCTTTTTGATCTCGGCCTTGCTAGCGCCCAGCGAGAGTAGTAGAGCGATCTCTTGGCGGCGGTTCATGACGGTCATGAGCAGCGAGCTTACGATATTTAGCGAGGCAACTAGGATGATGAGCATCAAAACGATAAAAAGAGCGCGTTTTTCAAGCGCCAAAGCGGAGAAAAAGTTGCCGTTTTGCTGCCACCAGCCGATGGCTTTTTGTCCTAGCCGTAGCTCGCGCGAGATCTTTTCGATATCGGCGAACGGATCGTCTGAAAACACATGTATGCCGTCAAATTTGCCCTCATCGTACTCAAGTATCTTACGCAGCGCCTCCACGCTCGTGTATAGATAGCTTTTATCGTAGGCCACAAGCCCCGAGCTAAACGAGCTCACGACTTCAAAGCGCTTCATTTTAGGCGTTAGAGCAAAGCCGCTCGGGTCATTTTTGGTAAAAATGAGCGTGAGTTTGTCATTTTCGTTTATCATCATCTCGTTTTTGACGCCTTGCCCTACTAGCAATCCGTATCCGTCTAGCTCGCGGTCACCAAGACCGGCTGCCACGACCGAGTTTATCTGCTTTTCGTCGGCTGAATTTACGCCAAAAAGCAGTCCGCCCTC
>CALCKS010000206.1 GCA_937965895.1 uncultured Campylobacter sp.
GCAAAATCACCGCATCTCAAGGCGCATGAGGTGCATATCCTCGCCGCCCGTGACCCCTAGCTCCTGTGAACCGCAGGCTGGGCAGGTGAAGTCGTTTTCGCTAAGTTCGCCGCTAAAGCCGCAGCTTTGACACTCCACGGCGACGTTTTGCACGACAATAACAAGCTCGGCATTTTCGCAGATCGTACTGGTTTTATAGACTTCAAACGCACTTTCTAGGTAGTGAGGCTCGACGCCGCTTAGCCGCCCGATACGCACCTCGAGGCGCACGACCTCTTTCGCGCCGTTTGCGGCGGCATTTTTCTCGCAGAGCGCGACTAGGCTTTGGACTATGCTTAGTTCGTGCATCGGATTTCCTTGATTGCGGACGGAGCGGATTTTATTTGCACGGACGCGCCTAGGGCGTAAATTTGATAAATTTTGCGAGCCCGCTCTCGTGCCGTCCAAGCCCAAAAATATTGCGCGCTTAAATTTGACCTATCCATCGCCGCGCCTAGCATATCCTGGGCAACAGCTCGCCTTTTGGCGCTTCTAAAAAGCGCTTCGAGCCGTATGCATTTTGTAAGATGACGCGGCCGTTTGCGACGTCTAAAATCTCACCGATCGAAGCTGTGTTAGCGTCAAATTTGCGCAGAATCTCAAGCGCGCGCGCCTCGTCTTTTTCATTGACGGCCAGCACGAACGTACCCTCATTTGCTAGCTCGTAAGGCTCAAAGCCAAACAGCTCGCAAACGCCCGTCACTTCGTCGCTGACCTTGATATCCTCCTCGCGGACAAGGATGTCTAGGCCGCTAAATTTCGCCCATTCGTTTAGCACCGCCGAGAGTCCGCCGCGCGTCGCGTCGCGCATACAAAGAGGCTTCACGCCGCCAGTAATCAGCGCCTTTACTACGCCTACTAGCGCCTTGCAGTCGCTTTTTAGCTCGCTTTGCAAATCGAGCTCCTCGCGGCTAGCCAGCACCACCGCGCCGTGCCTGCCCACGTCGCCCGAGATCAGGATTTTTGCGCCCGCGCGCAGGCTTTTTAGCTCCACGCCCTCGCAGATGATCTCGCCGATACCGCTCGTGTTGATAAAAATTTTATCGCATTTGCCGCGCGGTACGACCTTGGTATCGCCGCAGACGATTTGCACGCCGTTTTCGCGAGCGACGGCGGCTAGCGAGCCTAGCACGCGCTCTAGCTCGGAGATCTCAAACCCCTCCTCGACTATTAGCGCGCAGCTTAGGTACTTTGCCTCAGCACCCACCATAGCCAGGTCGTTTATCGTGCCGCATGCGGCGATCTTGCCGATGTTGCCGCCGTTAAAAAATATAGGTGTAACCACGAAGTTATCGGTGCTAAAGGCTAGTTTGCCGTTAAATTTAGGTATCAAATTTGCCGAGTCACCAGCCTTTTTGTCTGCGCGAAAATCGCTGAAATTTAGTATCGCACTGTCGTTACTCTCGCGCAAAATTTCGTTATCAAATATCCTAAAAATCGTCTCGTTTATAAGCGAGTTCATCTCCTCGCCACCGCCGCCGTGGCTTAGCATTATCTTGCTCAAATTTGCCTCCTCTTAGCCCGCACTTTTGACGTCGCCGTATTTGTAGTATGCCGCGCACGCGCCCTCGCTAGAGACCATGCATGAGCCCACGGGAGTTTTTGGCGTACAGGCTTTGGCGAAAATTTTGCAGTCAAAAGGCTTTGCTCGCCCGCGTAAAATTTCAGGGCAGATACAGGCCTTGCTCTCGCCTTTGCTTTGCACGCTACAGTCAAATTTGACCCTCGCGTCAAGCTCGGCGTACTTGGATTGCAGCTTCATACCGCTTTGCGCGATCACGCCAAGACCGCGCCAAGAGAAGTCGCACGGCTCGAAAAACTCCTCTATGAGCGCCTTTGCTTTTTGATTTCCATCGCGCGTGACGACTCTGGCGTATTCGTTATAGACCTCGTGCGTGCCCGCGTTTTGCTGGCGGACGAGATTTAAGATGCCGTCCATCAGATCAAGCGGCTCAAATCCGCTAACCGCGATAGGCTTTTTATACTCCGCCGCGATATTCTCGTAGATGCCATACCCCGTGATCACGCTCACGTGACTAGGTCCCAAAAATGCATCGATCTTGACATCCTCGTCGTTTAGGATCGCTCGCACGGGTGCCGGGACGGTAACGTGATTTATATGGAAAAATAGATTTTTTAGCCCGAGTTCTAGCGTCTTTTGCACCAAATTTGCGCTCATAGGCGTCGTCGTTTCAAACCCGATCGCGAAAAATATCACGCTCTTTTCGGGATTTTCGCGCGCGATCTTGATACAGTCTAGCGGGCTATATAGCGCCCTGATGTCGCGGCCTTCGCCGCGCAGCTTTTGCAGGCTGGTGTTTGAGCCTGGGACTCTGAGCATATCGGCTAGAGTGCAGAGGATAGTGCCCGACATCTGGGCTAGCTTGATAGCCTCATCTATGCGGCTCCTTGGCATCACGCACACGGGACAGCCCGGGCCGTGGACGAAATTTATATGTTCGCCAACTAGCTGCGGCAGGCCGAATTTCATGATCGAGTGCGTGTGTCCGCCGCAAATTTCCATGATATTTAGCGGTTTTACGCTCTCTTTTTTGATGAGTTTTGAAAGCGCTAAAATAAGCTCTTTATCGCGAAAATCATTGATTAGATTCACGCTTTTTCCTTTGCGTTTGGCTCGTTTGCCGCCGCTTGCATAGCGTCTAGCCCGGCATCGCCTTCGTCGGCGCCTATTTGCCCGCTTTGCATATCTTTAGCGATCTGGCGGTAGATTTCGATGCTCTCTAGCGCAAATTTTGTATCGATTTTCTCCATCGCGTAGCCGACGTGGATGAGTACGTATTCGCCTACGGCTACGGGCTCGGCGATGAGATCGAGGCTCACGCGGCGACTCACGCCTAGCGTCTCTACGGTAGCGACGTTATCTTCGTCGATCGCGATTACTTTTGACGGGATTGAAAGGCACATTATCTAAGCTCTTTTTTAAATTTTAAGAAATTTAGCCACCTATCCATACCTTCGCCGGTTTTTGCATCTAGCTCGATAACATCGACCTTCGGATTTAGTTTGCGAGCCTCTTTGACGACTTTCTTCAGGTCAAATTCAAAATGCGGCAATAGCGAAGTTTTGGTTATCACGATAAGATCGGCGGCGCGAAACATCACGGGGTATTTTGCTACCTTGTCGTCGCCTTCAGGTACTGAGAGCAGCACGACGTTAAAGTGCGAGCCCACGTCGTAGCTAGCGGGGCAAACGAGGTTGCCGACGTTTTCAACAAAAACTATATCAAGGCCCTCTAGCGGCAGATGATGAAGCCCCTCGTGCACCATAAATGCATCGAGATGACATGCTTGCCCGGTCGTGATCTGATGGGCTTTGCCGCCTGCTTTTATGATGCGGTCGGCGTCTTGGTTGGTCTCTAGATCGCCCTCGACGACGCCGATTTTAAATTTACCGCTTTTTATCGTGGCTTCAAGAAGCGTGGTTTTTCCGCTGCCGGGGCTGCTCATGAGATTTACGCATAAAATCCCGTGCTCGTCCAAGTGAGCGCGGTTGTGCGCGGCCTCTTCGTCGTTTTGGGATAAAATTTTCGTTATCACCTCGACCGTTTTGCTCTCGTTTAGCGCAGGGTGCGCGTGGCCGTGACTATGCTCGTGAGCTGCGCCGTGTCCGTGCTCGGCGCCGTGATCGTGAGCATGCGAGTGAGCCGTACCGTCCGCGTGAGTATGAGCGTGATCGTGCCCGCCGAGCGAGCATCCGCAATCTTTACACATTTTGTTTCTCCTTAGCGATTTTTTGGGGTTATTATACTCTTAGATGTTAAAATCTTGCTTTAGTTTCATACCTTGCGGATATTATTTCGTTACGTTTTATTTATATTTTGAGATTTTTGCAGCAGCGGCGAGATCGGTCAAATTTGACTCAAATTTAAGCCGCGTCAAATTTGAAGGACTAGGCTAAATTTGACTTCAGATTAGCCTAGTCAAATTTAGTCCTCTTTGCCGATAAATTTAATGTCCGCGAGACTTGCCCGCGTTTGGTTTTTCTAGCACGATATCTTTGATGCGAGCTTTGCCGTTATCCATCACGCTGATTACGGCGGTGGCGTTAAACTCCATCATATCTCGCTCCATCTGCTGCGCCTTTTTAGGCGGCATGAAAAAGGCTTCGATGCCGAAATTTGCGGTATTATAATCAACCCTGCCAGCTAAAAACGTCCCGCCGCTAGGCCGCTCGAAGCTATATTTGTCCAATTTATACTTGCCGTCTTTGTCCTGCTTTAAGATAGCATAAATTTTAGTGCCGTGCAACTGCTGCCTTTTGCTTAAATTAGAATCTCTTTTATCCAGCTCATAAACGCCCGCAAAGCCGTAGCTAAGGCGCACGTAGTCACCGCGAAACATATCGCGCGGGTCGTAAAGCGTAGTTTGCAGCAAGATCTCTTTGCCAAAATAAATCGGCGCGTACGCATACGCAAGCATCGCGATCACGGCTAAAATTTGAAATACAGCGGCGGCGAAAATCAGCTTTAGTTTCATCTCGCGCTCCTTTTTTTAGAGATCCTAGACACGCCGAGCACCACCAGCGCAAATACCAAAAACAGCGCGCTAGCACTAACGTAATCGCCAACTAGATCCACATATCGCACGAACGCCACCCAAAAGATGAGCGCAATGCCAAATTTCATATTATTTTGCTTTATAAGAGCGACCGCGACACAAACGCCGATGAGCGAAAATACGCCCTCCTCGTAGCCTGCAAACGCGTCTAAGATAAACGGCAGCGCCACTAAAAGCGCTCCGACTGTTGTAGTGGCGTATTTTTTAAAGTAAAACGCAAGTCCCAAAGAGGCCGCGCAAAAAGCCATAAACAACGCTCCAAACACGCTTTTTAAAAACGTAACGCCGTTCAAAACCTGCTCGTGGTTCTGGGCGTCGTAATACCACGGACGCGAAAAATGCAAGTCCTCGTAAAGCGACATATCAAAACACAAGATGCCAGCGCCGCAGACGATGCCGATGTTTTTAAGGAAAAACGCGAGTTCAAATTTACCCGCTCTCTCAAGTAAAAACGAAGCGCAAACGGCGAGCAAGCAGTAGCTAAGCGCAAAAAAATGAACGCCGTAAAACACATCGTCCACGCGCAAATCAGCTAGAAAATACCTCTCGTAAAGCACGAAAGAGACGACATAAGCAAACACGCTCGCAAAAAGCGCAGCGGTCAGCAACCTCGAGTCGTCGCGCCAAAGCACCGCCGCGCAGGCTACTATAAATAACAAAAATCCGTGCGAAACGCCGCTAAACTCAAACTCCATCAAAAACCAAACAAGCCCCAAAATAAGAGCCTGAAGTGTGATGATGGACTTGCGCGTAGCAAGTCCGAGCGCCAAAGCTCCGACCGCCCAAAGCAGCACGCCGTTAGGCATATGCTCGCCTAGGTGGTAAATTTGCGCGACTAAAACGATCGCCGCGCCGTAGCAAAAGTTGCCCAGGAAAAACAGCGTCGTAGCCTGCGTCTCTTTGCCGTTTTTTTGCGCCCAAACTCCGCTAAAATTTACCGCCGCGAGTATGCCAAGCACGATGATTAGCCTCACAGCGCGCGGCAGCTCCTCCCAGTTGGCGCCCACAAGCGTAAATAGCGAAAGCGCCAAAAACAGATACGCAACGAGCTTTAATATAAAGCTTCGCCGCTCATTTGCGCCCGATAAATCTATATCGTATCTAGCTGCTATCTTGTGCGCCGCCTCGTCACTTATTAGCCCATCCTCTCGCCACTTCGCAAGCTCGTCTGCGAGAAAATTTTTATGAAATATCATCATTTTTCTACTCCACGCATTTCATTATCCTGTGTCGCCCTGCCCAGTAGAGCACCGCATAGCCCGCCGCACCCGAGATCAGCGATGCGATTAGCGCGGCTAGCTTATCGGCGTACGCAAACTCGTAGGTGTCGTGATATGAGAGCGAATTTATAAAAAGACTCATCGTAAAGCCGATGCCGGTAAGCAAGCAAAGGCCGTAAAACTGGGCTAGATTGCAGTATTTTGGTAGCTTTGCGAGCTTAAATTTGATCGCAAGAAAGCAAAAGCCAAACACCCCAAGCTGCTTGCCCGCAAACAGTCCAAGTATGACGCCTAGCGATACGGGGTGAAAAATTTGCTCCAGTCCGATACCTTTTAGCGAGATGCCAGCGTTTACAAAGGCAAATACCGGTAGCACGAAAAAGGCGACGTAACCGTGCAGGTCGTGTTCGATCTGCTTTAGCATCGAGCCCTCGCCCTCCTTCGCCTTAAGCGGTATGAAAAATGCCGCCACGACGCCTGCTAGCGTCGCATGCACGCCTGATTTTAGCACGCTCACCCAAAGGATAATGCCCAAAATCACGTAGCAAGCTTTTTTATTTACGCCGGCTAAATTTAAGGCTAAAAGTCCCAAAGTAACCACTCCGGCAACTATAAACGATACTGCAGATAGATGGCCGCTATAAAATATCGCCATTATCAAAATCGCGCAAACGTCGTCGATGATAGAGAGCGTCACGAGGAAAATTTTAAGACTCGCCGGCACTCTTTTGCCAAGGATCATGATAAGCCCCAGCGCAAACGCCGTATCCGTCGCAGTCGGGATTGCCCAGCCTTTTAGCGCAAAAGCATCGGCGTGATTAAACGCGTAAAAAACGAGCGCGGGCATGACGATACCGCCGGCCGCACCCACGATAGGCAGCACGATCTGAGCGGGATTTCGCATCTCGCCCTCTACTATCTCGCGCTTTAGCTCTAACCCCAAAAGAAAGAAAAACACCGCCATGAGCCCGTCGTTTACCCACAAAATAAGCGGCTTTTGCAGGCTAAATTCGCCGAAAACCACGCCCATATTTATGCGTAAAAAAGAGTTGTAAAATCCGCTCAAAAAACCGTTTTGAAATATCATCGCAAAAATCGCGGCAAGTATGAGCAAGATGCCCGAACTCGCCTCGTTTTGGACGAAATTTTTAAAAGAAATATGTTTCAAATTTTAGCCTTAGGAAAAAAATAGCGATAAATTCCGGCGATTTTAACATCAAAGGGCTAAATGCGTGATAAAAAAAGAGATTTTTGCGGGCAAATTTGATAGAGCTTATCAGACCCGCCCGCATTTTAAGCGCTATGAGCGCGGGATAGCGGCCTTGGTGAGTTTTGCAAATTTAACCCCTTTTAGTCCGCCCATTTTTTCCGAAAATTTCTCGATAGACCCCGCTTTGCCGCGCAGTATCAGAGTCTCTAGGCAGTTATCGTGATCCACGTGGACGTGAGTTGTGCAGGCGATATGCAGGTTCGCCTTGTGCTCGATGTCCATCATTTTCACGACGAGGTCGTTTTGGTGATGTAGATAAATGAGCGTCAAAACGCCGATAAGATCCTCATCCGCGTCCTTCCAGCTGTCATTTACTATTTTTTCCCTAATGAGATCGCGAGTGAACTCGCTTCTCGAAGCATAGCCCTGAGCGCCTATTTTGTTGTCAAGTTCGTCTAATAACTGCTTTGGCAACGAGACGCTGAATCTTATGATATTTTCCACTATCGCCTCCTTAAAGAAATTATTAGATATTATACATCAGAAAACTTTAATTTAAATTAATGTAAGCGCGATCTGACCGATAGCTATCGAAGAGTCGTTTGACGAAAAGTTCTTATTTATGTAATACTTCTTACCTTTTTGCTTAAGAATTAAAATTACATTTTCAAGCAGGGCCTTATTTTGAAAAACTCCGCCTGCGAGCAAGACGTCGTTATGCTGTGCGCAAGCCACGTCTGCTACGAGCTTTGCAAGCCCTTTTATAAAGCCAGTAGCAGCCGTTTTAGCATCGTCTTTTAAAGCTCTTTTAAAGGCTTCTTTAAAGCAAATTTTGTCACTCCTGGTTTCAAACTCGTAGCAGGCGTCCGAATTTGCGTCAAAAAGCGCCTCCAGGCTCATTCCCGCCTGGCCCTCGTAGCTGATGCTATCAAGCCCGAGAATCACCGCCGCAAATGCGTCGAAAATGCGTCCAAGCGAGCTGGTTTTAACGCAGTTTATTTGCTTTTCGTGCAGGATTTTTAGATTTTTTAGCTTTGCTGGCTCAAATTTGGCCAAAAACGCCTCCGCCTCGCTCTCTAAATCATATTTTAAAATCGCAGCATAAGCGATCTGCCAGATGTTTTTCACGCTAGCTTCGCCGCCGATCAGCAAAATTTCGTCAAATTTGCAAACTCGCTCGTACTCTTTGCCGCGCACTTTTAGTATCTCTCCGCCCCAGACGCTCCCGTCCGCGCCGTATCCCGTACCGTCAAAGCAAAAGCCCAGATACTCGCGCTTTACGTCCAGATCGTTTTCTAAAATCACAGAAAGCAAATGTGCGTGATGGTGCTGGATTTGCGTAATATTTGAGCCGAAATTTGCAGCGTACTCGCGCGCCCATTTCAAATTTAAAAAATGCGGATGCAAATCAGCCGCGATCTCGTCAAATTTTAGCTCGTAAATCTCGCTAAAAAGCCTAATCAGCGCGCAAAACCGCTCATAGGTCGCGATATTTTTTAGATCGCCGATATACGGACTTATCATCAGCTCGCCGTCCTTAAAGATCGCAAACTGATTTTTTAGCTCGGCTCCGACGGCTAAAACGGTCTTTTCGCTCTTAAATTTCGTACGGATAAATTTGGGATGCATGCCACGGCTCGTGCGGATAAAGATAGGCTCGCCGTCCGCTACAAACGCGATACTATCGTCGCTTGGCGAGTGGATCTCGCGGTCGTTATCCAGATAAAAATCTATCACGCCGCCCAGCTTTTCTCGCAGGTCGTTTTCGCCATATATGATGGGCTCGCCCGAGACATTGGCCGAAGTGGCGATAACGTCGCCCTCTAAATACTCAAAAAGCAAGAGATGAACGCCGGTGTATGGCAAAAATATGCCGATTTTATTTAGTCCCGGCGCTAAATTTGAGGGAACCGGCGCATCAGATAAGCTTTGCAAAACGACGATAGGTTTTAAATTTGAGCTTAAAAGCTGCTGCTCCTTGGGCGAAATTTGAGCGTATTTTTTAGCGCGCGCTAGGTCTTTGCACATCACGGCAAATGGCTTTTTAGGCCGCTTCTTGCGCTCTCTTAGCAGCCCTACCGTATCCTCCTCTAGGCGGCACATCAGATGAAAACCGCCAAGCCCTTTGACGGCTAAAATTTTACCCTCGTTTATGAGACGCGCGGCCTGCTTTGCGCTTTCGTTATCCCGCGCTAAAACCCGCCCGAGTTTATCTTTTAAAGCAAGCCTTGGCCCGCAGTTTGGGCAGGAAACGGGCTGGGCGTGATAGCGGCGATTTAGCGGATTTTTGTATTCGCCGCCGCAAAATTCGCACATCTTAAACGTATTCATCGTCGTGTTTGCGCGGTCGTAAGGCAGGGACTTGATGATAGAAAACCTCGGGCCGCAGTTGGTGCAGTTGATAAAAGGATAGCGGTAGCGCGGGTCTGCTGGGTCGTAAAACTCGCGCTCGCAGTCGGCGCAGAGGGCAAAATCAGGCAAGATAGGCGCGTGTTTTTTGGCTGATTTTGAGGCGACTATCTTAAACTCGTCAAATTTCGCGTCCTCTAGCTCGGTTTTTCTCATTTCGTCGATACGAGCGAGGCTTGGTAGCTCCTCATGTAGCGCTTTTTCAAATTTTTCTATCTGCTCACCCTGTCCGCAAAGCGTTAGTTTTACGCCCTCGTCGTCGTTGTAAATTTCGCCTGCAAGGCCGAATTTTAGGGCTAGATTATAAACAAAAGGGCGAAAACCGACGCCTTGAACCAGGCCTGAAATTTCATATTTATAACATCTCTTCAATCAAAAACTCTTTGCTAAATTTGGCGTTTAAACCCGTTTTTAGATGCTTTAACGTCAAATTTGCAAGCGTTTTGTTTTCAAAAAGCGAACCGCAAAGCAGTGCGTTTTGCACGCCGAAATCCTGCTTTAGCGAGCCCGCAAAATCGCTCAAAAAATACGCCAGCGACTCGGCGTATCCGTAGCTAAGCAGCCTAGCATCGACGCCCGCGAGCCTAAAGCTCATACCGCTTCTAGCAAATTTAACGACGTCAAAATGCGTTTTGTTTAGCATTTTAAAATCAAGCCTAGGCCCTTTTGCGCCGTTAAAATCGCTCGCGTTTTGTAGTAAAATCTCTCCCGCTTTTTGCGTATCGCTATCAAATCCAAGTAGCGCCCCCGCCATACAAAATAGCCCGAAAAAGCCGTTTTGTACGCTAAGCTCGCCGCGCGGCAGGCTAAAGCTTTTGCCGTAATTTTGAAGCAATCTCTCGCCGCCCTCCTCGCGCTTTATCTGCGCATAAAGCTCCTCAAAGCTAGCGGGCAAGGCGAAATTTAAGACGTTAAAATCATCAAATTTGGGGTAAATTTTAACTTCATCGTCTTTAAACCTGCTTAAAAATATCCTAGCTATCCCGCCCTCTTCGTCGAATTCTTTTTTTGCGAGATTAAAATTGGCTAGATTTTTATCCGCGGTGCCCTCCACCTCGCTCAAATTTGCGCGTGAATAATAAATCCTAGAGCCGCTAAAAATACATCCGTTTTCAAGCACGGTAGCCTTAAACGGCGGCTTTTGCGCCTTTAAAGCGATAAAATTTACGCCCGCTTTAAAAAGCTTGTCGCAAAGCGCGTAGATGAAAATGTCTCTAGCCGCGCAGACGTCAAAAAACCTAGGAGAGCTCGGGTGATTGCCGCGGTAGATCGCCGTCGTTTTTAGCGTAACGACTGGCTTTTCGTAGCTTGCTAAGGCAACCCGCTCGGCTTCGTTTGCGATAAAAATTTTAGGTAAATTTTTAAGATTCGTCGGCATTAAAAGATTAAAATTTTCGTTTAGTTCAGTAAAATTTGACGCTTCAAATTCGCCGCTAATATCTTTAAATTTAACGCTTTCGCCCGCGCTTAAATTTTTAAAAGCAAACTCCAAAAGCTCGTTAAAATTTGCCTTCGTCACGGGAGTAAATTTGCCGTCCGTAAAAACGCAAACGTCACTAAAAACGCCGTTTTCACACTCTTTTAGCTCGCCTTTTAGATAGGCGCTAACGACGCTTGGCGTGATGTTTGAGAGGGTATTTACGGGCTCGCTTACTTCGCCTTGGGGCAAATTTTCGCCCGCGTAAACCCTTGAACCACGTAAAAACACGCTGTGAGGCAGCGCGCTAGAAAGTAGATCGGAAAACGCCAAAAGCTCCTCTTGCGAGCCTTTTGCATAAAGCGTCGTTAAATCTAGCTCCTTTTTAATGCTAAATTTTAACCCGCTTTTTTGCGCGTAAATTTTAAGAAAAAACGCGAAATTTTCGCTCGCGCCGTCAAACTCGTAAGCTAAAATCATATCGCGCCTTTTTTTGAAAACTCTAAAGCGATATCAGAAACGCTAAAATTTGCAATCTTTTCGTAGCAAAATCCAAGGCGCGAAAGCTCGTTTAAAAGCGTCTTTTCCATCAAATTTGCCCCCTCTTGCGCCTGCTCGGAGAGCTCAAAGCTCATAGGCTCGATGCGCTTTGGCACGATACCTAAAATTTTCGTCCGCGGCAAATCGCCCGCAAGCTCCATGAGCCGCAAGGTTTCTAGCATCTCGACCTCGTGCGCGGAGCCGTTCCACGAGACGGCGGGCGGCATCTGCTCGTAACCAAAAAAATACACATCCCCCGTCTCGCCGCCCTCGGCACTGATGCAGTCAGCGACTATCAAAACATCTGCCCAAGCGATAACGGGCGTTAGTGCCATGGCTAGCGTACCGCCGTCGATAAATCTTAGCTCCAAATTTGCGCCGTCTGCCTTAAATTTGGAGCCGTCGCTACGAGCGAGATCGCCGCTTAAATTTGAGTTTGCGACGTCCAAATTTGACGTGTCAAATTTATCGTCCAAATTTAAATCGGAGTCAAATTTAGCCCCGTTTTTAGGGCTAAATTTGTAGTTTCGCTCCATCATTTTTACAAAATGCACCCCCACGCCCTCGTCGCCAAACATCACGTTGCCGATACCTAGCACCAAAACGCGCATCAGTGCTCGTCTTTTACGTATTTGTAGCCGCTTACGATGGCGTCCATAGCTCCGCTTTTGCCTTTTACGGCGTTAAACACCGCCATATACACGTGCGCTACCACAAAAACCATGATGATCCACATGCAGATGCGGTGTATCGTGCGGACGTTAGCTAGACCTCCCATGAGCTCCTCGCACTGCCTCATCGGCTCATAAAGCAGCCCGCCAAGCCCCTCGTGATAGACGTGGACATAGAGTACTAGGCCCGTTAGGCAGATCAGAAAAAGCACTAGATAAAAGAAAAAATACGACGCAAACTGAAGCGGGTTATAAACGCCCTTTAGATGCGGGTGCGGGC
Organism: uncultured Campylobacter sp.; assembly: GCA_937965895.1. GTDB lineage: Bacteria > Campylobacterota > Campylobacteria > Campylobacterales > Campylobacteraceae > Campylobacter_A. Next base: position 12,364 of record CALCKS010000206.1, read on the forward strand.
CTAAAAACAGATAGTATTTTATCTGCGCTATCCAGACTTTTGGATTAAAAAAATCGACGATACTCACGACCTCTTTGCGGCTATATTTGTCAAATATAAATAGGTAAAGCTTGAAAATAAAGCACGCTATCAGGATAAATCCCGCGATCTGATGAGCCGCGCGCCACTTGGCGTTCATAAACAGCACGGGCTGGGTCGTGACCTCGGGACTAACGAAAACATAGGATATATAGTATCCGCTCACCACCAAAAAGGTGATGGCAAAAAACCTGATCCAGTGCGTCGCTCTAAGCCCGATGGAAAATTCATACTCGCTTTTGCGGTCAAATTTATGCTCGCTCATAGCCGCTCCTTTCACAAATTCGGGTTGATTTTGTATTCGCCCAGCTGCGTGCCGCGCGCATCCATCACGTGTACGGCGCATGCGATACAAGGATCGTACGAATGGATCTTGCGTATGATCTCAAGCGGCTTGGTTAGATCGGCGATCTTTAGCCCGATGAGGCACTCCTCGTAGCTTCCGCGTACGTTTGCGGCGTCTTTTGGCGAAGCGTTCCACGTACTAGGTACGACGGCTTGCCAGTTGGTTATCACGCCGCCCTTTATGCGGCACCAGTGGCTGAGCGCTCCGCGAGGGGCATTGCCTTGGAAATTTCCCTTATACTCTTTATCGTTATCTATGACGTACTTCGCGCAGGTCTCTTGATCGGTTTTTAGATTTTCTACGAGGCTATTAAAGGCGGTTAGTCCGTGATCGGCTACTAGCTTGGCCTCTAGCATCCTGGTTGCGGTTCTACCCAGAGTAGAAAATACCGCCTCAAGCGGAAGCCCCGTATCTTTTAAAAATTTATCGACGATTTTTACCACGCGCTCGTTGCCTTTGGCGTAGTTTACGACGATACTAGCTATCGGGCCCACCTGCATAGGTTTGCCGTCATAGCGAGGAGCTTTGATCCAGCTATATTTGCCTTTTTCGTCAAAAACTTTAGTATCCACCTCTTTGCCGTGGCCGTCTAGAGTTTTCATATCTTTTAGGCCGGTGTAGTTTGGCTCAGTCTGCCCGTCGTACGGATGCAGCGGGGCTGGGTTTTTATACCATGCGCGAGTGGCTTCCTCGGTGATCTTATCGCCGTCTACTTCGTAAACCTTGCTGATATCGCCGTTTAGGATAGCGCCGCCTTGGATCAGATACTCGTTTCTGCCGACTAAAAACTCGTCGTAAGCGAATAAATTTGACACGCCGACGTCTTTTAGCACGCTAGGCTCGCTGCCGTAGGCTTTAGCAGCCATGACTAGATCTGGATAATACGCTCTGTTAATAAAATCGGCCGTTTCTTGAAATTTGGTTAGATATTCGCCTAGTCTTGCAGGATCTAGCAGGTCCATGACGCAGGTCACGCCGCCCACGGTTAGGCTTTGAGGGTGCGGGTTTTTGGAGCCAAATATCGCCATCATCTGCGCTACCGTCCTTTGTATCCTTAGGCACTCTAAATAGTGCGAAAGCACGATCAAATTTTGCTCAGGCGTAAATTTATAGGTCGGATGTCCCCAGTAGGCGTTGGCAAAAGGCCCTAAATTTCCCTTTTTTACGAAGACTTCGACGCGCTCTTTTACCTCTTTTAGCTTATCCGCGCCGGTCGCGTAAGGCGTGTCGCAGTATTTAAACGCCTCGTCGCTAGCCTTGCGTACGTCCGCGCTTAGAGCCGAAACCACGTCCGCCCAGTCAAGGCCGTGAAGCTGATAAAAATGCACCACGTGATCGTGCATATAAAGGGCGTTGTTCATCAGCGTACGCGTTAGCTGAGCGTTTAGCGGAGGCGTGATACCTAGCGCGTTCTCGACAGCCATGATGCCCGCGCGGTAGTGCGAAAACGTACAAACTCCGCAAATCCTCTGCATAAAAAATCCAGCATCCCTCGGATCTCGCCCCTTTACGACCTGCTCTATGCCGCGCCAGAGCGTCGAGCCTGAATAGGCTTCTTTAACTACGTTATTTTCGTCTACGACGACCTCTATGCGCAGGTGGCCTTCTATCCTGGTTATCGGATCTATTACTATTCTTTGCTCGCCCATTTTACGCCTCCTCTTTGTCTTTAGCAAAAATGCTTACCGCGGCGTGCGCTGCTATACTGATACCTGCGAGCGCCAGCACTCCGATGCCGATTTTATCGCTGACGTTATCGGCGCCTAGGCCTAAAACGGTGTTAAACAGCCTATCTGCCATCGGCTCCTCAAAAGGCCCCATCGTATCCCAAAAATCAGGCTCCGAGCAGCCTATACAGCCGTGACCCGCCTGCACCGGCCAGCTAGTGTGCTGATTAAATCTCTCGCGAGAGCAGTTATTAAACGTATATGGGCCTTTGCAGCCGACTTTATAGAGGCAGTAGCCGTTTTTTGCGCCCTCGTCGCCAAAGGTCTGCACGAACTCGCCCGCGTCAAACCTACCGCGCCTTTCGCATAGATCGTGGATCCTAAGCCCGTAAGCCCACTTTGGACGGTTAAACACGTCAAGTGCGGGTAAGGTGCCAAAAAGTATGTAGTGAAGGACGTTGCCCACGATATTTTTCTCGCTAGGAGGACAGCCCGGAACGTTTATGACCGGTTTTGAGGTTACTTTTGATAGGCCGACGGAATTTGACGGATTGGGCTTTGCAGCTTGTATACCGCCAAAGCTCGAACAGGTACCGATGGCAAATATCGCCGCGGCATTCTGGCTCGCGTGCTTTGCGTGATGAAGTCCGCTAAGGCCTAAAGGACCGACCGTTAAATAGTTTTCCGTATCGCCCGTAGGTATGCCGCCCTCGACTAGCAGGATGTATCTGTTTTTGTATTTTTCGATTGCGCTTTCTAGGTTTTCTTCAGCCTGCCAGCCTGCCGCAGCCATCACGGTCTCGTGATACTCAAGGCTGATGTAGTCAAAAATCAAGCTATCTATACTCGGTGCATCGGTGCGAAGCAAGCTCTCGCTGCATCCGGTACACTCGGCCATATGTAGCCAGATTACCGGCAGTCTATCGCTAAGCTCGGCGGCTCTAGCTACGGTTGACGCCATCGACGCAGGCAGCGCCATAAACGCCGTCATCGCGCCCGCCCATTTCATAAAATCTCGCCTACTAAATCCGCTTTTCTTTAAAGCTTCGCCAATCGATCCGTTTTTTAAAGTCGGAAGCGCAGCAAGCACATTAAGCCTCTCGTTTATCCTAACTAGGACGTCATCTTTCATGCTCTCTCCTTGGGTGAAATTTGCATTTTGACATATTTAATAAAAGAGTAAATTTGTCTTTAATTATTATCAAATAGCTTTAAATATTGAAATACTACAACTAAAATTTAAAATTATATATTTAGTAAAAGAATTAGTTTTTATAGTTAAGTATATTATTATTTTAGCATTATTTTTATAAAGAAAACTCTAGAAAATAATTAAAGAATAAAAAGATAGATTTAATAAATCATTTTTACATTTTGATATTTTAAAATCAAAATCGCACTATTTCTTAAATCGGTTTCAAGGCTTTAAAATTTGAAATGAAAATTTACGGCGTCAAATTTTACTCTGGCCGCCTTGCATTTCTAAAATTCGCGCGCTTATTTGCATTATCTGCGCAAACACCGCTCCCTTTTGCGTCTCAAGCGATGCCGCCATATCCTTTGCGTATGGATTTTTGCTCGCTTTTATTCGCTTTATCGCGGCTTCAAGCTCTTTTAACCGTTTTTGCAGTTTTTCTAGCTGTTTTTTTAGGATATCGGCGCTGCTTTCGCCCTCGTTTGCGCCGCTAGGCAAATTTGACGCGCCGCGCAAGATATCGCCCCTATCGCCGCTTTTTAAATTTAGCGCGCCTGCGTTTAAATTTGCCGTACTAGTCGCCGCTGAGCTTTTGCCGACGCTCGTCAAATTTGAGTTTAAATTTACGTTTAGTTTTACATCCATCGCCGTGCCTTTAAATTTAAAAGTATATCGGCAAATTTGAGTAAATTTTAAGGCGCAACCGTAAATTTCGCTCTTAAATTTATGGATTTTAAAGAAGGCTCGGCAAAATCGCCCAAACCCTGCCGAGCCCAAAAATCAAGCAACTAAAATTTACTCCTTCGGCGCGATCATATCCTCAGGCACCACCCACGCGTCAAATTCCTCGGCGGTTAGTATGCCTGATTTTATCGCCTCCTCGCGCAGCGTAGTGCCGTTATGGTGCGCGGTTTTGGCGATCTTGGCAGCGTTTGCGTAACCGATGTGCGGATTTAGCGCGGTTACGAGCATCAGGCTCTCGTGCAGCAGTTTGTCGATTTTCGCGGCATTTGCAGTGATACCGCAAGCGCAGTGTTTCTCAAAGCTGTTCATCGCGTCGCTTAGCAGGCGAATGCTTTGGATGAGGTTGTACGTAAGCACCGGCTTAAAGACGTTTAGTTCGAAGTTGCCCTGGCTTGCGGCAACGGAGATCGCGACGTGGTTGCCCATCACCTGCGCCGCTACCATCGTGACGGCTTCGCACTGCGTCGGATTTACCTTGCCCGGCATTATCGAGCTTCCCGGCTCATTTTCGGGGATGTTTATCTCACCGATGCCGCATCTTGGCCCGCTTGCCAGCCAGCGCACGTCGTTTGCGATCTTCATCAAATTTGCCGCTAGACCGTTCAGCGCACCGCTTAAAAATACCTCGGCGTCGTGGCTGGTTAGGCCGTGAAATTTATTCGGATGGGATTTAAATTTAAACGCCGTGCCCGTCAGCGCGTTTAGCTCGTCGCTTACCATCTGGCTAAATTTCGGGTGCGAGTTTAGCCCCGTGCCCACCGCGGTGCCGCCGATAGCGAGCTCCTGCAAAAACGGCATGGTAGCTAGGATCTGCGCCTTGCTCGCCTTTAGCATGTGCGCGTAGCCGCTAAATTCTTGCCCGAGCGTGAGCGGCGTGGCGTCTTGCAGGTGAGTGCGGCCGATCTTTACGATCCCCGCAAACTCGGCGGTCTTTTTATCCAGCGTCGCTTCAAGTTTTTCTATCGCGGGCAGTAGCTTTTTTTGAAGCTCTAGCACAAAAGCTATTCGCATCGCCGTAGGATAGGTGTCGTTTGAGCTCTGGCCTTTATTTACGTGATCGTTTGGATGCACGAATTTTGCATCTTTGACGTCCAGCGCCGCTTTATCGCGGAAATTTAGCCCCAAAATCTCCATCGCGCGGTTTGAAACGACCTCGTTTAGATTCATATTCGACTGCGTGCCCGAGCCCGTCTGCCACACTACTAGAGGGAAATTTCCATCCAGTTTGCCGTTTAAAATTTCATCGCACGCCTGCGCTATCGCCTCGGTGCGAGGCTCGTCTAGGCGGCCCAGCTTGCGATTAACCAGCGCGCACGCCTTTTTTAGATAGGCAAAGCCCTCTATGACCTCTTTTGGCATCGTCTCTAACCCTACGCCGATCTCGAAATTATCATGGCTGCGCTGTGTCTGCGCACCCCAATATTTATCATTTGGTACCTTTACCTCGCCCATCGTGTCTTTTTCTACTCTATATTCCATGCCTTTATCTCCTTTGCTTAAATTAGTATTTGAAATTATATATCAATTATCATAAATTTAATCTTTCGAGATTTTACGCGCAAATTCGATATAATCGCGAAATGAAAAGAGTTTTAGCTAAATTTATCAAATTTTCCGCTGCCTTTGCCCTGATTTGCTTCGTAGCTTTTTTGGCGCTTGACTTTGCCTATCCGCTCGACGTCAAAGCGCTAAAGCGGGAAAATTCGTTCATACTTTTTGATAAAAACGGCCAGATCGTCGCCCTTCGGCCGAGCAGCGACGAAATTTGGAGATTTGAAGCCAAAAACATCCCGCAGACGCTAAAAGATAGCGTTCTTTTGTTTGAGGATAAATTTTTCTACTACCACATCGGCGTAAATCCATTCGCCATGATCCGCGCGGCCGCGCACAATCTCACGCATAAAAACCGCATCGGCGCCTCCACTATCACGATGCAAGTCGCGCGCATGATGAAGCGAGAGGAGCGCACCTACGCAAATAAATTTAAAGAGATCTTTACCGCGCTTCAACTTGAGTGGCACTATAGCAAGGACGAGATTTTAAATTTTTATTTTAATCTCGCTCCCTACGGCGGAAATATCGAGGGCGCGGCGGCTGCGGCAAGGTTTTATTTCGGTAAAGATTTAAGTGAGCTTAGTATCGCCGAATGCGCGCTTTTAAGCACGATCCCAAAAAATCCAAACGCCAACCGCCTAGATAAAAAATCAAACATCAACGCGCTAAAAAACCGCGTCGCAAAGCTGCTTTATAAAGCTGGCGTGATAGATCAAAGTGCATTTCAAAGGGCACAAAGAGAGCCTTTTAAAAACAAACGCTACGACGCCGTTTATAAGGCCAGGCACTACGCAGCGCAAGCTCTAAAAAACGGAGTTACGCACTCAAATTTGGATCTAAATTTGCAAATTTTACTCGAAAACGCGCTAAAAAATACGGCAACCTCGCTAAAATCAAAAGACGCCTATAACGCCGCTGGAATAATAATCGACAACAAAAATATGAGCGTGGCCGCATACGTGGGCTCACACGACTGGCACGCTGTGCAGGGGCAAAACGACGGCGTAACGATGAGTAGAAACGTGGGCTCGACGCTAAAGCCGTTTATATTTTCGCTAGGACTCGATGAGGGTTTCATCACGCCAAAAAGCCAGATGATAGATACAGAAATTTTCCTCGGAGAGTACGTGCCCAAAAACTACGACAGCAGGTTTTTTGGTATCATCTCAGCAACCGAGGCGCTAGCGCTTAGCCTAAATATCCCGGCCGTCAGCCTAAACAATAAACTAGGCGAAAACTCTCTTTACGAGCTGCTTTCTCGCGTGCATTTAGTGAGCAATTCAAAGGAATTTTACGCCGACAGTATCGCGCTTGGAAGTGCGGAAATGAGCCTGCTAAATTTAGCCCACCTCTACACGATCTACGCAAACGGCGGCGAGCTAAAACCGCTAGAGGTTGCCGGCAAGACGCTACTAGGCTACGGACGGCTAATCAGCCCGCAAAGCGCGTATCTAACCTCCAAAATGCTCTCAAGCGCATCAAGAAGCTACCTAGGCGTCGCATGGCAATACGCAAAAGACACGCCTCAAATCGCCTTTAAAACCGGCACCAGCTACGGCTCGCGCGACATCTATACGATCGGAGTAAATAACGACTACACGGTTGCGGTGTGGTTTGGTAACTTTAACGGCAAAAAGACGCAAAATTTAAGCGGATTTAGCGACGCTTCGCGCACGGTTTTTGACGTCTTTAAGCTGCTAGCTCAAAAACAAAAATTATCTTTCATGAGCGCGCCAGGCGGCATTGAGTCCAAAAAAACCTGCCTTGATGCGTTTAAATTTAAAGAGTGTAGAGATGAAGAGGATGACTGGCAGATAGAGGGCGTTGCGCCAAAAGATATCTGCGAAAGTATCAGAGGCGACGAAGTAGGATTTTTACTAAAAAACGGCGCGATCACTCAAGAAGATATCAAAGAAAGTCCTTGTTACTATAAATTTAAAAGCTATAAACCTCTCGTTGCAACGCCGTCAAATAATCAAATTCTGCTGAGCGATGAGAATTTAACCAAAGTTATGCTAAAATGTTACGCGTATATCGGCGATGAGATATATCTCAAGATCGACGAAAACGAGTGGAAAAAAGTAAACAACGCGAGCGAAAATACCTTAAATTTAACGCAAGGCAAACACAAGCTCGGGTGTCTGGACGAAAATTCGAATTTAAGCGAAATCAATATCGAAATAAGGAGGTTTTAATGCGTTTAAAGCTAGTCGGCTTAAGCCTAAGCTGCATCTTGGCAGCAAATTTAAGCGCCTTTACGCTTGACGGTTCAAGCAGGGCGTTAGACGACGGCTCGGTAAGCATTGGCGTAAAATACGCCCAAAACGAACAGTCTCTCATCGGCAAGGTCACGCACAAAAAAATAATCGAGTGCGCGCCCGAGATAACGGGAGCCTTTGAGTATGGATCAGACTCGATTTTCTTTTACCCTAAAAAGCCTCTTGCAAAAGGCGTAAGCTACTCGTGCAAAAAAGGCGATAGTAAGGTTAAATTTTACGGCGGAGATTTCGTGCTATCAAATATGATCGAGTACTCCGGAGATACCTTTTTAGCGGTGTTTAATGACGAGGTTAGCGAGGATGAGTTTGCCGCGAATTTTAAAATTTACGACAAGCAAAATTTAGCCAAACAAAACATCAAATATAAAATCGTAGCCAAAACGCCTAAAAGCTTTCAGATAAAGTTACTTGAAAGCGGCGACAATTTAGTATTTTCGGTTTCTAAAAACCTCAAAAATACTTCGGGTATAAATTTGGCCGATAGTTTTGAAGTCGTGCAAAAAGTCTCAAATCCCGATGAAAATTTCGTCGATAAGCCAAAAGCCAAGACTATGTTTTTAAACGAAGTCGAAGGCATTAGCCTAGATAACGGCAAACTAGCGGCTAGACTCTATCTTAAAGATTGGATAGATTCTGATAATATTAAAAAATTTATCAAGGTCGAGGGCGTAAATAGCTTTGAAGTTGGCGAAATGGAGTACACTAGCCACCAAGACGCCGACGGCGAGTATTACTACTACTATATCGACATCACCAGTAAAGACTTCAAACCGCAGACAACCTACAAAATCACCTTCTATAAGGGCTTTGGCGACGACTACTCGATGCTACGAGAAAACTCCACCTTTAACGTCGCTTTTGGCGATCTAAAGCCGTTTTTGGAGTTTACCGATAGCGGCACGTATATGTCTAACCTGGGCGAGATCGGCATAAAAAGCGTAAACACAAACACCGCTAAAGTCGTCGTCGAAAAGCTAAAAGAGCAAAATTTAAGATACTTTTTAAATTTTACCGAGACTCCTTTGGATAACTACGCCGAGGAAGTAGCCAGCAAAAACTACGAGATCGGCGGCGCTCAGAACGAAATGCAAAAAAGCAAGATCAAGCTTGACTTTGCCGAGGGCGGCGACGGAGTTTATCTAGTCACGGTCTACTACGACAAAGACAAAAGCGTACAAAAAGCGGTCTATCTAACCGATATCGGCCTAAGCATGAAGGTTTCAAAAGACGAGGTGTTTTTATTTGCCAACCGCTTAAGCAAAAACGAAGTAGTCGCAAACGCGGACGTCAAAATTTACTCCACTAAAAACAATCTCATCGCAAGCGGCATCACAAACGACGAAGGCGTATTTAAATTTAATAAAAAAGACATCGGCAAGGACGTCTCAAGCGCAGTTTTAACGCTAGGTAAAGAGCAAAGCTTCATCGCCCTATCGCAAAACAAACGCCTAAACGAGGAGTCAAATTTAGACGCCAAAGATAGAAGCGAAACGTATAGCGCGTATTTGCACTTTGCTAGCAACATCATCCGCCCGCAGGAAAACATAAAAGGCGAGATCATCATCAAAAACGCGCTGTTTAAGAGCCTCTCAAACATGCCCGTTAAGCTAAAAATCAGAGATCCGCAAAATAAAGTGATCCTAAATAAAGGCGTAAACACCACCGAGCTTGGCGTGATAAATTTCGACGAGCCGGTAAACTCGGGACTAACCGGAACGTTTAAATTTGAAGTGATCTTTGCAAATAAAATCATCGATAGCTACGACTTTTCAGTCGAGTCCTTTACTCCGCAACGCATCAAAAACGAAGTTAAGCTAGATAAGCAAATTTACGCTCTAGACGATCTAATAGACGTAAAACTGCAAAGCAACTACCTTTTTGGCGGAGCGGCGGCTAATTTAGAAGGCGACGTGGCGTTAAATTTATATCAGCAAGATTACAAAAACGATAAATTTAAAGAGTATAAATTTAGCAACGGCGAATACGCTGCAAACGGCCTAGATCAGTTTACTAAACCGGTAACTCTAGATAACGAGGGCAAAGGCGCAACTGCGTTTAAGCTACAAAACAAAGGAAAAATCGCAAGCATTCTAAAAGGCACCGCGGTATTTACCATTAACGACGATGGCAAAAATGTAAGCGCCAGTAACGACTTTAGCGTATATCCTTTTGACGTGATGGTCGGCGTCAGAGCAAACGACACCTACATCGACGCAAACTCCAAACTAACGCTAAATTTCGTCAGCGTCGATCCGCTTAAAGACGAGGAGCTAAAAGATAGGCAAAAAGCCGTCGAGATCAAAAAAGCCATCTGGGAATACAACTACGACAAAGAAGGCTATCTAAAATGGAACAAGCGCTACGAAAAGGTCTTTAGCGATACTCTTAGCGGCAACGAGTTCGTTTATGATTTCAATCAAAGCGGCGACTTCATAGTCGTGGTTTCCGATATCCTAAGCGGCCACTCGGCAAATTTAGATATCTACGTTAGCGGCTGGGACTACGGCGGCACGTTGCAACCGACAAAAGAGCTAGCTAAAGCTAAAATCAAGCTAAATCAAAAAGTCTATAAAAAAGGCGACTCGCTAAACGTAGACGTTAGCTCTGTGCTAAAAAGCGGTATCGGCATCATCACGGTCGAGTCAGAAAACGTCAAAAAGTATAAAGTCGTAAATATAGAAAACAACGTCGCAAACGCCAAATTTGACCTTGACTTCGATTTTGAGGGACTTTATGTAACTGCATCCATTATGCGCGTGGCAGATAACGACGTCTTGCCGTTTAGAACCTACGATAAAGTCTATGCAAAAGCGGATAAATCATACCGAGCGACAAATGTCAGCATCGAAGCGCCAAAAGTCGTCAAGTCAAACTCCAAATTTAAAACTACCGTAAAAACCGAGCCAAATGCGGAGGTTACGCTATTTGCGGTTGATGAAGGCGTGTTACAAGTAACAAATCAAAAGCTAAAGAGTCCGCTTGACTTTTTTGACAAAATTTTAAACGACGGCGTGCTTGACTACGACATCTATGCAAATTTGAGCGGATTTAAAAAAGACGGTAAAGTACTAAGCTTCGGCGGCGACGCGGCAGCTGCTCTCATGGAGATGAGAATGGCTAAATTTGCTAGCCCGGTCGATAAGAAAAACGTCAAAACCTACATCAAAATGCAAACCGCAAAAGCGGGTGCGGACGGCGTAGCGAACTTTGACGTAGAGGTACCTAGCGACTTTAACTCCGAGATAAATTTGGCCGTACTTAGCGTCATCGGCGATAAGCTCGGCTTTAGCGTAAACGCAGTCAAGGTAAAAGACGATATCATCCTAAAACCGAC
>CALCKS010000207.1 GCA_937965895.1 uncultured Campylobacter sp.
GGAGCGCGGAGAGCTGCTACGAGGAGTCGGTGTTTTATCTAAAAGGCGACGTCGCGCCGCAGAGCTTTGAGCTATCGGGCGAGCGTCTCAAAAAGGCCTGCGAGCTTGGCTCCAAACGAGCGTGCAATATACTTGAACTGGCGAAGTGAAGCAGCTAGTTATTGCTTTTATAGAAAATTCAGAAGAGTATTTTAGTTTTATTTTGAACAAAAAGCATTTACCGACTTAAATTTTAAATTAATCTAATGTCCGATTTTGCTAATTATTTGATTAAGTTCTTCGGTATTTTCTTTATTTTTAATCAGCATTTTTTCTAAAATTTCAAGACTTTTCGGCGATAAATATTCTAGAAGTTCTATAATATTATGGTATTTATAGTAGATATTTTCTACGTCATACAGTCTCTTTAATATTTTTTGGCTCTGTTTGTAGTCATCCGTAAAAAAATCTTGTTCCGATACTCCAAGCGCATCTGCGATAAAAGGGAGCATATCGGCTTTTATTTCGATATTGCCATTTAAGTAGGCGTATATGCTTGATTCTGTCGGCGTTTCACCTGTTTTATGAGCTTTCATATCCAAATTTATTAGACGCCTTGCAAGCTCTCTTTTGTTAATTTGCTTATCTTTTAAAATTTCATTTATCCGTTGAACTACTTTCATATGATCACTCATTTTAGTTTTAACTAATTATATGGACAAGTATTATATTTAAAGAGTAATTTAAGTATTGGTAATCTATAATTTTATATATTTTTACAAAAGAAGGGGATAAAATGAAAAAGATTTTAGTTTTAGCTTTATTGTCATTTTTTACAGGGCTTGGAAATGCTTCTAATACTGAGCCGCCGTTAAAAGTTGAATATCAATCGTTTAATGGTGGTCTATTTCAAACGGGCTCTATTGTTACAGTAACGTCTCTAGCAGACAAAATAAGCGTAAACAACATAACCGTCAACAGGGGGAAATGCTCTAGAGATAGTTTTAGTAAAGCCAAACCATTTCCTATAGAATTAGAATATAGCGGCTGGATAAGGCGCAAATTTCTATGCACCAATATACATGAAGTAACCGTCGAGACAAATTTGGGCTCTTGGACTTTTACATTTAAACGATAAAGGAAAGATATGCAGAAAGTAGAAGAATCGTAAAATGTTGCTATTGCGGATATTTGATAGAAAAGAAAGAAATTTCAGTGAATTTTCAATCAACGCATACAAGAAACCGCCCGAACAATGCTTGCAAAAAGCAAATCCGAATACAAATCAAAGGTGCAACGGTAGCCGTAAGCCCTGCTAAATAGGGTTAAATTTCAGTTTCCGAGATTGCTTCAGCTTGATAATGCGCGATCAGCGGCTCGATAATCTCGTCAAAAAGTCCAGCCGCCATTATCGCGTCGAGGCGGTAAAGCGTCAAATTTATGCGGTGGTCGCTGATGCGATTTTGC
>CALCKS010000208.1 GCA_937965895.1 uncultured Campylobacter sp.
TTTTTGCATTAAAATGCGGCTGCAGATACGACGTCGCGCAAAAAAATAGCACCGTGAGTACAAACGCAAAGAAAAATGCGGGATAAATGCGCAAAAATCTATCTTTTATAAAGTAGCTTATTTGAGTGTTTTGCGGCGCAATTTTGATAAAAACCTTTGATGTGACGAGTCCTGCCAGGATATAAAATATCACGACGGCAAAGACGCCGATGTTTTTGCCTGCTAGTCCGATGCCAACGTGCGAAAGCAATACGAAATACGCTAAAATAAATCTAATATAACCAAACATTTTGTTCCTAATTTTTGCTTTTTACGGCATTTTTGGCTGCAACTAACCTGATTTTGCGGTGCGATTTATTTTTTAGTAAATTTCGCCACCTTGCTCTTTTGGAGCGCGACCGTTGCAACTTACCAAAAATGACGCCTTTTGCCGAGCTTTTTTACGCAAAGGCGATTGTTGCCTTTTTTAGCTGGCTAGCTATGTAAAATTTGCCACCCGTATTTATATTTTTGCCCAAGTATGAATAAAATTTAAACATCTCAAGTTTTGCCGTTTTTGCGTTTATTTTGGTTTTGATTTTACCGTAAATTTAAGCGTTTTGGGCTTTTGTGCCGGATTTAAATTTTGAAGCAATTTAAAGTAGCGGTAAATTTAAAAATCTCGATTTTCGCCGAATTTAACGCTAGAGCCTAAAATTTTGCAAACCAAGTCCAAAATTTCTAAATTTACCTCTGGCGCGTATTCGTCGATGACTTTAAAAACTTCTTGCCTTACGTCTAAGTAGCTATCTGCGTGAGTTTTTGCGTAGGTTTCGCTAGCGATTTTAGCTAGCGTAAAAGTATCTATATCTTTTTGCCTCATCGCTGTTTTTAACGTTTTTGAGAGTTTCCATTTTAGATTTTCCATATTTTTCCTTCGGCATTTTTGTGGTACGGGTTTTTGGCGCGCAAAATTTACATCCACTCCAAAACCTGCGTGATATCGCCTGCGACGAAGCATTTTAGCCCCTGCGCGTCAAGCGGTTTAGACGGCACGATCGCGTTTTTAAATTTCTGCGTTTTGGCCTCTTTTAGGCGCTGATCGAGGTTAAATATCTCGCGAATCTCGCCGTTTAGACTAAGCTCACCCATAAATACGCTCTCTTTGCTGATCGGACGGTTTTTAAAGCTAGAGATGATCGCTGCGACCACGGCTAGATCGGCCGCCGTTTCGCTGATCTTGACTCCGCCGCTCACGTTGATGAAAACATCA
>CALCKS010000209.1 GCA_937965895.1 uncultured Campylobacter sp.
AAACGTCTCGCTCATGCTCGAAGCCATCCAGGGATTGTTTTAAATTTTTCTTTGCAAGACTTGAAGTAACGGCATCTAAAACCTTGTCTTGCTTGTCTTTTAAAATTTCATCCGTTTTATCGACCTTGCCCGGATTATACGCAAAGTCCTTTTCTGCGGCTTGGGGCAAGAAAGAGCCGTCAGCAAGCGGTACGATACCTCTAGCTACGCATTCGTTCTCTGTTAGCACCTGTACCTTACAGCGACATCCCCAGCCGTTTGGCGGATAATTGGTATCCCAAAATTTATCCGTCTTGGGCAGGGTCTTGCCGTGAAGCTTCCTGTGGGCTTCTCTGGTCCTGCCGTCTAGCACCGCAGTATAGCGGAAGTATTCGCCTAGGCTTTCCATCTGGCTTTCATACCTGGCCTTGGCGTAGGACGTTCTCATATTGGTGTTAAATATAGTTCTTAATCTTCTATTGCCTACGTAAATTTCTTTTTCTTCGCCAGTCTTTGAGTCTTTTACTTTGATATTTCCCAGCCAACCCTTCTTTGCCAGCATAGGCTTTACACTATTTTTCCACTCGTCAAACCCAACGCCCTCTTTAAAGGCTTTGGTGAGCGAAGCCTGCGTATCTTTAAGAAGATCTAAATTCATCATCTTTGCGACGGTAAAAGCTTTTTTATGGGCGTCGTGCATAATCTCGTCGTAATCGAAATGGATCTCCGGCTTTTTGCTCTTTAAATATTCATAAACCGCCGTAGGCTCCTCGAAAAAACTAAATTTCATCTAGATATCCCAACATCTGAGCATTGGCTACGGCTTTAAACATCAAGGGTTCAAGCCTTTCAAAGGGTAGATCGTAAAGCTCGTAAAGCTTATCGAAAGCCTCTTCGTAAGTCTCGCTGCTTGCGATTAGTTTGTTTAAGACCGCTTCTATCTCGCCGTCTTCTATATCCATCTCGTCCGTAGCCTTATCAAACCTATCTAAAGCCTTTAAAGAGCCTTTTAAAGCCGTTAAATTCGCTTTATTAGCCTTTAAACTTCGGTTTTTTTCTTGCGCTTGCTCGTTATCGTCAATCTCGATATTGTAAGTCGAGGTTATATATTTTTTGGTCGGGGCAAAGCCCATATCGTATAGCGTCTTGTCTCTTGCGGCGCGCTCGGTATTAGGAGCGTCTTCGTCGAATAGTTTGGCGTAAAGCTCGCCGTTATAGCCGTTGATCTCCTTAAAAAAGCTTATAGCTTTATTCATTACGAAGATTAAAATTTTCGCATCGTTTGCGGCAA
>CALCKS010000210.1 GCA_937965895.1 uncultured Campylobacter sp.
TCGGCATCAGCAAGGCCGAGTTTATGCCGCTTGCCTTTACGGACGCCGAGATGGAACTTTTTAGAAGCATCAAAAAGGCGTTTGATCCGAACAATATCCTAAATCCGTTTAAGATGGGGCTGTAAATTTGGCAAAAATTATAGCCGATCTTTCGATAACCATTTTTTTATTTTCTCTAGCCGCCTTTTTAATTGCATCCGTTTTTAGAGGCGGCTTTATAAACCACAAATCATCTTATAAAATTGTCGATCAAGGGGCGCTACTGATACGTCCGGATCTGTTTTTAAAATTTATGTCATTTACCATAATACTAAATACTAAGTTTTGGCATTAATATTTTATCCGACGAACCAAACGTTGAGCGCTATAAAGGTGTAGGAAAAATAGAATGTTTTTACAAAGATGACTCAAATATTCCAATTAACAAGAAAATAATTATATTAGACCCAAGTTTACGAAGCGAATCCAAATGTATAAATGGTTATTTGCAACGCAATCAACTAAAGCTAACTTGCGTTATTATTTTTGCAATCGGCTTAGTCCTCTTTTCTTTTTTGGTGTTTGCCGAAAAAGGCATTAAGGTAAATAAGGATAGAGTCTCGAAAGAGTGGAACTTTTTATTTTTAAACTATAGCATTGAAATCAAATTTGACGAAATTTTATGTATCGCCAAAGAAAAGCGTAACACAAAAACGCTAACATTAAAAAGTAAACACAACAACAATAAATTTGGCGTAAATCTTTTATATACGCAAAGAGATATAAATTTTATAGAAAACTTAATCAATAAAAGTATAAACAAAAGATTAAAAGCCAAAGACGCCGCCCGCCCAGCTTAAATTTAAATTTATCGTTGTAAAATACATAAATTTAAGGCGAAGAGATGATTTTTTTATATTTTGTATTTGTCGCAAATATCTTACTACTAGCGCTCGCTATTTTAAAAGACGTGCTATTTAAAAGCAGAACATCTTATAAAACTACGGAAAACGGTGCATGGCTCGTACGCCCTAGCCCTGCGGGCAAATTTCTATTTGTAATTCTTTTTCTATCTTGGGGATCGATGATAGCGTTTGACGAACCTTGGATAAAAACTAGCAAAGGTGAGGGTAAAGTTAGATGCTATGACGCGAGCAATCCCTTGTGTGTAGACGGCTTTTTGCGCAGGACGGACGGAGAAACGGCACTTGTAATAGCGCTCGGCTTTGCGGTGATGCTAAGTTGCGTATTGCCATTATCGGAAAAAGGCGTCATCATAGATAGCTGTAGCATAAGAAAAGAGCGGGAGATACTGCCGTTAAAATTTAGTACAAAGATCGCTATAAAAGACATTTATTTAGAAAAAGAGATGAGAGGAAAGATGCCTATCCTAAAAATAAGGGACGCAAAAAATCGTAAAAATTTTACACTAGGTTTTCCTTATGCGCAGCGAGATATAATTTTTATCGAAATGCTAATATACGAAAGGTTAAATAAAATTGCAAAATTCGACCCGCAAAAGAAAATTTCAAAGGATCAAAATGACTGCACAAAGATTTGAAAAGATAAAAGAGACGCTTAAAATTTGGCTCATAGCGATGCTAAAGATCAAGGACAAGCAACTACTGCACTACGCATCAAGCCTGAGCTTTCACACGATGCTTTCCATCATCCCCG
>CALCKS010000211.1 GCA_937965895.1 uncultured Campylobacter sp.
TATTTTGAGATGGATTTGAATGTTGCGAAGAAATTTTCGACCGAAGATAGAACATATAGTTCATCGAGGGAGAAAATTTCTAGCTCATTCAAAGACACTCGAAAGACGAGCCGCTTTTAAATTTTAATGGCCAAACTCACGCTAAATATCCCATCCCCATCTATCCATTCACGCACCTTTTTAAATCCCGCATTCGCCACGAGCTGATCCATCTCCGCTTGGTTGCGGCGGCGCATGATCCACGCAGCACCCTGCCTGTGACTGGATAGAGCGCGCGCGATCATCTCTAGCTGCGGGTGCCACGGCTGATTGGTGTAGATGAGGTAGCCGCCGCTTTTTACGCTGCTTGAAAAGCCTTGCAGCGCGGTGCGCACGACCGAGTTATCAGGAAAAAGCTCAAACAGCCCCGACACGACGCCAAGCGTATATGCGTCCTGCAGACCCTCGTAGCTAGCGGCTTCAAACGCATTTGCCTGCGTAAAGCTCGCGACGTCCTCCAGCCCGCGCTCCTTTATCATTTCGCTACCGGCTTTTACGTTTATGTCGCTGTAGTCGCGCAGCGTTATGCGCTCAAATTTATGCCCCTGCGCGGCGTCTAGTATGTATCTGCCATGCCCAGAGGCGATGTCTAGCAGTCGTAGCGGCTCGCCTCGCTCCTGCAGCTTTGCTACGGCTTGGTCGATGGCTAGCTTGATATTTCGCTTGCGCTCTCTGATACCGCGCCAGCCGATGGCGTTTAAGTAAAATTTGTCGATAAATTTGAAAAATTTATTCGCCCCTTGCGGCTCGTTTCGGTAGACGTAATCAAGCGTACTGCCGCTATCGTAGCCCGTATTTTCGCCCACTTTTAGCCCGCCGACCCACGGCGAAACCGCCTGCATAAATATCCGCTGGAATTTAAACCGCAAATTTTTCGGGCTAAATCTTGGCAGCGGCGTAGCTAGCCTATCGGCCTCCTCGCGGCTAAAGCCGTATTCGTCCGCATGCGTGCAGTCCACCTCGCTAAAAGGCGCTCTAAAGCGCTCGCCGACGAACTCGCGCACGATCTCAAACGCCCTCTCCCGCTCGCTCTCGCCCAGCGTATCGTGGTAAAATCCCTCTAAAATCTCGCGCCTTTTTACGCGCGCGCCAAGAGCGTTGTAAAACTCGTGCTGCGGGGCGTGCTCCACAACCCAGTCATCGCCAGAGATCAGAAGTAGTGTAGGCGTCGTGATCGCGGCGGCGTCCGAAACCACACGCTCTGCCGCCTCGTAAAGCCCCAGCAGTATGCGCACCGAGATCGCGCGAGTGATGAGTGAGTCGGCGTCGTAGCTAGCCTGACGCTCCTTGTCGTGAGTGAGATAGTGCGCCTTGACGTAGCTGTTTACGAAAAAATTTCCGCGAGCGCAGTAGAGCGCCTTTAGGCCCGCCCTAGCAAACGGTACGTAAAGCTTCACGCTAAACGCCGGACTAGCGAGCACCGCGCAGCGAACGCGCACAGCGTAATCGTGCAGCCAAGCCGAGACCAGCACGGCGCCCACGCTCTGGGCAATCACGGCTAGATTTTGCGTCTCAAAGCCAAATCTCTGCTCGATATGCGCCACAAACTCGTCCACGTCGGCGATGAGACGGCCGATACTTGGCGCGTCGCCCCGCTCTCCGTCGCTCCTGCCGTGCCCGCGCTGATCCCACGCAAAATAGCTAAAACTCTCATCCGCTAGCCCGTCTGCCACGTGCGTCGTCCTGCCCGAGTGCTCGTGTCCGCGGTGAAATATCGCTACGGCTTTGGCATTCGGCGCGGCTTTAAATTTGAGATTTTGCTCGGCGTTTTCGCTAGACGTCTCGTTCAAATTTGACGCGCCGCATTTGCCTGTTTCGTTTAAATTTGAGTCCGAATTTTCGCCGCCGTTTGGTAAATTTTGCTCGCTCGATTTACCCGCGCCGCCAAAATCCGGCTCCGTATTTTCGTCCGCGCCGCCTGTTTGCTCGCTAGCCAAATTTGACGTTTCGCTTGCGGCTCCGGCGCTCAAATTTGAGCCCTCAAATTTACCGTCCTCGCTCAAATTTAATTCGTCTGCGCCCGGGTTTTCGCACGCTACGTCCGCAACCAGGCGGTATCTGTAAAATATCCTCGCCCCGTCGCTCGTTATAAAATAGCTCTCTTTAAACTCCATTTTTTGCCTTTCTTACTTAAATTTATCGGTTTTTACGCTTATTTTATCCTAAAATGCCCCGTTATCTCGTAACCCTTTAGCACGTCCTCCTCCTGCGCGCCAAGCCCGATATTGTGGATCACGAGCGGAGTTTTGTTAGCGGCAAATTTATCCGAAACTATGCCGATATGAGGCCTGCCGTTATCCAGCCGCCATGTCACGATATCGCCTGCTTTAAACTCGCCCTTCGCCTCGTAGCCCTTACGTTTTAGATAGGTCGCGATGTTTGGTACGCGGCGATGATCGATGTTTTTGTCGGTCTTTTTCGCGCCCCAGTTTTTTTGGATAAGCGCTAAAATTTACGCTCATATCCTCGTGGATGAGCCGCTGCAGATCGATATCCTGCCCGCGCAGCGCCCTAACTACGACGTCGGTACAAACGCCCTTTATCACATCCACGTCGCCCATCGGATAGGCTAGCCTCTCGTACGAAGGGTCGTAAAACAGCGTCTGCCCGACCTGCGCTCTAGCGTCTTGCACGAGCTTTTGGGCCGAAAAAGCAAGGGCTAAATTTGCCGCGAGTGCTAAAAGTAAAATTTTGCTCCAAATTTTCATCAAAACCTCACGCGTAAAAATATCTAACTATGTGAAAAAATATCGGCGCCGCAAAGCACAGCGAGTCCATACGGTCAAGCATCCCGCCGTGTCCGCTGATCATGTAGCCCCAGTCTTTGACGCCTAGATCGCGCTTGATCGCCGACATAACAAGCCCTCCTAAAAAGCCCATCATACAAACGGCAAGCCCGATAAAAAACGCCCCTACCGCGCCAAAAGGCGTGAGATGATGCAGACACGCGGCCAGCGCGCTAGCGCTAAGAACCCCTCCCGCAAAGCCGACCACCGTCTTAGACGGGCTGATGCTAGGAGCGATCTTGCGCTTGCCAAAAAGCTTGCCCCAAATATACTGCAGCACGTCGCTAGCTTGCACGACTAGGATCAAAAACAGCATCAGCTCCATGCCGCTACCGCGCTCAAGATCCAGCAAAAGAAGCGCGGGGATATGCGAGATACAAAACACGCAAATCATCAGCGCCCACTGGATCTTCGTCGAGCGCTCTAAAAAGTATGCCGCGTCGCCGCAAATAGCCGCCAAAATCGGCAAAAACAAAAATCCGTAAACCGGGATAAATATCATCGCCATCGCGTACCAATCAGCATAGATAAATATATACTGTACCGGCAAAATCACGTAAAAACACGCCACGAGCGCGATGTGATCGCCCCTGCGGATGTAGATGAGCGACAAAAACTCGCGCAATGCGGCAAAAGATACAAGCAAAAACAAAAATATCACGGCGTTTTTGCCCATATACGTAAACGCAAAAATCACCAAAATCATCGCCCACCAGGCGTTTATGCGCGAGGTCAAATTTGCAATGGTTTTGTTCTCGGCGCCGAATTTTGCCTTTAGCATAAAGGCAATGGCGCTAGAGACGACTAGCACTGCGATGAGTCCTAAAAATAGATTTAATATATGATTTTGCGGGTTCATTTTAGTGCCTTTTGGTTAAATTTGAAGCTAAATTTGACGTCTGTTTCGCACGCCGCCGAACGAGCCGAATTTACGCGCGTTTGGTTTGCTCTGCGGGCGGTTTGATCGGTTAAATTTGTTAGCGATAAAAGCTCGCGTTTTGGAGTCGCGCTTGGGCCAAATTTGATTTGCGAAGAGGCGAGCGTTTTAGTAAAGGCTTCGTGTTTAAATTTGACGCTTTTAGCCGCCGCTCTAAAAGGCTCGCCGTCAAATTTGCCGTCAAAATCGGTCGCAAATTTTCTCTTTTTGCTAGACGGATTTGTAGGGCTCAAATTTACTGCCGTCGCCAGAGCCGCCAAATCAGGCTTTCGTTCTGTCATTTTGCGTATCGCTCATCGCTAGCAGCGCGTCTTGCGCCTTTTGTAAAAACTCGCCCTTGTTCTCGCCGCCGTAAAATATCTCCTCGCCCACTATCAGCTCGCAAAGCAGCGGAATAGGCACGAAAAAGCCCTTAGGCAGAACGTTTCGCGCATTTTTGATCCATACGGGCATGAACGAGACGGCGGGACACTGCTGCGCCAGGCGGAAAATCCCGCTTTTAAACGGTTGCAGCGCTAGGTCGTCGTTTATCTTGCGCGTGCCTTCGGGAAAGATGATGAGAGAGTGCGTTTTTAGCGCTTCGCTCATTTGCGCTAGCGCTTCTAGCGGATCTTTACGGCGACTGATTAGAACCATGTTAAACACGTTTTTAGCAAGAAACCTACGCACGGGTCCGCTCCCCCAGTACTCCGCCGCCGCTACGGGGCGCACGCGCTTTCTCACGCGATACGGCAGCGAGACGAAAATCAGCAAAAAATCGCCGTGGCTGGCGTGGTTAGCGTAGTAAATTTTAGTGCCGTCGCCGATGTTTAAAAGCTCCTGCGGCGGCCGCACTCCCGTGATAAATATCGTGATGCGGCAAAGGATAAAATCAAGCGCTGCAGCTAAAAACTCTTTCATCTTTCGTCCTTTTTGTTAAATTTTCCTTATTTGCGCGTCAAATTTGACGAGTAGCGGAAATTTGCCGTAACGCTTGCCGGCAAACGAAGTAGGTTTTAAAACTAGAAATTTTAACTCGCAAATGCTCATGATACTCCAAATGATTAGACTTAGCGCAACCTGGGGCGATCTTGGCCACAACTCCATCTTACCGCCCGCAAAACCGCTTTGCCGGTTTTAGTAAAATATAATGAAATTCTTTTATATATTTGCCGTTATTATACCTAAATTCTCTTTTTTTAAGCGCGGCAAGCAATTGACTCCTTGTCGCTATGATTGCTACGCTTAGAGAAATACCTTTAAATTTGCCGGCTTATATTTGTTGATCGTTTTACACGCTAACTAGTTGGCTCCACAGCCCGCCGATCTGCCATATCCATACGGATTTAGTAAGCAGTTGAGATTGCCATCGCGTCATAGTGTCAGCTTGTTTACTGAGTGATTTTACTACCCGAGCATAGGCCGTGTCGCCCGCGATTTTGTCGTTAGAACTCTAAATTTGACTCAAATTCGCATAACGCCCCAACCGCCGCAAGAGCTCAAATTTGGCTCGTAAAATTTAAATTCTCATTTTGTAAATAAATTTGATAAAATTTAGCCATTTCTTGACGGCGATCAAGTCGTTATTATAAATAAAATCTTAAAATCTGTAATTAATTTTTTTATAAAGGATTTTCTATGAGTTACAATCAAGAGATGTTCTGTCATCAGTGTCAAATGAGCGCGGTCGAGGGCTGCGGCGCCAAAGGCCAAGACCGCGGCACCTGCGGCAAAACCTCGACGCTGGCGTTACTTCAGGACACTATGGTTTTCGGACTTAAAGGTCTTAGTGCCTACCGCCACCACGCGCACGAGCTCGGCGCCGATACTAGCGCGGTCGATACCGTTATGGTGGACACGCTGTATTTTACGCTGACGAACTCAAATTTTAACTTTGACGAGCATATCGCGCAGCTGATGGCCGTCGGAAGCGCGGGCGTGCAGATGATGGATATTTTAAGCGAGGCGCATACCGCAAAATTTGGCGTACCGACCCCGTTTAAAGTTAGCCAAAACAAGGTCGAGGGCAAGGCGATTTTGGTCAGCGGACACAACCTGCACGCTCTTGAGGCGCTGCTAAAAGCAACCGAGGGCAAGGGCATCAATATCTACACCCACTCCGAGATGCTTCCTGCGCACGGTTACCCGGAGCTTCGCAAGTATCCGCACCTAAAGGGTAACGTCGGCAAGGCGTGGTTCGATCAGACCAAGCTTTTTAACGAATTCAAAGGCGCGATTTTGATGACCACCAACTGTATCGTGCCGCTTCGCTCATCCTGTAGCTACGCAGACAGGCTGTTTGGCTACTCTATCGCGGGCACCGACGGCGTCAAGCATATCCAAAACGATGATTTTACGCCGCTCATCGAGTGCGCGCTCGCATGCGGCGACGTGAGTATGGACAGCGACGAGAGCTTGGTGACGGGCGGGCACTACAAGACGATTTTGAGCCTCGCGCCGCAAATTTTAGACGCGATCAAATCGG
>CALCKS010000212.1 GCA_937965895.1 uncultured Campylobacter sp.
CTACTGCACTACGCATCAAGCCTGAGCTTTCACACGATGCTTTCCATCATCCCCGTGCTACTCATCTCGCTTTCGCTCTTTACGCAGATGCCAAGCTTTAGCGTCTATTACGCTAAGATTAAGGAATTTATATTCGCCCAGCTGCTACCATCAAACCAAGACGCGATCTCAAACTACATCGAGACCTTTTTGCAAAACAGCTCAAGCCTTGGCATCCTCGGCCTTGGCGCCATCATCTTTACTTCGATCATGTTTTTTGCCGATTACGAGTACGTCATCAACCGCATCATGCACACGCAAAGCCGCAAATTTTGGAACTCGCTGAGTGCTTATTGGACGCTCATTACGCTAGCTCCCTTGGGGCTTGGGCTTAGTTTTTATCTCTCAAATTTATTTCAGGATATGCTAAACTCCAGCGCCTACACGAAGTGGATAAATTTTCTCAGCATATTCCCGTACCTCATCATCTGGGCGATATTTTGCGTGACCTATCTCATCTCGATAAACCGCCAAATCGCCCTAAAAAACGCGCTTTTTAGCTCATTTGTAGCCTCGCTCATCTGGTATCTTGGCAAAAATATCTTCGTCTTTTACGCCGCAAATAACAAAACCTACCTTAGCATCTACGGTTCGTTTTCGGTGGTGCTACTCTTTTTCGTGTGGATTTACGTGTCGTGGATCATATTTCTTTACGGCGTGAAGCTGTGCGCGTATCTGGAAAAAGCCGGCGAGAGCGACAAAGAAGCTTAGAAAAGCGCGGCAAAGCAGAGTAAATTTAGCGGCACGATAACGGCGGCTAAAATTTTGCTTTTGACGCTCGCTAAACTCAGCGCGTTATAAAGCAAAAATAGCCAAAACGGGACGCTCAAATTTACCCCCTTTGCGCGCCACGAGAGAAATTCTAGCAGGTATTCATCAAGCGCGCCGCCTGCGCCAAACGCGTGCAAAAGCGCGCTAATCGGATAAAACAAGCTAAAAAGCGGCGTGAGCGGCAAGACGGCTAGCTGCTGGGCGCTAACGAGCGGGAAAAAGTAAATCACGGGCAAAATCATCGCCGAAAATACCCAAAAATTTAGCAAGATAGCGTGCGTCAAATTTGAAAACCGCTCGCCAAAGTGCCGCAAATAAAGATAAATATAAAACACGCCCATGCACGAAAAATAAAATCCGACGCTAAAAAGCAGACTCGGCATCAGCGCCACTGCGGCGCAAATCACGACGAAAAGTAGCTCAAAGCTCACTATGCGCACGTTTCTAGCGAGTAAAAACAGAGCCAGCAAGCTCATCAAAAATGCCCGCAAAAATGACGGCACGAAGCCGATCAGCGCAAGGTAACAAAACAAAACCGCAAAGATCGCGGCCGAGAGGTCAAATTTGGCGTTTCGATACGGAAAATATCGCGCCTGAAAATAGCGGTAAATCGGACGCATGATAAAATATAAAAAGCCAAAAATCAGTCCCAAATGATAACCCGAAATCGCGATCAGGTGCGCTACGCCGTAGAAATTTACGTCTTGGCGCAACTCCTTACCGACGGGTGCGGCTAAAAACAGAGCCGTAAAAAGCTCGGCCATTTTTTTGCTTTCGTGTTGCGCGGCGATGAAATCATAAATTTGATCTCGCAACGACTCAGAGCTGGCGGCGTAGCGAAGCTCGGCTGCGCCGTAGCTTGGCATAAAAAACGAGCCGCTTAGATACTCTTTAAATTTGACGTTTTTGTTTTCAGTGCCGATTAAAATTTGCTCGTTCGCTCCCGCGTCAAAGTCCGCCAGCGTCGTCGTATAAAAGCTAAAATCCTGCGTTTTTAGCTTTAAAACGCGGTAAATTTTGCCTTTTTCATTCGTTTTTTCGTAGTTTTGTAAAATTTTAGCTTGTAAGATAACGCCGTTTTGAGCTTTAAATTCGCAAAATTTATAGTAGCTAAAGCCCAAATTTAGCGCAAACAGGGCGGCGCACGCAAGGCAAAATATATAAACCTCTCGCGCATTTTCAAAGATGGATTTTCGCTGCGGCTTTTGCAAAATTTGAGCTTAGATGACGCATTTTAGGCGTTTGGGTTAAACTCCGCCACGTGCGCGGCGCCAAAACTTTTATCGACAAAGCGCGTAAATTCCTTCTGAAATATCACTTCGACCGTGCCCACAGGGCCGTTTCGGTTTTTGCCCACGATGATTTCGGCGTCCTCTTCGATCTTGTTAGGGACAAATTTACGCACGTACTCTTTGCCCTCGGCGTGCGCCTTTTTCTCGGCTTCCTTCTCCTCCTGCTCGCGGTAAACCTCGTCGCGGTAGACAAAAAGTATCATGTCGGCGTCCTGCTCGATGGCGCCTGATTCGCGCAGGTCGCTTAGCATCGGGCGTTTGTTGGCGCGAGACTCCAGGCTGCGGTTTAGCTGGCTAAGCGCGATGATGGGCATGTTTAGTTCGCGCGCTAGCAGCTTTAGCCCGCGCGAGATTTCGGCGATCTGCAGGTGGCGGTCGGAGAAATTTGACGTCGCCATCATGAGGCCGATGTAGTCGATGACGCACAGCGCGATCTCGGGGTGCGAGGACTTGAGCTTACGCATCTGCGTGCGGATCTGGTGGATATTTACGTAGCCGCTGTCGTAGACGAAAAGCTTGCGACTGGACATATCGTCGCACGCGTCGCTTAGGCGCGACCACTCCTCGTCGTCCATTTTAGCAGTCATTATGTTTTGCAGCGGGATCGAGGTTTTGGCACTTAGCATACGCAGCATGATCTGCTCGGCGGGCATTTCAAGCGAGAAAAATACGACTCCGCCGCCGCGCATTAGCACGTGGTTCATCAAATTTAGACAGATCGTGGTCTTTCCCATACCGGGTCGCGCCGCGATGATGATGAGATCGCCGTGTTTAAAGCCCTTCGTCATCTCGTTTAGCTGGCGAAATCCCGTGTCGATACCCACGATGTCCTTATCCTCGAGCAGTTTTTGCTTTTCTAGGTGCGCGATGACGTCTGCGATGATGGCGGGAGCGTCTTTTACGACGCCCGCGCTCTGCCCGTCCACTAGCGAATAAAAACTCTGACTAAGCTCGTCCACCATATCGCGGCTAGGCTTATCCTCGCTCACTTTGCTAGGTATCTGGTGCGCGATTTTTACCAGGCTTCGCTTGATCGATTTTTCTTTGATTTCGTTAGCATACTTTTTGACGTCCAGGATCGAGTTCGTGCCGATGATCTCGTTCATCACGTTCTCGTCAAATTTACTTCCTAGCTTAGTTTTTAAAAATCCAGTTTCGACGGGCAAATTTTCGTTTAGGCACTTTACCATCGCGTCGTAAACGTCGCCGTGAGCGCGCAGGTAAAAGTCAAACGGGCTTAGGATATCGAAAATCTCGCTTAGATTGTCCGCGCTATAGATGATGGACGCGAGGATCGCGCGCTCCATATCCAGGTCGTAGAGATTATGCATATCGATGTTTTCTTTTGCCATTTGTTATCCGTTTAATTTTTTTGTTTCGGCGCGTAATCTTCAAGATTAGCATCCGTACGCTTTAAGGCTATTTGTAGTTTTGGAAAGGTTTTGTCATTCGTGACGATAGCCTCACAGCCACTCTCTAGCGCGCAAAAATACTGCAAAACATCCTCAAAGTCTATCTTGCGACCCGATTTTAACTCGCTCTTTGCATATTCGCACGCCATCGATAGCCCGTCACTAGACAGCGGTAGACATTTAAAATTTGACGTCCGCGATAATGCTCCGAAAAAATCCAAAATAATTTCGTCTGAAATTTTATAACATTTTTTTAGCACGTAAGCTACATCGCTGATACTGCCAAATGAGTAGCAAATGGCGTCGCTAGCGCTAAAATTTTCAAAAAGTTTAACGGCTACCAAATTTATGGCGCCTCTTTCTTCGACTAAAAAATCGATCAGAATATTGCTATCAAGGAAAATTTTAGCCATCTAAACCGTATCTTTTTTTCATATATTTTTTATCGGCGATTTTTAGCTCTTTTATATCGTCTAAATTTTGACCGGCCTTGCCTTTTACTATCCCTGCAAATCGCATGATTTCAGGACTTGGCGCGCTCTTTTTATTTTTTGATTTGTCGGCCGCAATTAGCTTTTTTACTTCGTTTGACAGCATGGTAGCTATCGCGATCAGATCGCTTCTGTCGCTTGGTATTTCGATGTGAAATGTCGTAGTTTGCATATTTTTCCTTTGGTTTAGTGCGCTTCGCGCGACTTTATCTCGTCGTCGATCTCTAGTAAAAATCTATCGACTAGCTCGCTCTCTGGCAGCCTCGCGACCACCTCGCCTTTGCGCATTATCATGCCGTTTCCTTTGCCAAACGCTATCGCCACGTCTGCGCCCTTGGCCTCGCCGATCGCATTTACGACGCAACCCATCACAGAGACGTTTAGCGGCTCTTTGATGTGTTTGGTTTTTTCCTCGACGAGCTTTACCGCAGCCATGAGATCGGCCTGCAAACGCCCGCAGGTCGGGCACGAGATGATATTTAGCCCCTCTTTTTGGCGGCCGCTGTCTTTTAGGATCGCTTTTGCGACCTTGATCTCTTCTTCCAGCTCGCCCGTGATACTAACTCGCATCGTGTCGCCGATACCCTCTAGCAGCAGTCCTCCTAGCGCGATCGCGGACTTTATCGTCGCGTGAAAACTGGTGCCGGCCTCCGTCACGCCGAGGTGAAACGGATACGCCACAAGCGGCCTAAGCGCGCGGTAAGCGGCCATCGTGCGCTCGACGTCGCTTGATTTTAGCGAGATTTTGATATCGGTAAAGTCAAAATCCTCGAGCAAATTTATATTATAAAGTGCGCTTTGCACCATTGCTTCGACGCTGCGGCCGTATCTATCCTCAAACTGCTTTTCGAGCGAGCCGGAATTTACGCCGATACGGATAGGCAGATTTCGCTGTTTGCACGCGTCTACGACGGCTTTGATGTTCTTTTTGGAGCCGATGTTTCCGGGATTTATGCGGATAGCGTCGACGAACTCGCTAACGATCACGGCGTAGTTGTGGTTAAAGTGGATATCGGCCACGACGGGCAGCGGGCTAGCCTTCACAACCTCGCGCAGCGCGGCGGTATCCTCTTTGTCAAACACGGCGCAGCGTACGATATCACAGCCCGCAAAATAAAGCCTTTGTATCTGCTCTAGCGTGCCTTTTACGTCTTTTGTTTTACTAAACGTCATCGACTGAACCGATATGGGCGCGTCTCCGCCTATTTTTACATCGCGGATTTTTATCTGTTTCGTGGGGTATCTTTGCAAATCTGGCCTTTAAATTTTATTGTGCGATTATATAAAATCTTGGCTTTTAAATAAATTTACCGCCCCAAAACCTACTCGCCGAAAACCTCGCGCCTATACTCCCGCGTATCTATAAATTTAGCTCTCAGGCTCTTTTGCTTTTCTATGTGCGCGTCTATGTTTTTGCTAGTTATCTCTACGCCTAGCCCCGCGTGCTCGCCCTGCCCCGACAAGAAATCCAGCATCATATCGCCGAGCCTTGCATTATAGTGGCTAGCCTCCCAGTAGTACGGCGAAATTTGGTCTGCGCCTTTAGGTAACTCCTGCGCCGTTATCTCGTTATAAAGGCCAAAATCCACTATCCTAAACGGATTTTTTCCTAGACGCTTGGCAACCTCTTCATTTATGGCCGCTATCTGCTTTTCCACTCATACCATGCCGCGTCAAGCCCGACCCTGTAGTCCATAGTTTCAAGCAATCTCGCGTGCAGCGGACTTATAGCGATATCTAGGGTTACGTTATTTTCGTGAGCGTCCGTTAAAATCTCGATAAAATTTTCATAAGACAGCCTTGATACCTCGTCCCTTTTGCGCTCAACCATATACCCGCTTTCTATCTTTTTTACGGAGTATTCGCGGTAGCCGCCGTTTCTTTGCACCTCTTCTAGCAGCGACGCCTCGGTCCGTCTGCCGTCTGGTTCAAAAAGCGGAGTTTTGCCGTATTTTATGACGGTTGCTACCGAGTCGCGAAGCGTTTGAGAGCTAAATAAAATCTTATACGCGCTAGGATTTTTAAAATACTCCTCAAAATCATCGGTCTTGCTGCCGCCGCCTAGCATCGTCTTGTCGTCAAAAACGAGCAATGCCTGCTTTAAATTTCCCTGCTTTATCGCCCATTTTAGATAGGCCTTAGCTTCGTTTAGATTGCCTCCTGATACGGCCGCGTTAAAGGCCGGCTGCGTAAAGTATCTATGCGCAGGATTTAGCGCGGTTTGCGAGCGGGAGTTGCCTAAAAATATCGATGCGGGTCTGATTTTTTGGATCTTTACAACCTTCATAAAGCGCGACTGCAAGTCCTCTCTGGGTTTATTTTTAAAGATATCCGTATCGTAAATCCTATATGGATCGACCAGGTAGTTAAAAGCTGCTACGAACGCGAAAATCAAAGCCACCGCGGCCAAAAAGCTAAACGTCCATTTTTTAAATTTCATACGATTTTCCTAAAAGTTAAAATATAAAAATTGAGACATTTTGTGCAAATTTAAAACGCCCAGCGTAAAACAAAGCACAGCAAGGGTCAAATTTAGCCAGCCTAACTTAAAACCTTGCAACTTTTGCGCGGAGTTTTTAAACAGTAGCGAGACCGCAAAACCCGCGATCAGGTAGTAGAGCAAGGTGTTTGTGCTGTCTATTTGTATATTTGGGTTCCACTCGCCAAATTTTACGCCGTACTCTCTCAAAAAACCGACCTTTCTCTCTAGTCGGGAATTTAGAGCCAGCCCGCCGCCTAGGCCAAACATCCCCTTTAGCACCTTTAGCGCGTCGTCCCACTCCTTTGCCCTAAAAAACACCCATGCGATATTTACGAAGTTAAAGGTTATAAACCAAGCTACAAATTTATTTAGCCTAAAGCCCAGCTCGCTCCAAATCCTTTGGACAATCAAAGCCGCGCCGTGCAAAAATCCCCAAAATATAAACGTCCAGCCCGCGCCGTGCCAGATGCCACCTATCACGAAGGTCGCGGCCAAATTTACGTACGTACGCACCTTGCCGCTGCGGTTGCCTCCCAGCGGGATATAGACGTAATCTCTCAAAAAACGGCTTAGCGTGATATGCCACCTGCGCCAAAAATCCTGAATATTTAAAGCCTTATAAGGCGAGTTGAAATTTATCGGGAGTTTGATGTTAAAAAGCAGCGCCGCGCCGATTGCCATATCGCAGTATCCGCTAAAATCAAAATAGAGCTGAAACGTATAGCTAAGGCTAATAACCCAAGCTTCGATCAAATTTAAGCTCGCGGCCATGTCAAAGCCCTCGGTCGCCCAAACGGCGAAAGTATCGGCGATAACGATCTTTTTAAAAAGCCCGATAGAAAATATAAAAAGCCCTAAAACGATATTTTTGTAGTTGATTATTTTGTTTTTGGTTTTTGCAAACTGCGGCATCATCTCCTCGTGATGCACGATCGGGCCGGCGATTAGCTGCGGAAAAAACGTAACAAATAAGCAGTAATTTAAAAAATCATACCGCTTAGCGCCCTTAAGCGCCGCGCAATCCACCAGATATGCGATCTGCTGAAACGTAAAAAATGAAATCGCAAGCGGCAGGAGTAAATTTAGGTGCGGTATCTGCGTGCCGAAGGCGAAATTTACGTTGCTGATTAAAAAATCGGAGTACTTAAAATACCCAAGCAAGGCCAAATTTGCCGCGATACCAAAAGCCAGAATAATCTTCTTGTTAATTCTGGGATTATCTTTATTTAACTCCAGCCCAAAAGAGTAGTTAAATATCATCGAGCCTACTATTAGCGGTAGATACGCGATGTTCCACCAGCTATAAAAAAATAGCGACGATAGCACCAAAAAGCCTTTCGCCGCTTCGGTAAGGCGCTTTTTATTTAAGAAAAAATATACGAAAAAAGTTACGGGCAAAAATAAAAATATAAATTCGTAAGAGTTAAAAAGCATTATCCATCCATTGATTTTTAGCGCAATTATAATAAACATTATTTAATATTTAAACAAAATAAAAATTAATTAATTGCTACCGAGCAAAAACTAAACGCACAAGCGGTCAAATTTGAAGCAAGGACGTAAAAATAGTCTGCCAAAGTTGCAACTTAAATTTGAGCGAAATGACGCAAGCGGCGGTATTGCGAAGTTAGACTAGGCGCGGATGAAATTTGCGGGCGGAGCGTATGCTTGATACGTAATAGAGCAAATTTTAAACGCAACGACGTATAGCAAAGAGAAACAACACACAAAGATAAAGCGAAATTTAATTTTTAAGCGTAGGCTAGTTTAAATTTGAGTTAAAGAATGCAAGAGAGGCAGTATCGAGAGATGGCTTTAAATGTTGTGCCGAAATTTTAAGTCAAGATAAGGCATATAGCCTATCGCGGACTTAAAATTTCAAACTCATTTAATGACGCTCGCGAGACAACGCGCAGTATTTTTTCTTTAGACGAGGCGGAAATGAGCCGAATGAAGGAGCGTATATTATAATACGTGACTGAAATTCGGCGAAATTTCCAACGATGTATAAAGGAAAAAGAGGGGCCGCTAAGTATTCAGATCAGGATAATCCCACGCGTTATATTCATCCGTCAGATTATCGTTCTCAGCACCCTTGCAGCACAGCCACTCTAGCCCGCCGCGTCTCTCCATCACAACCTCTTCATCAAGGCCTGCGCTCTTAGTGCCGTTTACTCGGGCATTGACGCACGCCCAGTGGTAACGATAGACGAGATCAAGCGCTTGCAAGATTTCATCAGTACCCCGCATTTTCACGCGCTCCGAAAAATCACCGCCGATAAAGGTATCCATCACAAATTTGCAGTCGCAGATCTCGTTTGGGAAATTTAGCTCCTCTACGAGACTCATGGCCCACATCAGCGCCCACAGCGACTCGTATTTCCAGCCCATATTTACGGCCTCATTATAGCTCGCCTCGCCCTCTATGACGCGGCGTTCCATGCGCGTTAGCTTGTCTATGCACCCAAAGCGGTTGTTTAGAAAGTCCTTCGTGCCCTGCTTGTCTTCGTCGGTTAGCTCGCCGTTATCTCTGATCGTGCAGGCGCACATTATCGCGGCAAACGAGCAGATCGCACGGGCGATAACCTCGTCCTTTTCGCGCGGAGTGACCTCGCTCGTCTCGTATCGTAGCGGCAAATGGTCTATAAAAGGCACGCCTTGCGATTTTAAGATTTCGATGCTTATACCCTTGCGCTCCTGCGCTGTTTTACCGATCTTTGCGGCGTTTGCGCTATTTTTGCCGCCTTTTTTGAAAAAATCGAAAAATGCCATATTTTCTCCTTTAAATTTAGGGTTGCATTTTACCCAATCTCCGCTTATAGCAGCATTTTACGCGGGCACGGTTTGCTAAATTTAACGAGCAAGCAAACGGATAAAATTGATTTGGTCTATATTGAAAAAGCAAAGTAAATTTCTAACGAGATAGTAAAAAGTAGAGATGAGAAAAACGGCCGCGAGCGGCGAGTCGCCTAAAAATATAAATAGGTCTACCGCTCGCTAAAATCTGCAAATTTTACTTAGCCGAGCAGCCTTTGCAGCACTCCAAAAGCCTGCGCGCCGCATTTGAGGCTACGATTAGTCCTGCAGCAGACATTATTATATCTTTTAGCACTAGTCGTCCAGCGCCCGATAGATACGGGAAGCCATGATTAGGACTTTCGGCGATGCCGAGCGCCGGATTGCCTAGATTTGGCACCCAAGTCTCAGGCGTCGTTATCAAAAAGCTAAGCGTTACGATAGACATGCCAAATGTCAGCAGCCCGCCGATAAGCCCTAGTTTAGGGAACCAGATGCCAAGCAGCACGAGCGTACCGATAGTGCAGATCATCGCGCCGATCAGATACGAAACCGCATAAGTACCGTTTTGTTTATGCCACTCGATGTTTTTAGGCACGACCAAGCCTTCCGGGTTTTTGTGTAGGTTATACTCGGCGACCATTTTGCCCTTGCCGTTATCTACGATATCTTTTTTGCTATACATATAGCTAAAAAACGGGCTATTGGTTACAAACGGCACGATGCCGTCGGCCTCGTATTGCACGACTTTGAGTCCGCCTATCCACGCCATCACGATAAAAATCGCGACGCTAACGTAGTTTACGAAATATTTTTGCGAACCTGCTAGAGCTTGTAAAAATTTTTGCATTAAAATCCTTTAGGGTGATTTTTATAATTTTAATTAGATTGTATATTTAAGACTATATAAAATTATAACGGGATTATATATAAATCATATAAAATTCGGCTTAAAAAGATAAGTATTATCATAAACAAAAACTTTAATTACATTTTAGTTTTGGTTTAAGTAAGATTTTAAATTTATAATATCTTTATCCGCAAACAGCCACCAAAACACGCTAAAGACTATTTGGTAGATTTGGCTGGTCTATATGGGTGGATTAATAGCAAAACTTGCGTTAAATTTAAGACTTGATCTCTAGCTGCCAAAACCAAAACGAGCTCGTTTTAGCTTAAATTTTGACACCAAGCCGAATGTGAAATTTGATTTTACAAACCTTGCAAAACATTTAAGACGCTTTCTAGCCACCCAAATTAAACATCGAAAGTCAAACGAAAAGAAATCAAATTTACGAGAAATTTATCGGATCCATATCGACGTCAAAGCCTTGCACGGCGCAGATACGAGCGGCTTTTATGAGCGGAGCGTGCGAGGTGCAACGCAGCAAAATCTCAAAACGGTATTTTCCGCCCATGATTTCGATCGCGCACTTGCCGTGTCCGACGATCTCTAGCGAAGATTCGGCCATGCGCAAATTTTCAAGCTCGGCTACGCAAATTTCTAGCCTTTGTTTTGCCGCATGCTCGCTTTTTTCAGAAACGACAACCCGCAAAAGCCTAGCAAACGGCGGATATATCGGCTCTCTAGCAAGAATCTCCTCAGCCAAAAACGCATCGTAATCCGAGATAAAATTTTCAAAAAACTCCCGCTGCCTACTCTGCACGACCACGCGCCCCTCACCCGAGCGTCCTGCCCTGCCCGCCACCTGCATCGCCAGCGCCAACGTTCGCTCGCGAGCGCGAAAATCAGGAAAATTTAGTAGCTCATCTACACCCATGATGACCGCAAGATCCACATTGTGGTAGTCGTGCCCCTTGCTCAACATCTGCGTGCCGACGAGCGCGTCTATCTCGCCCGCATTAAAGGCTTTTAGCGTTTTTTCGAGCTTGTTTTGCGTCGTGATCTCATCTCGGTCGAATTTCTCGATCCTAGCAGCTGGAAACGCCAAGTGCAGGGCGTCCGTCAGCTCGTCGGTGCCGATTTTTTTCGCCTCGATCATCTCGCTACCGCACTTCTCGCACGAGCATGTCGCAACCGTCGTAAAGCCGCAATACTGGCACTTTAGCAGATTTCGCTTTTTGTAAAAGCTCATTCCTACGCTGCAAAATGGGCACTTTATCGTGCTGCCGCACTCACGGCACGACAGATAGCGGAAGTTCGCGCGCGTGGGCAAAAATACGACCGCCTGCTTACCGCTCGCAAAACTCGCCGCGAGCTCACCTAAAATCACATCGCTTAGCCCCGTCTCGCTCTCGTCGTAGATAAATTTTTTCTCGCTTTTAAAAAACGTTCCTCTCAGCCTAAAATGGGGCTGCTTTTTGAAGCTCACGACGCTAGGAGTCGCGGAGCCAAGCACAACTTTGACATCAAATTTGCTCGCTAAAAATATCGCGAGGTCGCGCGCGTTGTAGTGCGGATTTTGCGCGGATTTGTAGCTGTCGTCATGCTCCTCGTCGACGATGATGAGTCCAAGCTCGCTAAAAGGCAAAAACAGCGCCGAGCGCGCACCTGCGATTAAATTTATCTCGCGACTCTGAAATTTTTGCAGGATCTCGCCGCGCTTTTTAGGCGTTATTTTGGAGTGCCAGACGCCAAATTTCTCGCCAAAGTAGTTTTTTAGTCGTTTCGTCATCTGCGGTGTGAGCGAGATTTCAGGCATCAAAAGCAAAACCTGTTTGCCCGCTAGTAGATATTTGTGGATAAGGGAAAAATAAATCTCGCTTTTGCCGCTTCCCGTATCGCCGAAAATCAAACTCGTTTTATGGCT
>CALCKS010000213.1 GCA_937965895.1 uncultured Campylobacter sp.
TCTAACATGGTGGCTAGGTTATTTAAAGGGGTTGGGGTTTAAATTTTAAGGGGAGAGATGAGTTAAAGAAAAGGATGGCTTCTTTGAAGGTTTGCGCAGTTGTTGATTGAACAGAATACATCCGGCAAGCTTAAAAAAGTAATATATACGGCAAATACCATAGATATAGCAAAGCTCTTTGCCATAAACGGACAAATACTTATAAACATACAGAGGATTTTCTAATATAGCTAAGTCTCTAGAAAATAACCGGGACGAGCTTACTACGTATTTCAGATATTCTAAAGCTATTAGTAAGCCCATTTAATCCATTAATTCCATAATACATGAGTTTCATATACATAGGCAGCGTAAATTTCTCAACTAAATCAGCATTTTATCCATTGCAGGGATATTTTCTTATAAAAGTCTTTTTAGTTAAATTTTAAACTCGTCTCTTTTATTCCTTTTAGGAGCATTCTTTGCTAAAGCATTACTCTTACAAGCAGATAGAGTGACCTCCATCCATCTCTTTATAGATATTTTATGTAAAACCCCGCTTTAAGTATACGCAGCCTTACCTTTAATAGGAATTTGAGCATTGACAGGGGTATCAAAGATATTTAGGATATTTAAATCATCTAAGCATCATTAAGCATTAAGAAAGACTTTTAAATGTCGAAAACATCTATCTATCCACCCCATCTTTTAACCAAACCAAGAATGCCTATAATAAAACCAGGAATGCCTCTAATCAAGCCAAGAGTAATGCCTATCCTCTAATCAAACCAATCCACCTATACTATAGCCCAACCAAATAATGCCTAGTTATCTCCACTCTTGAATGCCCCATATCTATAGATACTTGAGCTAGAGCTTCTATATGACTCATGCCCTCTTTGCGTAACTCCTCATATCTTTCTTGAGCGAAGTTATATCTAAGCCCATGAGTTCCTCTACTATCTGCTCCTGCTGCTTTTAGATCCTTTACGTAAGCATTCTTTGGGGCATAGTATCCTGCTTCTTTGGCAAGCCTTAGCTGCCTTATGGTTTTATCGCTTAGCTTTTTAGTGCTGTAGCATAAGCCGTTCTTGCTGCCGAGTATGGTAATGCTATTATCATCGTTGATTTTCCATTTGCTTGAATTGATAGCATCATCCAGTCTTAGCCCCGCTTCTAATTGAAGCTTGGCGGATATATAATACAGTGAGCTTAATTGCATATTGTTTATGATCTTATATGGGTTTTCATAGGCTCTGTTATAATGCCTTTTACGAAGGTTCATACCCTTTTTCTTAAGCTCTTTGCGGATATCCGTAATATCTTTTCCCGATACGTTTAGCCCTAGCTTATTACAATTATCAAAGCTCTTAGCTAATGCCGATATATAGGTATTAAGTGTTCCTCCGCTTATTTTGTTTGCTTTTAGCAGTAGCCACTCTCTTGCACTACCGGCATTAATATTTTGCGTTATCTTTTGACCGTGTTTGGCTTTAAGAAATTCTATATATTGAGTAGTTACCGCTCTTAAGTTTTGAATGCTTTTAATGCTATGGGCGTATACGCTCTTTGCATGACCGTTTTGTCCTTTAAGCTTGCTATTGCGTCTTACGTTACTTTTTGATATTCCGATACCGTTTGCTTGTTTCATAATCTGAGAGATAATAGCTTTAGCGTTCATTCTAATATGTAGAGCCATGATTATATATACCTTTATCTTTTTAATAGTCTTGCTACGCTTGATTTACTGGTTTGTATGCCGTAGCGTTTCCATAGGATATCTACTATTTTTTGATAGCTATGGCCGCTTTTATGTAGGGATTTTAAGCAATCCTTATAATCTGCTATTTTTGATTTGGTTGGTTTTTTCTTTGGGCCTAGCAGCTTTTTATACTCTTTATTTACTACTTCGCTTAAGGCTCTTTTATCTATCTTCATATCTTTATAATAGTGCAATATACCATTAAGTGCGTTATCCGCTCTTTTCTTATCATGCCTTGCTCTACTAATATATGAGATAAAGGTATTTACTAGCCATATAAGCTCATTCTGATTAGCAGTTTCTTGAGCTTTATCGTTAAAGACCCTTATACCTTTCTTGACTCTTAAAAGATTTTCGTAATGCATATCTGCTCCTTTGTGATAGATTTTGTGGTAAATTTAAAGATTACCGGTCTATTATAACGGGGAAAATAAAAAAGCTTGGAGATTCATTATTTTTATGCAGCTTTGTTGTCTTTCAATAGCTTAGTTATTCTTTTCAGTAGATTTATTGCTTTCATTAAGTTTTGTTATTCTTTTCGGCAGTTTCATTATTTTCAGGAACCTTATGTTTCATTGTTTTCATAAAGCCTATTGTTTCTTATAAAAAGGCTTGGTGATAGAGAATGGTAAAATCTGATATGTGGATGTTTTGAAGGTTATGAGAGGTAGGGGGGGGGGGGGATTATGAGGGATAAGGCATTTGTTTTTCGGATTGGGTTTTATGCGGAGGATTCCAGGGGTTGGTTTTAAATGGAATATTTTGTTGAAGGGCGGGTATGAATTGGGCTTTGAAGGCATAAAGGGTGCGAATATGTTGTAGTTTATGGAATCAACCTAGTTCTTTTCAGGATTTTTAAGAAGAGTAAAGGTCGCAAGCGTAAAAACCTATGTAAGATAGAGATATTTACGGAATTTTGCCTATCCTCATGCGGGCATTTTAATTTGCCGTATTAAATTAATCATACGCCTTCGCTCCGGTTTTGAAATGGATGGTAGCTTGCGAGGCGGCGTTTTAAATGTGCCGCCTCATTAAAATTCTAATCTATAAAGTGCTATGCTAGCAAGCGAAATGTCAGTATGGCCTTAAAATAGCCCTAACTCATATATACCTGCATATCATCCTTGCGAATATCTTTTTGGTTAAATTCCAAAGCTTCCGAGTTATCGGCGTAGACGTTTAGTTGCTCAATGATCTTATTTACGGTATCTTGGCTCAAGAAAGCATTGTCTTTTAAAGCCTCTTCTTGAATAACACCCGGAGCGGAGTTTAGATCCATAGCATTGCTAACGCTAAGATTGGAATTTAGATCAGGGGTGTTTAAATTTGAATCATCACAATACTTTGAAACGATAGCCTTTAATTCATTCTTATCGCCGCTACCTAAAACCATATCCCAGCCGGATTTGGAATTTGAACCGTCGCTAGAACTTTTTGAAAGAGGCGAGATTTGATCTTTATTATTCATGGCTAGATTAGCATCCATCGCAAGTGCAGCAGGTTTAGCACTAGCAATATAGGTTTTGCCGAATGCTTTATAGATATCCGCTGCCTTGATATTTAGATATTTACCGATATGAAATTCCTCTATGACATTATCTCTGTTGCTAAAAAAGCCTTTTACTTCTAAGATATCGTTCTTTGCATTAGGATCTGCCGGAGTGATGATGAGCTTAAGATCGCTCGAACCATTTTTACCAAAGTCATAGCGGACTCTTTTTACGGGATTTTTATATATGACCTTATCATAGCCTCCAAGATCCATTATAGTTTTTGCTCCTCCGTCATAAATAAATACATTATCTTCCTTGCCCCCCACCATAGTGTTTCCACCGTCGATAAGTTTTACTTGCCCACTAATAAAATCGCTTCCTAGAATTTTGCCGTCTTTGAATTGAAAATTTAAATTTGTCCTTACATCGTAGTTTTTGATCAAGACGCTACTATTTGATAGTTTATCCGAGATGAGTAACGAATTATCGACTAAATTTAGATTAAATTTAACCTCATTGCTTCCTATGTCTTTGAATTTAATTAAGTCGTTGTCTTTGAAATTTTCCACCATATCGTTTCCGTCACCCCTAGAAAAGACGAAGGTATTTTTGCCATTCATGCTGATGTCGGGATTACCATAGCTGTCATAGCATCCTCTTAGAGTATCATTGCCGCTGCCACCTTCAAGGATATTATTAACTCCGTTGCCTCCTATTAGTATATCATTTCCGTCGCCGCCTTTGATCTCATTATCCATATCGTTGTAACCCTTTATCAAGTCATCTTTATTGGTACCCACAAGAGATAGTTGCTTAATATCTTCAAAACTTAGCTTTTCTCCGCTTGCAAATTCAAAATTCTCTATTATGCCAGAAGGTCTAATTTTATTATCTGCAATAATATTCTTTATAG
Organism: uncultured Campylobacter sp.; assembly: GCA_937965895.1. Taxonomy (GTDB): domain Bacteria; phylum Campylobacterota; class Campylobacteria; order Campylobacterales; family Campylobacteraceae; genus Campylobacter_A. The sequence continues at coordinate 4,148 of CALCKS010000213.1, forward strand.
CTATCGAGTCATTAGGAGAATTTTTAAAAGAGATAATCACATCATCATATTCATATAGATCTTTTTTATCACCTCTTTTTATAATCAGGTCGTTTTTACGTATACCATTTCCGAATTTAATGGTATCATTTCCGTTCTCATCTCGGATTGAATCTGCCCCATCCCCTTTATTGAATATATACGTATCATTACCGCTTCCGCCGGTTAGAGTATCGTTTCCTTTGCCGCCTATAAATACCGTATCCTCATCATTGCATGAACTCATAACATCATCGCCGTCGGTTCCTGTTAAAGCCAATTTTTTCATTTCTTCATAGCTTAATTCGTCTCCATTAAAAAATTGTATTTTTTTAATGGATGTATGAGGGAACCAAATTGAATCGTTTGAATTTTTAAACCTAATTATAAAACGTGATTCTTCTAATCCGATTAATAAATCATCCTTTGTAATTCCTTCAGTAAATTGTAAAATATTTGTCCCTTCAGAATCAAAAATTATATCATTTCCATCTCCGGGGCTGAAGATATAGGTGTCATCTCCGCCATCTCCTCCAAGATAGTCGTTGCCTTTACCGCCTATAAAGGTCTCGTCTGTTCGCTGACCCCATAGATTATCATCTCCATCCATGCCCTGAAATATATTATTTAGATCGCTATATCCTTTTATGTCATCTTTTTCATTGCTGCCTATTAAGGATAATTGTCTAATATCATCAAAACTTAATTTATCACCATTTGAAAAAATAAAATTTTCTATCATCTTATCTTTATTTGCTTCGTTCATGCGTATAGCATCCTTTAGTGTTATACTATCGGTAGGATTATTTTTAAACGATATAACAATATCATTGCTATAGGCGCCGCCGTAGCCATTCTTTTTTACGATAATATCTTCCTTGCTTATACCTTCGCCGAATTTAAGGGTATCATCTCCGCCATATTCTTCTATAGTGTCATTCCCGTCACCTTTATTGAAAATATAAGTATCATCGCCCCTAAAGCCTTCTAGAGTATCGTAACCTTCGCCGCCAATCAAGATATCGTTACCTTCGCCCCCGCCTAATCTATCATTTCCTTCTCCACCGATTAAAGTATCATTACCTTCATCTCCGTTAAGTATATCATTTCCGCCCTTACCCTCTATGGTATCATTGTGATACTTATATCCGGATATATGATTATCCTCATCATCTCCGGTTAAAGATAGTTTTAAAATATCTTCAAAGCTTAATTTATCTCCGTTTTCAAATACTAATGTTTTATGCGTGTCTCCTTCATTAATGCTACCATCTTCTGATATAGTATGCTCTAAGGATATACTTCCTTGTTTCTCTCTGAACGATATAACTAAATCTCGATACTTTGACCCTGTAAAACTATTGTGTTTTACCTCGCTTTTAGTTACAATGATGTCTTCTTTGTTTATGCCTTTGCCGAATTTTATAATATCTTCGCCTTCATAATCATAAATTGTATCGTTACCGTCACCGATATTATAGATATAGGTATCGTCTCCTTCGTTGCCTATTAAATTATCATCTCCTTCTCCGCCGATTAAAATATCATTCTTCTTATCTCCGTAAAGCCAATCATTTCCGCCATTACCTACAAGCGTATTGTTTGAATCACTAAAACCCTTTATGCCCTCTCCTTCATCAGTACCCATAAGGGGCAATTGTTTTATATCTTCAAAGCTTAATTTTTCGCCATTAGCAAATTCAAAATTTTCTATCACGTTGGCAATGTCGGTTTTATTTTCATTGATAACATTTTTTAAAGTTATGGAATCTGTCTCATTGTGTTTAAATTTAATGATTATATCTCTTGCATAACTTAATAAATATCCATACGAATCCTTATCTGAATTTCTTGAAATAATTAGGTCTTCTTTTCGTATACCTTCGCCGAATTTAAGAGTATCTACACCTTCACTATCTTCTATTATATCGTTACCATTTCCTTTATTAAATACATAAGTATCGTCTCCTATACCGCCTTTTAGAATATCATTTCCTACGTCTCCTATTAGGGTGTCGTTGCCGCTACCGCTTTCGATTAGATCGTTACCGTCTCCGCCGTACATAGTATCATTCCAGCCTTGCCCGTAAAGCTTATCGTCTCCGCCTTCTCCTTTGATAATATTGTGTGTATGAACATAACCTACAATGTTCTCGCTATTGTCGGAACCAATCAAAGATAGCTTTTTGATATCTTCGAAGCTCAGCTTATCGCCATTGCTAAATTCAAATGTTTCTATAATACTATTTTTACTTATTGCGTTGCTATAGACAACATCTCTTAGGATTATTGAATCGTTTAAATGATTTTTAAAGGATATGACTATATCGGCATATTCTTTTTGTTTGGTATAATCATTCATTCTTGCAACTCTTTTAACGATAAGATCCTCTTTGCTTATTCCTTCGCCAAATTTAATAGTATCAGATCCCTGATGATCGATTATAGTGTCGTTGCCGTCGCCTTTATTGAAGATATAAGTATCATCGCCATATCCGCCATCAAGGATATCATCGTCTTTACCGCCGATTAAGGTATCATCACCATATCCGCCATCAAGGATATCGCTACCAGAGCTTCCGCTTAAAATATCGTTACCATTATTACCATAAAGCTTATCGTTACCTTCATTTCCATTTATGATATCATTGCCATCTTGCCCATAAATTTCATCATCTCCACCTAGGCTATTAAATTTATCGTCTAAATTCGAAAGAGTTATTTTATCAGCCTCATTAGTAGCGATTACGAATTTATTATTTATTAGATCATAGAGGGTTTCGTCTTTAAATTTTATATATTCTATAGAATTTGAAGGCTCTCCATTTGAAAAATAAAAATCTTTAATTACAATTTTATCATTCGAGATTCTAGAACTAATTACTAAGTTAGTTCTTTCTTTTTTGATTTCTATATCCTCGTAATTAAAATCATTGAATTTGATCGTATCGCTGCCACTATTATCAATTATAGTATCTACCCCATCCCCTTTATTAAAGATATACACATCATTTTGACATCCGCCTATAAGTATGTCATCGCCACGATTACCTATTAAAATATTATCACCGATATAATCGCCACGTATAGTATTATCGGTGTCATCTCCGGTAAGAAATAGTCTTTTAATTTCCTCGTGAGTTAATTTATCGCCATTTGCAAATTCAATAGATGAAATATTCGTAGAAGTTAAAGTAACACTGTTGGCAATATTATTTTTAAAGGATAAGCGTATTTGTCCATTAGAATCATGCTTAACAAGTAAATCCTCTTTACTGATTCCTTGTGTAAATTTGATTATATTATTACCTTGCCAATCAACTATAGTATCGTTTCCATCGCCTTTATTAAAGACATACGTGTCATTTCCATTGCCGCCATCAAGTTTATCGTCTCCTTTGCCGCCGATTAGAGTATCGTTACCATCATTTCCATAAAGGGTATCATCTCCCTCTCCGCCATTAATGACATCATCTCCGTTGCCACTCCAAATTTCATCGTTACCCAAACCTGCATCGAAGGTATCGTTGCCATCAGTGAGATATAGCTTGTCGTCTTTGTCGGTAGAGCCTAGTGGAGCCAGCTTAAGAATTTTATTTAAATCATAAACGGTTCCATCGGCAAAAATTATTGTTCTTACGGTATTATTTCCTATTTCGGGATTTACAGAAAAGAAATTTTTAATAGTTATACTATCGTTACTTGTTCCGTCATTGCTTTTGATAGATATTATAAGCTTATCCAGCTCTCTTTTGAAACTCACATCATTAGGAGCTATGCTTTCTCTAAATTGTATTTTATCGTTGCCTGTCGTATCGTAGATAATGTCTGTTCCGTCACCTTTATTAAATATATAGGTATCATCGCCGTATCCACCATAAAGGGTATCGTTACCTTTGCCTCCATTTATAAAATTACCTTCATAATTTCCATTTATCATATCATTACCATCTGTTCCACTCATATACGTATTAAGACATAGAGATAACAATTTATCATCACTACCGCAAAAATTTAATAGATTTAATTTAAGATTCTCTTGGAATATAGGTTTATATGCGCTAGCTTCTCGAACTATACTCATTAATTTGATAATTTCATCATATTTTCCGTCTTTATATAATTGCACAAGCTTAGAATTTAAAGTATCAAACTTATAGCTTAGCTTGCCATCTTCTCTTAAGCTCATCTTTTCCATATCTAAATTTAAATCGGAATATGTAGTTTGAAGCTCTATAGAAGCATAGACATAATATTTAAAGGTATTGATTTTATCATTAACTCTATTGGAGGCATTTGTCCATGGGCTAGAATTATAACCCCTTTGCAAGAATGGCTTACCCGCAAGCTTTTCATATACAGCCATATCTCTTGCTTTTACATAGCCCCTCATTGAATTTTTATCTATTGCTTCTACTTCAGCCCATTCGTAGATCAATTCATCAATATATTTTTTTCTATCCTCTGGGCTTAGCATTAGATATAGATTTATCATAGTAGTCAAAGTTTCGTTATTGCTTGCCGCTACTCTTAGAGAATTCAAATTTCCACTGGCTATTACTTGAGGTAGAGCTTGGACTTGTGGAGAGATTTTGCTTTGATCTGCCACCTCTTTTGTTTTATTTAGACTTACTTTAAACCATACATCATCTGCCTTAACCTTAGTACCATCATTTAAGGTGGCATCAGAAGTTTGCCTGATAGAATTTCCATTATTATCGGTTGAAATTTCTTTATAGTTTAGATTGATAGACTTTACTTTATCACTTAGTTTGATTAATTCTCCTTCATCAGTTACGGCATTAGAGTTTTTATCTTGCCATAATAGAAGCTTGTCGAAGTCTTTATCGTTTTTATCGATTATTCCGTCATTGTTAGTGTCAAATTCTTTAAGGGCGTTAAAGCCATTAGTATTTCCGCTAGTATGCGAATAGTAATTATCGCTTAAAGTATAGTTTCCGAATAGCTCGCCTCCGTTATCTATTTTGCCGTTTCCGTTTCTATCATACGCCAGTAGTGCGTCATCTTTTTGTATCCACCCGGTAGCTTCGGCAAAGCCGTTATTATCCAGATCAAAGTTTCTAGTATAATCCAAACTTAGAGTATTTATTCCGTCGTTATTTAGATCTATAACTATAGGAGAGCCGTCAGTTTCAGGATCATCCGGATCGCGGTCGTCATCGATGATTTTGCCGTGAGCAGGATTTTTAATCTTGGCTTTTGTGTTTGACTTATCGGGTATTATTTCTGGATTTATCTCGAAGCTTCTATCCTCTTCTTTTTTACTGTTATCCTTCCAAGTATATTCATAGTCCTTCTCTTGCTCTCCCTCTTTAAAAGCTATCTCTTTATCTCCTACTTTTAGTGTTAGCGTTTCTCCTTTTTCAAGTTTTCTACTTAGGGTTATTTTGAAATTCATTTTTCCGCTTTTTTCACTAGCCGTCGCATCAGATACGGAGACAAGGATCTCATCTGCATCCTGAAGGATTATACCTAAGGAGTTTTGGTCTTTATTGAAATTTTGTATGGTTACGGTCTCTAGTCGAAAGTTTGTAGCTGTTAAAGTTTTAGATTTTTCATCATATTTATATGTTGTCTCTAAGACTTCATCGTCATTAACATATATCCCTCTTTTAGCATCCCATTTTCCACCGGTAAGAACCTGCCCATCAAGTTCCACCTTGCCCTTTCCGTCGCTATCTATTATGGTATTGTCTCCATATACTTGATATGTATCGTAACCGGTTCCGCCTATTAGTATATCTGAACCTGCTCCGTTGCTGCGGCCTATTAGGGTATCATTTCCATCACCGCCAAAAAGCACATCGGATTTGGTAGTGATAGGACCACCTTTAACTATTCCACTATGCCCCCTAAGTGGGCGGGCGTAGGTAGTACCATTTTTGAGAGTTACTTTTAATATATTATTATTAATAGAAACCATATAATCGCTGTTTCTTTTATCATATTGCCTTTTTAAAAACGAGCCCAAATCATTTTCGTAAGCTTCTGCCGCCTGATTAATAAATTCAATAGCAATACCCACAGGACCACCAAAAAATCTGGCTACTGCAAATATAATAACATCTCCAGCTATCCCATTTAATTGCTTCTCTATCGATTCGCCATTTTTCATATCTATAAAAATATTTCCTATTTCTGTATATAAAAATAAGCCATTTTTTAGTTTTACATCAGCCTTATCAAGCGAGAGCCCCGTTATATATGTGGCGTCATTAAAAGCCAATCTTTCTAAATTAACACCAGCTTTACGCAACATCTCTTCAACATTATCAAGGGTTCTTTTGGCAGAATCTACTCTTTCCATCTAATTTCTCCTTATTAAAAATTTTTAACTCTTAAAAGATAATTTGGCGCGTCTAGGTCTTTATTAAATTTTAGTTTCATATATTTTTTCAGCTCGTTATATTCTTTATTAGTGGGTATAAATACAAAAAATTTGTTGTAAAGCGCGTCTATAATTAAAGCATCGACAAATCTACATGAAAATAAGCCGCCCTTAAATAGATGAAAAATCATTTGCGGTATAAAAAGAAAGATAATTGCCCCCATGCAGCAAAATAACATTATAAAGACTATCATAGGGTCATCAAATATCGCGCCATAAATATAAGCGATTACGTATATAGTAAGACAGGTTTTTCCTATAATTCTTTCCGTTTCCGTGTATTTTCGTGTTTCGCTTTCATAAACAAGTGCGAAAGTCTTTTTAAAATATAAAATATCATCAAATTTCATTACGAGCTGCTCGCCTGATTTTATACATTTTATGCTTGAGTTTAAAAATATAAATTTCCTTCCGTAATGCTGTGAAAAACCCTTAAGAGCCCTAGCAACCAAAGGTGCGGTAAGCAGAATATTCGCAACTTTTCTATCATAAGGGATGTTGGACACTAAATTTATAAACATAGCAAAACAAAGCAACGCTACTATAGCTATAATATTTACGATCGGCATATAGTCTTTGATTACCAACGGCTCTTTGTCGTAATCTCTAGCTTGAGTTTTAGAATTTTTGTTAGAAGTGGCTTGACTTGAATATAAATTTTGAAATTTTGAATCGTCCTTTGCGTTTGAATTTGAGCGGTCTGAATTTTTGTCATTAAAATTCAAAATTTCAGAATTCGAACTGTTTAAATCTGAAGCATCAGAATTTGGGATGTCAAAATTTTGAGCGTCAGAATTTTCCAGAGAGCCTTGCTCTAAATTTTGACGTCGTTCGTTTAGAATTTTCTTTAGCTCTTCAAGCCTTGCTTCGTTCATCCTTATCCCCGTTGACGATCTCGGAAGTTCGTCTATTTTACTCTTTGCGGCTTAATCAGATATTAAATTACCATAGCAGCCTACCTTGCGTTATTACGTGCCATCATTCCCAATCAGATCGGCATATAATGACAAAATTTTTACATGTTGCGTAGATGTCATAAAGTCGATTTTGAACTGAATATTTTTGTCGGGTATCCCGTCGGTTGTCATAAGCTATTCGATAGCCATTCCTATGCCCATTCTTTCTTGCAACGCTATTGTTCTAGTTCCCCGAATTCTCCCAATCCCTTAAATTTCTTTAAAATTCCCTCCGAATTTAAGCCCCGTTTCAAATAGACTTAATAGAATTCTTTCAAATTTCACTCAAAGGTATCTAATGCAAACCGCCCTGGGCTCGCTAGGTCTGATAGCCGCCGTAAATCATATCCCATTCGATGCCAAGGCGCTTATAAACAAATTTGCACTAAGCAGCGAGGAGCCGCAGATCGAAGAGCTGGTGCGTATGGCTAAGCATTGCGAGTTTAAGGCTAAAATCAAAAAGCTAAATCTTTCAAATTTGATGCGCTATAAGCCTCCCTTTATCCTTCAGAAAAAGGACGGAAGCTACTTTAACGTCCTAAAGATTGAGCAGCAAAGCGAAGCGGATATTAAAGCGGCAAACGCTAGCAAGACAGCCGTCGATTTAGATAGCGCAAATTCCAAAGATACGGCAGATTCCAAGGAGATATTGAGCTCTAAAAGCGACACGACAAATTCTTTAAACTCATCTTCATCCGCATCGTTCTCTTCCGGCGCGCCGTCTTCATCCCACGCGAACTCATACAATTCCTCCGCCAAAGAGACTAAAGCTCCCCGCCCATCCAAATCCCCTCAATCTAAAGCCTCACAAGAGCCAGAAGCATCTGTTAAATTTATCGTATTTGACGGCGGAAATTCCGTAAAAGAGCTAGGCGCGAGCGAGCTATTTGATCTTTGCAGCGGCGAGTTTATCGTGCTAGCCCATAAAACTCTGAATTCTCAGATCAAATTCGGCTTTGCCTGGTTTTACAAGCGGATGCTAAGCTTTAAAAGAGTCGTATTTGAAGTGCTTTTGGCTTCATTTATCATGCAGCTTTTTGGCCTAGTGACGCCGCTTTTTACTCAGGTAGTGCTCGATAAGGTTTTAACTCATCATAGCATTAGCACGCTAAATGTCATTGCATTTGCATTTTTGGCGACCATCATATTTGAGATGCTTTTAAGCCTAAGTAGAAATTATATATTCGCGCATACTACCACTAAAATCGACGCCAGGCTCGGTAGCGAGCTTTTTAGCCACTTAGCTCTACTTCCGATGACCTACTTTGAGAACCGTAAAGTTGGAAACATCGTTGCTAGAGTGCGAGAACTAGATAGCATAAGAGAGTTTATCGCAAATAAAAGCGTAAGCGTGCTACTTGATATTTTATTTAGCTTCGTATTTGTCTTTATGATGCTGCTTTATAGCATTAAGCTTACGCTGATCGCAATTGCTTTCATAAGCGTAATTGCTGCTATATATTTTTTCATCACGCCGGTACTTAGAAGGAGGCTGGAGGATAAATTCCAAATGGGAGCCGCTTCAAACTCCTATCTCGTAGAAGCGGTAACCGGAATGCAAACGGTAAAATCTCTAGCGATCGAGGGCAGTATGCAAAAGATGTGGGAGGAAAATCTAGGCAGATACGTCCGCTCATCTTTTAATCTTTCAAATTTAAGCAACGTCGCAAGCGGCTTTGCCTCCGCACTACAAAAGCTTATGACGCTTTGCATTTTATATTTCGGCGTAGGGCTAGTAATAGAGGGCAAGCTAAGCGTAGGTCAGCTCATCGCCTTTCAGATGTTTGCGGGGCAATTTAGCGCTCCTGTAATGAGGCTAGTAGGTCTTTGGAATGAGTTTCAGCAGGCCCTTCTTAGCGTAGATAGACTGGGAGATATATTAAATACTCCAACCGAGCAGAGCACCGATAAGCCGATCGCGCTAAATAATATAGAAGGGGATATAAAATTTGACGCCGTAAATTTCAGATACAGGCCGGATCTAAATTTGGTGCTAAAAGATATCAGCTTTCACGTAGAACCGGGCAAAAGCGTAGGCATAGTCGGTAGAAGCGGCAGCGGCAAAAGCACGATTACGAAGCTGATCGAGCGGCTCTATCTGCAAAGCTCGGGCGCCGTTTATATAGACGGCATAGATATCAGACACCTAAATCCATATCTTTTAAGGCAAAACATCGGCGTAGTCCTTCAGGAAAACTATCTATTTAGCGGTAGTATCAAAGAAAACATCGCCTTTGCCGCAAGCGGAGCGAGTATGGAGGAGATCATCAGAGTTAGCAAGATCGCGGGCGCTCATGATTTTATTGCAGAGCTTGCGGGAGGTTACGATACCTTCGTAGGCGAGCGCGGCTCTAGCCTTAGCGGCGGACAAAAACAGCGCATCGCAATCGCTAGAGCGCTCATAAATAATCCTAAAATTTTGATCTTTGATGAGGCGACCTCCGCACTTGATTATGAAAGCGAAAGCATCATCAATCAAAATTTAAGCGAGATCAAAAAGGGAAAAACCTTCATCATCATAGCCCATAGGCTAAATTCCGTTAAGAATTGCGACGAAATTTTAGTACTTGATAAGGGCGAGATCGTAGAGCGCGGAAAGCACGAGGAGCTAATGGCTCTGGGCGGCTACTACAAGAGCTTATATGATAAGCAGGCAGGTTAAGCCGAAGAGTAGGGCGGGATAAACAATGCTAAAAATTTTCAAAAGAATAGATGATGATTCAAACGAGTTCAAGCCTCTTTTAATCGAGATAGAGGATGCTCCGCAAAACCCGCTAGGAAGATCTATCTTATGGATAGCTTGCGGGGCTTTGATATTTGCCTTGCTGTGGATGGTATTTGCTAAAGTGGATATCGTAGTAAGCGCTAACGGCAAAGTCGTGCCCGACGGCGAGATTAAAATTTTAAAATCTCTCGAAAGCGGCGTTGTCTCTAAAATTTTAGTAAAAGAGGGCGATAGAGTAAAAAAGGGCGATCATCTAATCTTAATCGATCCTAGCGTCTCTACGGTAAATTTATCCACCAAGCAAGAAAGCTTGACGCTACTTGAATACTCGATAAAAAGGCTTGACGCTCTAAGCTCTGGCAGGAGTCTGGATGCTAACATCAGCGCGGACGAGCTTAGCTTATACAATACGCAAAAATCAAATTACGAAGAGAGCATAAATGTCTATAATCTAAAAATGCAAGCTCTGCAAATGGAAATAAATTCCACCAATTTAGAAGTTGAGAGACTAAGCGGCATTTTAAAGATAGATGAAGCGCGGCTGAATAATCTAAATAAAGTAAAAGATATAATAGCGCGCAAGGATCTATATGAGCTAAAATCAAAGGTAATCGAGCTAAACTCCAATCTTAAAATTTCAAAAGAAAAGCTTTCCGAGCAAAAGGTAAATTTAGATGAGCTAGCTAAAGAGCTTGAGGCCTTTAAAAGCCAAAGCATATCAAAGTGGCTCGATGAGATGCTAGCCAAACAGAAGGAAGCAAGCTCGCTAAAAGCGGAGATCAACGCGATCTTGTTTCAAACCAGACAGCAGATCATCTCCTCTCCCGTTGATGGCTTTGTGGGAAAGCTACTTGTAAATACGCAAGGAACCGCCATCACAAATCAAGAAAATTTAATCTCTATAGTGCCTAGCGATAAGCCTTTAATCATCAAAGCAAACGTACTTAATAAAGACATAGGCTATCTGGAAAATAATCAAAGCGTAGCCATTAAGGTTCAGACCTTCGACTTTCAAAAATACGGCAAGCTAGAGGGTAGGCTGATTCACATAGCAAACGATGCGATAAACGATGAGAAGCTGGGAGAAATTTACGAAGTAAAGATCAGACCGGATTCTACATTTTTAATCGTAGATGGGATCAAAAAGGAGATCGAACCCGGTATGAGCGTAACGGCGGAGGTAAAAGTAGGCAAACGGCGCGTAATAGAGCTATTTATCTACCCCGTCATCAAATACCTGGATGAAGGACTTAGCGTAAGATAGGGAAGGAGGGCAGGCGGCTATTTACCGTTTTTTATTTGTTCAAATATAACTTGAAATTTTAGAACGGATACAAGAATTTCTAGATTTTTTAGTGAGTAATCGTTTTTGCCGCTATCGGCCCTTTATCTCAATCTATCATCAAATCCCCTGCTCATATAAAAATTTGGCGCATTTTACCCTTTTATGAAGTATTTAAAATTTAAAATCGCTTTACCATATCGAATTTCAAGGTCTTTTGCTGCTCTAAATTTTAAAATTTCACTTCGCAGTATCGCAAAATTATAAAGCATAGAAGTAAATGCAATATGCGATATAAAATAGGTAGCTATTCAAAGGTCAATAAACGCAAAAACAGTCACCCATCAAATTACGAAACAAATAAATGGTATAGGAATATCAAAGAGCAACGAAAAGATAAAATAGCGAATAAAAGGATAAAGTAGACATCTTAAAAGCTTTATGCACTCATAACACTAAAAGCAAGCATCAAAGCTTAATAGTTGCAGCGAAAAATATCTCATAGTATTAAAAGAAGTCATAGAGCATTGCAATAACAATATAGATAATATCTTTTAGGCTTATAGCTTTTATAGTTATGATGATTAAAAAATACGCGGGTGTGTTTTTAAATTTACGTGTAGCTGTAATATACAAAAAATACTACCCAAAAAAGATAGCCCTCATAAAGCGCTAAAACGTCTCAAACAAACCCAATGGAGCAAAAAATGGCGGAACGACATATCATATTATCCGTCAAGAGCCTATCGCCTCTTGACGGATATCCCCAGCCCTAGGGCATTTATAGCTTGCATATGGTACGCTTCATGGCGTAAAATGAGACGGGTGGGAAAGCAGATGGGACGATCGCTTTACGGAATTTGTTCTATTTGCTATTGTGTTACGCTTTCTCTGTCATAATTTTCGCCGACGACGATATTCGAGATACGCTCTTTCAATTCCGAGATCGTGCGCGAGAGACAGACGATCGCCATGATTTCGCTTGCGACGGAAATGCAAAAGCGATCTCCCCGTGGCACTCCGTTCATTCTGCCGCCGAGTCCGACGATGCTGCGCAGTTCGCGGTCGTTGAGATCGACGCACCGCTTCCACGAAATCGTGCAGGGATCTATTTTGAGTTCGTTGCCGTGATGAATGTGATTATCGACCAGAGCCGCAATCAAATTGTTTGCTACGGAAATCGCATGGATATCGCCGGTAAAGTGCAGATTGATTTCTTCCATCGTAACAATCTGCGCCCTTCCGCTACCGCACGCACCACCCTTTATGCCGAAGCAGGGGCCTAAAGACGGCTCTCTGAGCGCAAGCACCGTTTTTTCCCGATCCTATTGAGTGCATCGGCAAGCCCTATCGAAACGGTCGACTTCCCACCCCCCCCCCCCCCCCCCCCCCCCCCCCCCCCCCC
>CALCKS010000214.1 GCA_937965895.1 uncultured Campylobacter sp.
ATAAATTTAGCAAAGGCAGCATCAAAATGAGCCACGCTATCATCGACACTCACGCGACTACGGTCGTGGGCGGCGGCGACACGGCTGACGTCGTCGAGCGCGCGGGAGACGCTGATGAGATGACATTTATCTCGACGGGCGGCGGCGCGAGCCTGGAGCTCATCGAGGGCAAGGAGCTACCTGGCATAAAACCGCTTAGAAAGGCTGCGGAGTGAGGTTTTTAGCAAATTTAAAGTGCAATCACACGAGAGCGAGCTTTGCTAAATACGCTGAAATTTTAGATGCGAATTTAAGCGCAAACGGCGACGTGACGGTTTTTCCTCCGTTTAGCGCGCTTGATCTTGCAGCTCATAAATTTAAACTCGGCGCGCAAAATTTTTATCCATGCGAAAGCGGTGCTCACACCGGCGAGATCGGCAAGGCGATGCTGGACGAGTTTGGCGTAAAAAGTGTACTGATCGGACACTCCGAACGGCGCGAGCTGGGCGAGAGCGAGGAGCTTTTACGAGCTAAATTTGGCTTCGCCGTAAAGGCGGGCTGGCAGATTGTCTACTGTATCGGCGAAAATTTGAGCGTGAATGAAAGTGGAGCGACCAAAGAATTTCTAAGCCGCCAGCTTGAAAATATAGACCTTGGCTACGAGCGGCTGCTGATTGCCTACGAGCCCGTGTGGGCGATAGGCACGGGCAAGAGCGCGAGCACAGAGCAGATCGAAGGAGTTTTAAATTTCATCCGCGAGCAGACGAGCGCGCCACTGCTTTACGGAGGCAGCGTAAATGTCGCAAATATCGGCGGGATAGCGGGTATCGCAAACTGCGATGGAGTATTAGTGGGGACGGCGAGCTGGGACGCGTCGAAGTTTTTGGAGCTTATGCGCGTCGTCTTGTGAGCATCTTTAAATGATTTTGTAAATTTCGCCCTGCGTCATGCTACATGCCTAGTCTTGGGACGAAATTTACTGCGAAACATTTAAATCCGCCTAGCGATATTTCCGCTTGTCGATTTATATTCAAAAATTAAATTTGGATTGCAAAATTGTAAGTCGCCTAGTCTAGCTTCGCGATACTGCCGCTGTCAAATTTAGTTTCAAATTTGGCGTTTTCGCGAGATTTCGCGAATTTTAATTTATAGAATTTTAAGTCAAATTGCGAAGGATTTTTCGCTTAGTTAAGGTAGGATTTAAAAAATAAGCAGAGTAAGCATATAGTTTTTGAGTATTGCTTTTAAAATTTTAACGAAAGATAAATAACTCTGCTTGTAGCTGTAAGCTTGTGAAGCAGAAAAAGTTAAGTAGCTTTAATAAAAAAGGAGAACAAATGATACTAAAAGGCAAAAAAGGCCTCATCGTCGGCGTCGCTAACGCCAAATCCATCGCTTACGGCATCGCCGAAGCTTGTCACGCTCAGGGTGCGCAGATGGCGTTTACCTACCTAAACGACGCGCTAAAAAAACGCGTAGAGCCGATCGCAGAGGAGTTTGGGAGCAAATTTGTCTATGAGCTTGACGTAAACAACCCTGCCCACTTGGACGGTCTTGCGGATCGTATCAAAGCAGGCCTTGGCGAGATAGATTTCGTCGTGCATGCCGTGGCTTATGCGCCAAAAGAAGCGCTAGAGGGCGAGTTCGTAAACACTACAAAAGAAGCCTTTGACATCGCGATGGGTACTAGCGTTTATTCGCTACTGAGCCTTACGCGCGCGGTGCTGCCGGTACTAAAAGAGGGCGGCTCGGTGCTAACTCTTACGTATCTAGGCGGACCAAAATTTGTGCCACACTACAACGTTATGGGCGTCGCAAAAGCAGCGCTTGAAAGCTCGGTTCGCTACCTAGCGCACGACCTTGGCGCTAAAAACATCCGCGTAAATGCGATCAGCGCAGGCCCTATCAAAACGCTTGCTGCAAGCGGAATAGGCGATTTTAGGATGATCTTGCGCTACAACGAAGTAAATAGCCCGCTAAAACGCAACGTCACTACCGAAGATGTCGGCAACAGCGCTATGTATCTGCTTAGCGACCTAGCTAGTGGCGTAACAGGTGAAGTTCACTACGTAGACTGCGGTTACAACATTATGGGCATGGGCGACGTGGCTACCGACGCCGAGGGCAACACGATCCTAGCTTGGGACGCAAAATAATCTACTAATACAAATTTGGCGGGGTGACTCGCCAAACTCTTCTTTTAAATTTCATTAAATTTATTGTAACGGTACACAATAAGAGCTCTAGGGTGGCTTATAGATACAAATAGTCCAGTCTGGGTACCGATAGAAGAGTGGCTAAAAGAGGACAAAAACGATTATGAAATTTTGCCTTGCGATGAGAGCAGAGCGCAAAGTGAGCTTTTAGGACTTCAGGTAACTACTTGCTCACCGATGGGAGCACTTGTTTATGGTTGTGGTGGCATCGTGATAGATAGTGGTTGATTGCGCCTGCTTGGTTCAGTATATGAGCAGATGAAGTGTAAAATTTACAGCTTTAACCTTTGACAAAAGCTTTAGCGAGGTAGACAGATGTCTAGCTATTTGCTCGTAGCAAATGATATTTTGAGTGGATTTTTCGCGATAAACGGCGGTGCCTTTGGTGGCAAAGCTGGCAATGTCTTTTACTGTGTGCCAGACAAGCGGCAAATGGAAAGATACGCAGCTTGGCTACTCGTAGTTTTTACTGGGTGCTTTGCGGCGAAATATCGAAATTTTATGAGCTTTACCACTAGAATGACTGGTGTGAGGATGTAAAAAATTTTAGCCTTGATAGGATGATATTTGTACTACTGCCGATACTTTAGCAAGACACCAACGTAAGTCTAAGACTAAAAAATATGAAAAAGGATGATATTTGCATGAATGAATTTTTCATTTTTGCCTTCAAGGGTGCCTAGTAAATTTATATGATACTTCCAGTAGATCCAAGAGTTTTGCTCTATCTTATTTAAATTTTAAAATTTTTTCATAGTCTATCTAAGAGTGTTTATAAAAAACAATTCTGAGCGCTAAAAAAGTAAAATT
>CALCKS010000215.1 GCA_937965895.1 uncultured Campylobacter sp.
CGCGCGGTGTTGTTTGACCAAAAGGAGCTTGGCGAAACGACGCCCGTGATGCTAAGGCCGTAATACATCTGCTGCGTCTCTATCGTGTGTCCGCCGACTATCACGCCGCCACACTCGGCGACTTTATCCTGCCCGCCGCGTAAAATTTCGCCCAAAATTTCGCCGCTTAGATTACAGCTATCAAAACCGACGATATTTAGCGCGTTTAGTACCTTGCCACCCATCGCAAACACGTCGCTTAGGCTGTTTGCAGCCGCGATCTGACCGAATATAAACGGATCGTCCGCTACCGGCGTGATAAAGTCTAGCGTCTGCACGAGCGCGATGTCGTTCGTGATCTTAAATACGCTCGCATCCTCGTTTGTGCCGATGTTTGAGAGCAAATTTGGGTGAGCTAAATTTAAATCGCCGATAGTTTTGTGTAGACCCGACGGGTCAAGCTTGGCCGCTCAACCCGCCGCTTTAACGAATTTCGTGAGACGTTTGTCGTTGTAAATCATAGCTTGATTTGCTCGTGCGTAGTTAAAATTTGCATGACTTCGTAGGCGTTTGACATCTCGCCGACGCTTAGGTCGCTTACGAGCTTGTATGCCTCTAGGCAGCTACCGCAGCTTAAAATTTTAACGCCCGCAGCCTCTAAATCCTTAAGCGGTTTAAAGCTCGCATGCGCGCGGTTTGTAGTCATTTTGACGGCATTGTTTACGCAAAGGATGTATTCTGGCTTATTGTCTACTTGCAAAAGCGCGCCTAAAAATTTAGATAGCAAGCTAACGCCCACGTCGCCGCTTCCGGCGTATTCTTCGTTTAGATAAATGACTGTTTTTTTATTCTTTGGCGTGATCTCGCAGACGAATTCGTCAAAATTAGCTAGCTCCAGCTTGGATTCATCCTTAACGGCGGTGATTTTTGTCTCGGCGCCGTTTTGTTCTATGCTAAATTCGACGTTTTGATTTTTTAAAAAACGGCTAATGTTTTCTTTTGGAGTGGTAGAATTTACTAAAATCTCAAGCTTTTCGCCTTTTTTTAAGCCCTCAAGCGCATTTTTAGTCCTGATGACGGGTTCCGGACAAGCTAAATTTCTACAATCGATTTGCATTGATTTTTCCTTAAAATTTATTACTCTTCAACCTGAAGTCTAAGGAGAGATTTTATCTAAAAGATTTTAAATTTTGTATAAAAAGGCGGATTTCAGCCTAGGCTTTAAAATAAAAAAGGAGAAAAACTTCTCCTTTTTTATTATTTTAATTTTGCGTAAGTTTTTTCGTATTCAGATACGGGAATTTTATTTTTAGAGATGAGTTCCTGATACCAGTAGTGGTGAAGCACATAAACCTCTTCTTCTTCTTTATATCCCGTTACCATCGACCAGATAGCGCCGTGTATCGCGATAGCAGCCATGTAGATGTGCACTAGGAAAAATACCGCACACACGATGCCAAGCACGTTATGGATTAGCGCAGAAGCTCTTAAAACTTCGATTTGCGGTACGCCTAGCCAAGTAGCGACGTCAGGCGTTTTAAAATCTAAGAAGAACATCGCGGCACCGGTTAGTATCATCACGATACCGCCGGGGATAGCGACCCAGTACCATGCTTTTTGACCAGCATTAAATTTACCCGCAGGCACTGGTCGCTTAACTTTTGAAAGATACCCGCCTACGATCAGCATCCATCTGATGTCGTAGATCGTCGGTAGCATTCTTTTCGTCCAAGCTATCAGCATCGGTAATACGGATACCGCAAATATAATAGTGGCTAACCCGTGAATATTTTTACAAAATCTCACGAAAGCTCCGCCGCCAAGCTCCGCACCCCACATCATGATGATACCGGTCGGTACTAGTACTATCCACGAGATCGCGGCTAGCCCGTGAGCGACGCGCTCTATTACGCTAAATGCATAGACTTTGTTTCCGTCGTGACTAAAATGCTTTGGCCCGATAATCAAAAAATGCAAAGCAAATGCCCCAATCACGGCTAAAATCAGCGACAAAACGGCTATAGCGAAGTAGTCGTTACCCTGAATAAAAGTAAAAATCGGCCCCAAACCGTCTTCGTAAGGCTTAATGTTCTCGATTCTACCCGCAGCCCAGATATTGCTCTGGTACTGGTTTGTGCTAGGACTCGCCTCGATAGCGAAGACCCAACAGGCGAAGACCGAAAGCAAACTAAAAATTCTCGTCATGCTATCTCCCTTTGGTTTTGTTTTCCGTCTCAAAAAGCTTGTTGTGGTCGGCATCCAGCCAAAGGCTAAATTTTGCGGATTTTCATGAAATTATATCAAAAAATAACGTAATGCAAGCTTAGCGTCAAAACAACGCATTTTTAGGCAGTTGCGGCGCTTTTTTATCAAAATCGGGGTCAAATTTATAATCCACTATATTAATTCATTTATATAAGCTAGATTTTATTTATCTTAAATTTAACTTCGTTTGAGATTAAATTTGCGGCAAATTTGGCGGGCGATAAACCAAATTTCAAAATTTAAATCCGAAAAGCTACGGGTTTAGCGCAGGCGCATATCATGCAGAAACCTGGCGTAAAATTTGATTTAAATTTACAGCCACAAACGGCGCCCTCCCCAAACGTCAAATTTGCATCCTAAACGGCGCGGTTCAGGGCATCAAATCTAGTTTCGCCTCTCATACTCTTCAAAGCCAAATTCCCGCACGGTTACAAGCTCGCCGTTTTCTTTTAAAAGGAGTAAATCGGGCAGCTTTATACCGTTAAAGGTCGTGTTTTTCACGATCGTGTAGTGGATCTGATCCTCAAAGATCACTTTATCACCCACGCTTAGCGGCGCGTCAAATTTATACTCCGGCTCGCCCGCGTCAAGCCCCACGATATCGCCGGCTAGACAGGTATTTCCGCCGAAACGGTAGCTAAATTTACCGCCCTTGTTCTCGCCTCGCACGGCCGGTCGGTACGGCATCAGTACGGTGTCTGGCATATGCGCCTCGGCCGAGACGTCTAGGATCGCTATGGTTTTTTCATTTTGCACAAAATCAAGCACCGAAGCGGCCAAAAATCCCGTCTGCCAGCCAACCGCTTCGCCGGGTTCTATGTAGACCTCGACACCGTATTTTTTGCGGAAGTTTTTGATCAAATTTATGAGCAGATCGACGTCGTAGCCTTCTTTGGTGACGTGATGTCCGCCGCCAAAATTTACCCACTTCATACGCGGGATAAACTCGCCGAATTTCTCCTCAAACGCCATCAGCACGGTCTCCAGGCTCTGCGCACTCTCCTCGCAAAGTGCGTGAAAATGCAGTCCCGTGATACCATCAAGCGCGTCAGCGTCAAAATTTGCGCGCGTGATACCTAGTCGGCTGTAGCGACCGCACGGGTTATACGCGTCAGTCGGCGCGACGGATAGCTCGGGATTTACGCGAAGCCCACAGGTAACGCCGACAGCTAGGGCTTTTTCTTTAAATTTAGCCCACTGTGCAAAGGAGTTAAAAACCACGTGTTTTGAGAGCGCGAGCACCTCATCTATGTCCTCATCCTTAAATGCGGGCGAATAGGTATGGATTTCTCCGCGAACGTATTTTGCAGCAAATTTAGCCTCGTGCAGGCCGCTGCATGTCGCGCCGTCCAGATACTCGCCGACAAGCCCCATCACGCCGCTAAATGCAAAGCCTTTTAGGGCGACTAGCACCTTTGCGCCGCTTTCATCCTTGATGCGTTTTAAAATTTCGAGATTTGCGCGCACCTTGGCCTCTTCGCAGACGTAGGCGGGTGTTTTTATTTTGCTTAAGATTTCGTTCATTACGGCTCTTTCGTTTAAAATTTGGCGTAAGTATATCTAAATATTTTTTTAAGTAAAATCAAGAAAAAAATTTAATTTCAAAGGTGAATTTATGGTAGAAATCGAGTTTTTGGGCCCAATAAAGATGAATAATTTAAAGCTGGAAGCGGCAAATTTAAGCGAAGTAAAAGAAAAACTAGGCGAGTATGCGGAGCTGTCCGAGTGGCTAAAAATCTGCGCCGTCGCCGTAAACGACGAGATCGCAAGCTCGCTAAACGCGCCGCTAAAAGACGGTGATAAAATTTCCATTTTACCGCCGGTTTGTGGGGGTTAATATGCAGATATTTGATGGAAGCCTCGACGCCAAAGCGATCACAAACGCCTGGTACGACGAGTTTAAGGACAAAAACTGCGGCGCGCTCATCACGTTTACGGGCATCGTGCGCGAAGAAAGCGGCATAAGCGCGCTTAGCTTTGATATCTACGAGCCGATCCTGCGCAAATGGCTAGCGGGCTGGGAGCAAAAGGCAAAGGATCTGGGCACATACGTGCTTTTCGCGCATTCTCGCGGAGACGTGCCGGTGCACGAGAGCTCCTACGTCGCAGGCGTCGTAAGTCCGCAAAGAAAGGTCGCCTTGCAGCTGATAAACGAGTTTGTCGAGGACTTTAAGGCTAACGCGCCGATTTGGAAATACGACGTCATAGGAGGCGAGCGCATCTACGCAAAAGAGCGCAGTCAGGCGATAAAAGGGGCCGGACTTTTAGGATAAATTTCTCGGCGCAGCTTTATCATACGCGCTGAGCAAATTTGACGACTTTTTAAACAAAAGCTTTATTTCTTGCGGGCTAGACCATGATGTTTAGCCCGCTTTTACTCCCAATCGCTATCAAATTCGGCAAATTTCGGCTCGCTTTTCATATAACTCAAATTTAAAAACTCGGCACCTTATCCCTTGCTCGCCCAGACCCGTACCGCGAAAATGTCAAATTTATAAATTTAGCAAGATATGGGACAAATATTCCAGACAGAATAGGCGTAGTTTAACTTTAAAATTTTAACCCGTGAGGGCGCGTATATGAAATACGTAACCGAAACGGGTTTAAAATTTTAAAGATTGAAATCCGTCATTTATGGGGAATCAAGCGGCTTTTTTGTGGAAAAATCCCACATAAACCGCAAAAATAAACCCTATCGCTACCGCCCATGGAGCAGCCGCCGTTATGGCGCTAGGAGAGCTAGCGAGCAAGAAGTTATGCGCTACGGCCGCGCCAGCCGCCATACCGATGACAAAGATAACGGAGCTTAGATTGCCCGCACCCATTTGCACGAGATGTTTGCCCGGGCAGCCTTCGCTAAGGCTAAAGCAAAGCCCGGCCAGCGTCATGCTAAGGAAGTTCCAAACCACATCGTTGTGCGCGATAGGCTGACCCTCAAAGCCGAATTTATACTGTCCAAGCGCCAAATTTACGATGCTGGCAAAAACGACGATACTGATGATCCCTGTAAACATCGAGAAATCCCCTTTAAAAAGCCTACCAAACGCCCCTACGCTACAAAATTTGCTTTTGTGCATTAGCGCGCCCACGACGACGCTAAAACCAAGCGAGATCAGGATGGGAGCGTGCATGGAGCCAGGGCCCTTTGCAGAGGTAAAAAGCGCGCCGTTTTCGCCGAGCTTTAGCCCTAGAGCCAGCGCTGCAAGCAGCAAAATACCGATAACCGTCGGCAAAACGCCTATCGCGGCCTGGGTTTTAGTCTCACTCGTCAGGCCGTAGCCGAGCCTTTTGAAAAATACGCCCGCGCACACGCCCGCAAAAATACCGACGACTCCAGCAACCGCCGTCATATCGCCGCCGCCCAGACGCAAAAACGCCCTCCACGGGCAGCCCAAAAACACTAGGCAGCCGATCATCGCGAAAAATCCTAGAAAAAAGCGCACGAAAGGCGACGAGCCCGTGGTTGCGCTAAACTCCTTCGTCCAAAGCACGCTAGCTAAGAAGCCGCCCAAAATAAGCCCGATAATCTCCGGGCGCACGTACTGCACGACTCCCGCGCGATGAAAGCCGAGCGCTCCCGCCGTATCGCGTAAAAAGCAAGCCGCGCAAACGCCCATGTTGCCGGGGTTGCCGAAATACACAAGTAGCGCGCCTAAAGCGCCAAGCGCCGCACCTGAAACGATAAACCATTTTGAATTTGAAAAATTCATGAAGTGTCCTTTAAAAAGGTAAAATCGACCCGATTTCTTAAGCGTTATTTTACTGGTGTTAAAATAAAAAATTAATAAAATTTGCTTGTGATTTAATCAAATTTAAAAGGGAATATAAAATTTAACTTAAGCAGTTAAATTTACATAAATATTAAACGTATTTAAAATTTGTAGATGTTAAATTTACAGCAGTGCAGACAGCTCAAAATATGCCAAAAACAACCACAAAAAGCAGCTATTTTTTTGATTGTAAAAAAGGACGGCCAAATTTAGCCGGCTTTACCGCGCTAGTGTGCCGCCCATTTACACAACTTTAATCAAATTTGAGGCTAGATTTACTTTTTCTTGCCGTCTTTTTGTTCGCTTGCAGCATTAAATTTCTCAGTCTCTTTTGCGCTAAAATTTGACGCGTCTTTAGCTTTTTCGCAACCGTCTATCAAAGGCGAGGCGATATTTTGTATCCCGCCGTTTAGATCGATACCCACTTGTTTCATTAGATCTTCTATTATGGGCGCATTTACTTTATAGTTTAAAGACGCGTTTACGATTTGATCGGAGAGAGACGCACCCGCGTTGCTAACGCCGCCGTTTGTATTTGAGCCGATTCCGCCCTGATTTGCGCCGCCAAGGCCCGCCATTTGCACGATTTTGATAGAGTCGATTTTCTCCGCCGGTTTTACGACCTGGGCGATGATTTGCGGCATAAACTCTATCAAAGCAAGCTTAAATCTATTTTCCAAAATCGCCGCTGAGACGATGTTTTCGGCGTTATTTATCTCGGTTTTACCCTTAGCCTCGACCTCGTAGTTTAGCCTGTTGGCTTCAGCCGTTATCTTTAT
>CALCKS010000216.1 GCA_937965895.1 uncultured Campylobacter sp.
GCGGTCGAGGCGGGCGTGAACGAGAAGCTCAAAGGCAAGGCGCCGACGGCTGGAGCGAGTGCCGGAAGCGCGTCGGGGGCTGCGGGCGGCGCAGGCGTGACGAACGGCTTCTTTGACGCCATCTACGAGAATCAGGTCAAGAGATAAGGAGGACATACAAAATGGCAGATACGACGTATTTGAAGGAGAATTTGCAGGGCTTTGTGCCTACGCCGACGGCAGCGGAGATCATCGCGGACGTGGTGCGCGGCTCTTCGGTCATGCGGCTTTCGACGGTGCAGCCGATGAAGTCGGAGACGCAGAAGTTTCCCGTCATGACGGAAGGCCCCGGCGCGTACTGGGTCGGCGAGACGGAGCGAATCAAGACTTCGGTCGCGACATGGATTTTTCCGGAGCTTGTCGCCAAGAAGATTGGCGTCATCGTGCCGTGCAGCAAGGAGAAGCTCGAAGACACGACGACCAATGTGTTTGCAGAGATTCGCCCGTACATCGCCGAGGCGTTTTACAAGGCGATTGACGCAGCGTGCCTCTTCGGCACGAACAGCCCGTTTGCAAAGAATATCTTCGGTAACGAGTTGACGCTCATGGTGTTCGAGAAGGGGGAAGTCGTCGAGAAGGAATTTCTGTTCGGCTTTACGCCGGAGGACGCGAGCTTCGTTGAGATGGTGGATGATTGACGGTCTTGAAACATCTTCCCAAAAACTCCTATGAATTGACACGTAATATAATACGTAGTATAATAATATAGGAGGAAGGATATGAAAAGGTATTCTTCAAAGGATGTTCTCAAGATGCTCAAAGCGGACGGGTGGTTCGAGGTCAACTGCGAAGGCGATCACCATCAGTTCAAGCATTCGACGAAGCCGGGAAAGGTGACGCTGCGCCATCTGGTCAAAGACCTAGGCGTTCGCGATTTGAAGAGCATTGAGAGACAGTCGGGGCTTAAGTTTTAGGCCATCCCCTTTTTCGGGGAAGGAGGTACGATGTTTCCAGATTTTTATCGCTATGCCGCAATTTTCAGCTACGAGGAGGACGGCGTGCACGTCGTTTTCCCTGATTTGCCCGGCTGCATCACGTTTGGCGCAGATGAAGACGAGGCCGTACGCATGGCGCGAGAGGCGCTCGCCCTGCACATCTACGGCATGGAGCAGGACGGCGACGAAATTCCGCAGCCTTCATCTTTGCGGATGTTGGCAGAGCAGGAGGACTTGCAGGAAAATGAGGTCTTTATGCTTGTGGAAGCTTTCATGCCGACGTTTCGCGAGCGAGAGAGCAAGCGGTTCGTTAAGAAAACCTTGTCCATTCCGTATTGGATGAACGCTGAGGCGGAGCGGGTCGGCTTGAACTTTTCACAGACCTTGCAGAATGCAATCGCACAAAAATTGTCTCTGGCGAAGTGAATGTAAACTGAACAAAGAAAAGGCACCTTGCAGACGTGAGGTGCTTTTCTTATACGCAAAATTCTAAGGAGGAATACGAAAATGGCAGTATCGATCAAGGAACTCATTGAGAAGAAAGAGGAATTAGCGAACAAGAAGAAGCGCAAGTACGACATCGAGACGAGTGCGGGAAAGATGACGGTGAAGCTGCCGACACGCTCCTATGTGGCGGAAGTCATGAAGCTCGAAGGCTCGGATGAGCTGCTGTTTCTGGATTGCATCATCGAGCCGAACCTCAAGGACGCAGGGCTGCAGGAAGCCTATGGATGCCTTGAGAGATAAACAAGTTTTGGAAAAAATGTGGGACACTGATAAAGCCCCTTGGAAAACGTGGTAATAGATTATGTTTAAAGATATTTATAGTGGAAAGAATATTTTGGTGACAGGACACACTGGTTTTAAAGGTTCATGGTTAGTGTATTGGCTTGCAAATATGGGGGCGAACGTGGTTGGTTACTCAAATGAAATTCCAACAAAGCCAAGCCACTTTGAGCTATTAAATTTAGATATAAAAAGTATTTTTGGTGATATAAGAGATCTTGAAAATATAGATCTTGCTATAAAAGAAGTAAGACCAGACATTGTTTTTCATCTAGCCGCTCAGCCACTTGTAAGGCTGTCATATAAAAATCCGATTGAGACTTATGAAACAAATGTTATTGGTACGTTAAAAGTTTTTGAAGCATGTAGGAAAAATAATGTCAAGGCCATCGTTAATATTACTAGCGATAAATGCTACGAAAATAAAGAGTGGGTTTGGGGATACCGAGAGAACGATCCGATGGGTGGATACGATCCATACAGCTCCTCAAAGGGTTGCGCCGAAATTTTAACTAGCTCATATAGAAATTCGTTTTTTAATTTAGATGAATACAGAAAATCTCATGAGACGCTACTCGCGAGTGCTAGGGCAGGGAATGTCATAGGTGGTGGAGACTGGGCGGATGATAGGCTTATTTGTGATGTTGTTAGGGCAGCATCTAAAAGCGAAGTTGTATCGATAAGGAATCCAAAAGCCACTCGTCCATGGCAACATGTACTTGAACCCCTAAGCGGTTATCTACTTTTGGGGCAGAGGTTACTGGAAGGCAAAAAGGAATTTGCTGATGGTTGGAATTTTGGTCCTAGCGAAGAGGGTAATTATAATGTAGGTGATGTTTTGTTGGAACTTAAAAAATATTGGGACAAAGTTGAGTTTAAGTTTGAAGTAAACTCGCAAAATCCTCATGAAGCAAATTTGTTAAAGCTTGATTGCTCGAAAGCAAATATAAAACTTGGCTGGAAGCCTACATGGGACAGCAAAGCCGCTTTTGAAAGAACTATAAAATGGTATAAAGGTTTCTACGAGAATAAAGAAATTTTAACCAGTGATGATCTGAAAAACTACACGAATAATATGAAATGGTCATATTAATATCTGGTATTAATGGTTTTTTGGGCTCCCATTTAGCAAGAAAGCTATTGAAATTAGGATATAAAGTCGTAGGTCTTAAAAGGAGTAGCTCTAATCTTTATAGAATTTCAGATATCGTAGATAAAGTCAAGATTTATGATATAGATATAGTCGGATTAGAAGAGCCGTTTGCTAATCAAAAAATAGACGTTGTCATAAATACTGTAACTAATTATGGTAGAAATAAAGAATCGGTATATGAAATAGTAAATACAAATTTATTATTTTCCCTGCGACTTTTAGAAATTTCTACTTTTTTCAACACCGACACTTTTTTCAACACCGACACCTTGCTATATAAATATCTAAATTCTTACTCTCTGTCAAAAAAACAATTTGTAGAATGGCTTAAAGTTTTTAGCCATAAGATTAAAGTAGTAAATTTAAGATTAGAGCATATGTATGGCGTGGGAGATGATAAAACAAAATTTGTTTCTTGGATAATAGAGAGTTTATTGAAAAATAAAGATTGTATTAATTTAACAAAGGGTGAGCAAAAAAGAGATTTTATTTACATAGATGATATTGTAAATGCATATATTATAATGCTTCAAAATTTTTCAAATTTTGAAGCATTTACGGAATTTGACGTTGGAACAGGAGAGCAAATTAGCGTAAGAAATTTTGTTGAGACTATATATGGCGAAATTCTTACTAAAAAGAGTATAAAAACAGTATTAAATTTTGGTGCCTTACCATATAGAGAGGGCGAATTTATGGATATTATAGAGGATGTTAAGCCGCTTTATGATTTAGGCTGGAAGCCGCAGGTTTCGATTGAGGAAGGTATATCTAAAATTTTAAAGGAAGATTATGGATGCTAATAAATTAAAACGAGAAATATTAGAAAAAACAAAGGAATATTATTCTTTGGTGCACGAAAAAACTTTAAAGCAAGAATTTGTATCGGGTAAAAGTCGCGTAAATTATGCAGGACGTGTATTTGATGAGCGAGAGATGATAAATTTGGTAGACAGCTCGCTTGATTTTTGGCTAACTTACGGCACATATTCTAAACAATTCGAAAAAGAATTCGCCAAAATGTTAGGCGTTAGATGGGCGTTTTTAGTAAATAGCGGAAGTAGCGCAAATTTGCTCGCATTTTTTGCCCTCACTTCGCCGCTTTTGAAGGAACGCCGTATAAAGCGCGGCGACGAGGTTATAACCGTGGCGGCGGGCTTTCCTACGACGGTTGCGCCTATCGTGCAATACGGAGCCGTTCCTGTTTTTGTAGATATGGAACTTCAATATTTTAATATAGATCACACAAAGCTTGAGCTTGCAATTAGCCCCAAAACAAAAGCTGTTATGGTAGCGCACACTTTGGGAAACCCATTTAATATTAAAGCAGTAAAAGAATTTTGTGATAAACATAATTTGTGGCTTATTGAGGATAACTGCGACGCACTAGGCTCGCTGTATGATGGCAAACCGACCGGTACTTGGGGTGATATAGGTACTAGCAGCTTCTATCCACCGCACCACATGACTATGGGCGAGGGTGGAGCCGCTTATACAAACGATCCATTGCTTAAAAAAATTATGCTTAGTATGCGAGATTGGGGGCGCGACTGCTGGTGCGAAAGCGGCGTAGATAATACTTGTAAAAAGCGTTTTTCACAAAAATTTGGCGAGCTTCCGATAGGGTATGATCATAAGTATGTATATTCTCATTTTGGTTTCAACTTAAAGGTATCTGATATGCAAGCTGCCGTTGGTTGTGCTCAGATAGAGAAATTTCCTACGTTTGTAGCTAGTCGTAAAGAAAATTTTAAAAGACTATATGATGGACTAAAAGATATAAAAGAGCTTATTTTAGTAACACCTCAGCCAAATTCTGACCCAAGCTGGTTTGGGTTTATGATGACTGTTGCAGATGAAGCGAAATTTAGTAGAAACGATCTTAGCGAGTATCTTGAAAATGCTAATATTCAAACCAGAAATTTATTTGCTGGGAATATAACGCGACATCCGCTATTTTTAGACTTGCAAGAAGGTATTGATTTTAGAATAGTCGGTGAGCTTAAAAATACGGATAAAATAATGAACGATAGCTTATGGATAGGGGTGTACCCTGGCATGAGTGCCGAAAAAATCGATTATTGTATTGGTAAGATACGAGAATTTATACGTGCTATTGTATAAAACACTTAAGGGTATATTAATTTCATATATAATGAGTGAAACTTTGGGGGAAAGCATATTTGCTATGTTTGTTTTTTTGCAAAGATAAGAAATAATTACGAATTACGAAATACGAATTACGAAATATGAATTACGAAATACGAATGACGAAATACGAATGACGAATGACGAGGGATAAGGGGGACTATTTGGAGAAGTGAGGCAATGAGAGAGATGGGAGTAATGGGAGCGGTGGGAGCGGTGG
>CALCKS010000217.1 GCA_937965895.1 uncultured Campylobacter sp.
TTCGCATTATGCGCTCGTTTTCTTCCTTAAATCTCGTTCGAGAGATCATATCGCCAGTAATGAAATTTGTATCGCCGCTATCGACAATCTTAACCTGACGAAGCATCTGAGAAACGATGATCTCGATATGCTTATCGGCGATTGCAACGCCTTGAGAGCGGTAAACTTGCTGAATTTCACTAATCAAATAATAGTGCAGCGCCTTCTCGCCCAAAATTCTCAAAACGTCGTGGCTTGAGATTAGTCCGTCGGTTAGCTTCTCACCAGCGTGGATAAATTCTCCGTCGCGCACTTGAATTTGACGATTTTTATCTATCAAATACTCGGATGTTACGCCGTCATCGGCTTCGATTACGATGCGCTCTTTGGATCGAAGCGGCTTTTCAAACCTTACCGTACCGTCAATCTCGGCAATGATAGCCGTATTTTTAGGACGTCTAGCCTCAAATAGCTCAGATACTCGCGGCAAACCGCCCGTGATGTCTTTAGACTTAGCGACGGCTTTAGGCGTCTTAGCTAGGATGTCGGCTTGTTGCACCACTTGATCGTTGCCTACAAATATTGCGGTTTTCGGCTCTAGTTGATAGCGAATCATCCTGCCTTCATCAGTACTAATAACGATTGTAGGCTTGATACCGGATGGCAAATACTCGTTAATCACAAGGCGACTTTGACCAGTTGCTTCATCATACTGCTCATCAGCGCTATATCCAGGCTCGATATCCTCGTACGTCACTCTACCGCCCTCTTCGGCAATTATTGGAGTTGAATACGGATCCCACTCGGCAATAATAGTTTTTTCTTGTTTTTCAGGCTCTGAGATAATCGTCTTACTATCAACCATCTCACTATCGTTTGCCTGAATAATAGAGCTTCGCGGGATATAGTAGCGAACCGCCTCTCTATCGTCCTCATCGGCAACCACGACGAATAATCCCTTTTCCGTTACTACGTGACCTTTTTTGATGCTTCTTGTGCGCTCTGGATAATCGCCTTTTAAGATGTAAAATTTAAGTACGCCGTTTGCGCCGGCAAGGATTCTCTTGGCAATCGGTT
>CALCKS010000218.1 GCA_937965895.1 uncultured Campylobacter sp.
AAAAGGCTCATGGTAAATCCTACGCCGCAAAGCACCGCGATGCCGTAAAGCTGGATGAAATTTGAGCCTTCCGGTAGCTTGGCTAGCTTAAATTTGATCGCTAAAAAGCTAAATCCAAATACCCCGACTTGCTTGCCGACGAAAAGCCCCAGCGCCGTACCTAGCGCGACCGGAGACAAAATCTCGTCCAGTCCGACGCCTCGCAGCGAGATACCTGCGTTTACGAAGGCAAATATCGGCAGCACGCCAAACGCCACCCAGCCGTGCAGGTCGTGCTCGATGCTTTTTAGCATCGATTTGCCTGGCTCATCTTTAAAGCTAAGCGGTATGAAAAAGGCCGATACGACGCCCGCAAGCGTGGCGTGAATTCCCGATTTTAGCACCGCTACCCACATCACCGCGCCTACTATCAGATAGGCCGCCTTGCTCTTTACGCCGAGTCTGTTTAGCGCGAAAAGCGCGGCTAGGCAAACGCTCGCTACCGCAAGCATTTGGGCGCTAAGCTCGCTCGTGTAAAATAGCGCGATAATCACGATCGCGCAGAGGTCGTCGACGATCGCCAGCGTCATGAGGAAAATTTTTAAACTAGTCGGTACGCGAGGCCCAAGTAGGCTCAAAATCCCCAGAGCAAACGCGATATCCGTCGCCGTCGGTATCGCCCAGCCACCAAGCGCGAAGGAGTCGTGTTTAGTAAAAAGATAAAAGATAACTGCGGGCACTATCAGGCCGCCTGCTGCGCCGATAGCGGGCAGTGCGATTTGCGACGGATTTTTTAGCTCGCCCTCCAAAACCTCGCGCTTTAGCTCGAGTCCGATGAGAAAGAAAAATACCGCCATCAGCCCGTCGTTTACCCACAAGATTAGCGGCTTGCTTAGCCCGTATTCGCCGAAGCTTACGGTAAATTTGGTCTTTAAAAATTCGTTGTAAAAATCGCTCAAAAACGTGTTTTGACACAGTAGCGCCGCGACCGTAGCGATCATCAGTAAAATCCCGCCGCTAGCTTCGTGTTTTAAAAACTCTTTTATCCCGCCCATTTTGCTTCCTTTTCATAAAATTTTAAGGATTATAGCGTATTTTTACGGTCGCATGAAATCCGGACGAATTTAGCTATAATCAGGTCAAATTTAAAGCTAAAATTTGGTAGACGCATCGCTAAATTTGGCTTTGTGGCGCTACTCTTTGCGCCTAAGAGAGGGCGCTTTATAAATTAAGGAGCGAAAATGAACGAAATTTTAGAGATCTGTAAGCGCGCAAAAGCCGCTTGCAGCGAGCTTTTGAGGCTTGATAGCGGGGCTAAATTTGAAATTTTAAACGCCGTGGCGGACGAGCTACTCGCGCAAAAAGACGCGATAAAAGCGGCAAACGCCAAAGACCTTGCAAACGGCGAGGAATCGGGGCTTAGTGCGGCATTGCTCGATCGTCTGCGACTAACGGATGCTCGAATCGAGGCTATGGCGCAGGGCGTGCGCGAGGTGGCGGGCTTTGCCGAAGTCGTGGGCGAAAATTTAGGCGGCTGGAGCCATCCAAACGGCATGCAAATCAGCCGTGTGCGCGTGCCGCTGGGGGTGCTGGGCATCATCTATGAAAGCCGCCCAAACGTCAGCATCGACGCGGCGGCTCTGGCACTAAAAAGCGGTAATGCAGCGATCCTGCGAGGAAGCGCCAGCGCGCTAAATTCAAACATTTTTTTAGTAAATTTATTTAACGAAGCGGGGGCGAAATTCGGCTTACCCGCAGGCGCGGTGCAGCTAGTAAAAAGCCCTGAGCGCGAAGTCGTGGCGCAAATGGCGAAAATGAGCGAGTATATCGACGTTTTGATACCGCGCGGCGGCAAGAGCTTAAAAGATTTTATCGCGCAAAACGCGACTGTGCCGATCATCATGACCGGCGCTGGGGTTTGCCACATCTTTGTCGATGAGAGCGCAAATTTAAAGCAGGCCGCAAAGATAATCAAAAATGCCAAAACCCAACGCCCTAGCGTCTGCAATGCCGTAGAGTGCGTGCTTTTACACGAGAGCGTAACGGGCAAAATTTTACCTGAGCTGGTGCGCGAGATGCCGGAGGTCGAGTTTCGCGTGAGCGAGCAGCTGCTAGGCGAGTGCGAGTCGGATCTGCGAGGCGCAAAAAACATCAAACTTGCAGGCGAGAGCGACTTTGGCGCCGAGTTTTTAGATCTCGTGCTAGCCGTACGCGCCGTGCGGGATACGGATGAGGCGATTGGCTTTATAAACGCGCATTCTAGCGGGCATTCGGACGCGATTTTAAGCGAAAACTATGCAAACGTCGAGCGGTTTTTAAACGAAGTGGGCAGCGCGGTCGTCTACGCCAACGCCTCGACGCGCTTTAGCGACGGCAGCGAGTTTGGATTTGGCGGCGAGATCGGCATCAGCACGCAAAAGCTGCACGCCAGAGGACCGATGGGTGTGAGGGAGCTAACGACCTATAAATATATCGTCCGCGGAGGCGGGCAAATTCGTTAGCGGCTTGTTTTTTTGTCATATACTTCGTTGGATTTCGCTGCGGGCTGCAGTCACGTATTATATATACGCTCCTTTGCCCTTGCTTATCCGCCTCGTCTATGACAAAAATACTTCGCCTTATCGTTTTGCGCTTAAATTCGGGGTCAAATTTAAAGCCAAATTAGTATTTTTTCGGTGTGGCAAGATACCTAGATTTGCGATACCCGCGGCGACTTTTTCGGCGATGAAATTTGACCCGTCGCGAGTCGGCGCACAGACACGCAAGGCGAAATTTATGCTAAAATCGGCGTAAATTTAAAGGAAACCGATGAAAAAACTAAAATTTATCTTAGCTCTTGCCGCGGCGTTTATTTTTAGCGGTTGCTACGAGACGACGCTACTTACGCGGGTGCCGATCTCGGCGCTTGTTTTGGACAAGGGCGCGGACGTGAAATCCACGATCGTGCTAACTGGCATAACGCCGCAGACGCACGAAACGAAGACGGTAACGGACAACGTTCGCATTTTCGTCCCGGACGCTAAATTTAAGGATTTTCCGACGGGAGAAACCGCCTATGAGATGAGCGTTAGCGTAGGCAAGGGCGAAAAGGGCGGCAAAAACTCGGATAAGCGCGCCGTGCGGATATATCTAGGCCAAGACGGCGACGTCTACGGCAAGCTTAGTAAAAATATGCTCGAGCAGTACGCGGGCGCGGCGAAACAGGGCGAAGCGCCGATGCTAAAAGCAGCGATCAAATTTGAAAACGACACGAAGGACGTCTATGAGCTAGTCGTGGGCAACGAGTTTAAGGCTAGCGACGAGGCCGAGACGGGCGGCGTTTATACCTTGACGCCGGGGCAGGTTACGGGCGCTATCTGGGCAGATAGCGCGGCGGTGCGCGAGGCGCTTGCCGGCAAGGTGGTCAAAATCGGAGCTCTAAGAAAGGCGGTAAAATGAAAAATCCTAAAATCGGCTTTATCGGCGGCGGAAATATGGGCGGCGCGATGATCGAAAATTTGGCGCAAAGGCTGGGCGGCGAGAGTGTGTTCGTCTATGCTAGGAGCAAAACGGCGGCTCTGCGCGAAAAATGCGGCGTAAACGCCTGCGAGAGCGAAGCTGCGGTAGCGTCGGCGGCCGATATCACGGTGTTAGCGACCAAGCCCGCGGCGTATGAGGGTATATTAAATTTGATAAAAGATGCGGCGCGAGGCAAGGTCATAGTCACGCTTGCACCGAGTTTTAGCCTAGAGCAAAGCGCGCAAATTTTGGGCGCGCAGGCTAAGATCGCGCGCGCGATGCCAAACACTCCCGCGGCAATCGCAGAGGGCGTAAGCGCGCTATGTTTTAACGAAAATTTAAGCGCAAACGAGCGGGCGGCGGTGCGAGAGATTTTTAAAAATTTCGGCGCCGTTTATGAGCTCGAGGAGGCTAAATTTGCCGCATTTACCGGCATCGCGGGTAGCCTGCCGGCCTATGTTTTTATGTTTATCGAGGCCGCGGCGGACGCGGGAGTGCTCGAGGGGCTACCTAGAGCGCTGGCGTATGAAGCCGTCGCAGCTAGCGTCGCGGGCTCGGCGCGACTCATGCTAAAAAGCGGCAAACACCCAGCAGCCCTAAAAGACGAAATTTGCTCACCCGGCGGTACGACGATAGAAGCGGTCAAAGCGCTGGAAAAAGGCGGGTTTCGCGCGGCGGTGATGGATGCGGTGGATGCATGCGTGAAAAAAGCGAGAGCCAAGTAAATTTACTGCTTTAGTCGACGCTTAGAAATGATTTTTGGAGTTTAAAGGCGTGGATTTTTACTTATAGACGCGATCTATTCTGGATTGCGACTTAAATTTAAAAAGATTAATCAAAATTTTAATTTCCATGAAATTTAAAATTTAACTTATAGCTCGGCCCTGTCGATATTTGAGCCGATTTTGTATCTAAAATTTATATCATTTAAAAAAATAAAATCCGAAATTTTGATATAAATTTATTTTATCTTAAACTTTTTTTGCATAAAATCACCGCCAAATTTTACTCGAAAGGTACGCTATGAAAAACGATATGTGCGACATGTGTTGTTGCGAAATGAAAAGCTAGGGCGCTAGGCACGAATATCTCTTTAAGTGCTTAGCAGGTCGCTAAACATTTAAAAAGATATTTTCAACTCCGCACTCGCGGGCCTTTTTAGATGAATAGCCAACGATAAATTTAAAAAGGATAAAAAATGAAAAAACTACTAAAATCTTCTCTACTTGCTTTGGCGAGCTTCGCTCTTTTAACCGGCGCAAATGCAAAAACTCTCGAAAACGGCGTTTTGAAAATCGCGACCGAAGGCACGTATTCGCCCTACTCCTACCACGATAAAAACGACGCGCTAACGGGCTACGACGTAGAAGTGGCACGCGAAGTGGCAAAGAAGTTAAATTTAAAAGCGGAATTCGTCGAAGCTCCGTGGGATGCGATGCTTGCGGCATTTGATGCGGG
>CALCKS010000219.1 GCA_937965895.1 uncultured Campylobacter sp.
AGCAAGTCATAGAGCTAAAGCCTGAAAAAGACGAGCAAAAAATAGGCGGAATCGCAGATAAAAATTTGACCGATCATGAGCCCGTGTTTAAATTTGGACAAAATATTGATTTCGATAACCTACCGGCATTAAAGCCATTAGATGGCGAGCTTTTGAAAAAGAAAGAGCAAGCAGAGCCTATCAAATTTGATGAATCTATCGAACACGCTAAACTAGAAGCAAAAAATCATGAGTTGAGTGAAAATCTCCAGGCTATCAATGAAGCGTTAAGCGAAATAGACGCTCTAGACGAGACGCTTGAACAAAAAAATATGCTTGATAAAACGGAGATAGCTGAGGCGTTGGAGCAACCGGGCGTCGATAAAGCGCCGGACGCAAAATTTAATGATAATAGCGCAAGCTTAGACAATTTAGGCGTCGGTTTTATTGTAGAAGAGGTTGATTTGACGCAAGGTCCTAGCGAAAAGGATCAAATTTTAGACTTTTTTCAAAACGAATTTAATATATCTCAAAATGGAGACAATAAAGAAGCGAAAGATGAATCGGATATAATCGCAAAAGAGGTAAATTTAATCCAATCTAAGTCAAATTTAAATGTAGATTTTTGGAATACCAAGAAAAACACGAAGATTGACGTGTCTGAAAATTTGCATGAATCGCAAGAACAAGTTTTTGAGTCAAATTTAATGCAAGCATATAAAAGTACAAGCAAAGGAGCAACGCAAGTGCAAGTCAAAAGCGCGCAAGAAAGCGGGATAAGTACGGCAAAAGAAGCTGAAGCAAGACCTGCCAAGCGTAAAGATAGGGCTGCGCTTTTGGCCGAAATCGGGCTGTCGACCGATGATAACGGTCTTGGAATGCCTGGCGATAGGGCGTCAATAATGCTAGCTGATGAAAGTGCTAGAAGAGTTGCCATGAAGGGCGTACTAGATAAATACTTAATAAAGCTTATTGAGCTTGGCGGTAGCGACTTGCACGTAAAATCCGACAGGGTTATTCGCGGTAGATTTAACGGCGAG
>CALCKS010000220.1 GCA_937965895.1 uncultured Campylobacter sp.
CCAAGACGCAAGGGGGTAGCGGGCGCAACGTGCCAAACAATGCTACGACAAACCCGCACGGCCTAAATCAAGGCACGCTAAACACAATGCGAGCTTTTAGGGAATTTGAAGCCCAGCTAATAGCTAGCGGTCAAGGACACAGAGTAGGAGGGAATTATGACGACAAATGAGTTTTACGACGTGTTTATGCCGATAGTCGAATACTACAAGGCTGATCTTAGCCCGGCGGTTATTGCGCTTTATTTCGAGGACTTGGGGCATTTTGAAGCGGGCGAGCTAAAACGCGGGCTAAGAGAGCTAAGACAAAGCCGCAAATACTCAAATATGCCGACTATCGCCGAAATTTTAGAAGCGGTAGAGGGCGATTTTGAAAGCAAAGCGCAGCTGGCACTAGATGAACTAATCTACGCGCTACGCAAATACGGTACGGATAGAAGCGTGTGCTTTAGCGACAAGGCAATTATGAGCGTAGTAGTAGCAGTTGGGGGCTGGGAAGCGGTAGGCAACCTTGAGGGCAAAGAGTGGGAGGATTTTAAAAAATGGGATTTTAAAAAACTTTACAAAACCTACTCAAGGCCTAATCAAACCGCGCCTGCATATCTAATCGGCAAGAGCGAGAGAGTAAATAGCTTTAGCAATCAAACCAACAAATTTGACAAGATTTGTTTTGTCGGCGAGGATAAAGAGCCTATGAGCATAATTGAGTTTAAAAAAGAGCGAGCCGCAGCTATCCAAAATAAGCCGACTATCGGCGGGCTACTAAACAGAATAAACAAGGCTGCAGTATGAGGTTAGAATTCAGACCAAACGATAGGGGGAATTTTTACGACGTGGCGCGGATAGACTTTGAAAGCGGAGAAGTCGTAATACTCGTCGCAGGCGGAAAAGAATGCAAGAGACTAAGCGAGGGCGAGCTAAGGGTAAAAGGCGAACAAGGGAGGCTATTTTGATAGCAAAATTTAGCCGCGCTCCTTTGCCTTTTCAAGGGCAAAAAAGAAACTTCATAAAGCAGTTTAACGAGCTTATTAAAGACGAGTTTAGCCGCTACCGAAACGGGATATTTATCGATGCGTTCGGTGGGTCGGGGTTGCTTAGTCACAACATAAAACAGATCTATCCAAGCGCCCGCGTAATATACAACGACTATGACGGGTATTGCGAAAGGCTGGCGCATATCGAGGAGACGAACGAAATCTTACGCGCGATAAACCCGCATTATGAAAAATACAAGAAAAACGAGCCCCTTGACGCAGATGATAAGTCCGCGATAACTCAAATTTTAGACGATTTCAAAAACAAAGGCTTTTACATCGATTGGCTAACGTTTAGCTCCGTTTTGTTTTACGGCGGGGGCTATGCTCATGACGAAGTCGAATTTAAAAAAGAGAAAAGATTTTTTTCAACTAGACAAGGCGCAGTGTTGCAGTATAACGCTAAAGGCTATTTAGAGGGCGTAGAGATAGTCTGCAAAGATGCAATGGAACTAATAAAAGAATTTGACGGGCAAGAGGTCGTCTTGGTTCTAGATCCGCCGTATCTGCAAACGGATAAGACAGGGTATAAATGCTTTTGGGGGCTACGCGACTTTTTAAAGCTGATTAGGCTATTGCGCGAGCCGTTTATATTTTTTTCAAGCGAAAATAGCGACATATTAGCGTATATCGACGATAGGATAGAGTGCGGCGACGAAGTTTTTAAGAATTACAAAATAAAGCAAGCTAGTCTTAGCAACGGCGCTAAGTCCAAGCCTGATTATATGATTTACAAAAGCGGGATAAGGAGTTTGTTTTGATGATACCAAAATACGAAAACACTCTAGCGCATGCAAAAGCGACGGGGCAAGTGCCACTAGAGGATCACGAAATGATGTATTTTGCCAACTGGCTACGGGTAAATAAAATTCCGTTTACGCACGTAGCAAACGAAAGAGTAGCTAGCGTGCAATACAAAAAGAAACTAAAGGCTATGGGAACTAGCGCAGGTTTCCCCGATATGCTCGTCTTTTTGCCGAGCAAGATCGTATTTGTAGAGATGAAAAGAGCAAAAAAGAGCCTAAGCAGGGTATCGGACAAACAAGAGGATTGGGTAGATACTATCAACTGCTACGACTACGCAAAAGCCAAGGTATGCTACGGCTCAGGCGAGGCGATAGATTTTATCAAGAGTGAGATGGGGAGAAAATAGTGGCAAAGATAACGGACGAGATAAAAGAGAAAATCTTAGCCGATTTTCATACTGGTAAATTTAGTCAAAGGGAGCTAGCTAAAAAATACGCCGCGTCAAAAACTACGATTGCGAATTTGACAAAAGGGCTAAGCCCGAAAAATGACCGCTTAGTTGAGGCGCAAGTATCGTTACTATCGGCGCAAAACAGTTTAACGGCTACGGAAATGACCGCAATAATGACCGCGGCCAAAGACGAGGCGTATAACCGCGGTCTGATTTTTAACGCTACCCAAAAAAACCTAGCCAAAATCACGGAAATGCTAAGCAAAAATACCAAATTTGAAAAGGTGGGCGTAGGCGACGGGGTGCAAAATTTCGAGCCGGTGGAGCTAAACGCAAGCGACTACAAAGCGCTGCAAGACGCGATAGATAAAGCTAGCCTAACGCTAGGCGTAAATCAAAGAACCGCAAACACTACGATCAACAACGCAAACGTGCAGCAAAGCGAAGAAACAAAAATCGTGATAGAAAGACGGGAGCTGGCAGATGAGCGAGATTAAACTCAATCTAAAATACGCTCCTTGGCAGCGCGAGGTATTTTTTGAAAACGACGCGAAATTTACCACGATAGAAAAAGGCAGGCGCTGCGGCTTCACAAAGGGGATGGCGAACGCTTGTATCGAGTGGCTACTAGAGGGCAAAAAGATACTTTGGGTCGATACGGTGGCGGGAAACTTGCAAAGATACTACGAAAGATATTTTTTGCCCGAACTCAAACAGCTTCCAAAAGAGCTGTGGAAATTTCACGCGCAGGATAAAAAGCTTACGATAAACGGCGCGTATCTTGATATGAGATCGGCGGAGCGTCCCGAAAATATCGAGGGCTTCGGTTACGATGTCGTTGTACTCAACGAGGCGGGCATTATCCTAAAAAACGCCTATTTGTGGGATAACGCTATTCGCCCGATGTTGCTTGACTATCCTACATCAAGAGCCTTTATCGGCGGAGTGCCAAAGGGGAAAAATAAGTTTTTCGACTTAGCCTCGCGCGGGATGAGAAACGACAAAGACTGGGTAAATTTTCAAATCTCCAGCTACAAAAACCCGATGCTACGCCACGGCGAGATAGACGAGCTAATCGCAGAGCTAGGCGGCGCAGGCAGCGACGTGGTAAGACAAGAAATTTACGGCGAGTTTTTAGACACGACGACAAATGCGCTATTTTCGCTATCGATGATAGAAAATTCTTTTAGCGCGGCTTGGGATTTTAACGGCAAGGCTCTGGGCATTTGGGGGCTTGACGTGGCGCGCGACGGTGATGATGAAAGCGTGCTTTGCCAAAGAGAGGGCTACCGCGTGAAAAGCTTTGAGGGTTTCAGGATAGCAAGCGTCACGGGGCTGGCAAGAGAAATATACGGGCGTTACGAGCGCGCGCAAAATAAGCCTGACGCGATTTTTATAGACACGATAGGCGTAGGCGCAGGAGTATACGACACGCTTTGCGATCTGGGCTTGCAAGGCGTCGTAAGAGAAGCAAAGGCTAGCTTTAAGGCTACCGACGAGCGCAGATACACAAACAAGCGCGCGGAGATGTATTTTTCCTTGCGGGAGGCTTTTTCGTTGCTATCTATGGACACAAACGAGAAAATCAAAAGACAACTACAAATGATCGAATACGAATACGATAGCAAGGAAAGATACTTGATACTCCCCAAAGACGCCATCAAAAAAGAATACGGGGTTAGCCCAGATTATGCGGACGCTTTGGCTCTTACATTTTTCGACAAGATTACGCCCAAATTTAAAGCCGAGTATTCACGAGACGACGACTTTGGGTGGTAGAAATGCAAAAAAAAGATGAAAAAATAGCGCATTTTCCCCAAAATAGGGTAGATTTGACACTGCAACTTGAGTATATTTACGAAAGAATAGAGCCCAAAATCATACGTCAAATAGCCGAGCTAGACGATGAGACGATCAAACTATCGGTCGCAGCAATGATTTGCGAGCTCACGAAAGGAGTGCGTGCGGTGCCAACAAAACAACACAAAGTGAGATTTGCAAGCGCGCTCAAAGAAAAAGGCGTAGGAATGCGCCGAGTGTGCGAGTTAACGGGGATTAGCAAAAACACGTATTACAGATTGGAGGGGAAAGATGGAAGATAGAGCGGGCTACTTGGACGAGCTGCGGCAGATCGCGATCAACGGCTACGAGCGGTATAAACGCGCATTCGATAAGCTAAACGACGCGTATTTGTTGGTGTTAGAGCCTGAAATTTTACAAAGCTTGAAAGACAGAAACAAAAGCAAAAACTACATACCAAAGCTAAATTCAAAGGCAAAGAGAATTTACGACGGGCTAACCGAAACGTATTTTAACAACGACAGATTTGCCAAACTAGAGCCGTATATCAACTCTACGGACGACGTGATAGACAAGT
>CALCKS010000221.1 GCA_937965895.1 uncultured Campylobacter sp.
GCGATGATTATCTGCATAAATTTATAAACGACACGCAAAAAATGCTACCGGGCACCTCGATGCCTCGCGTAGGTCTAAATAAAGCTAGCGAGGACAAAGTCGTAGCCTATATGGCAAAAGCGGGCGACGCTAAAAAAGCCGAGCGCGAAAGCCTAGGCATAAATGCGATGATCTACTTCTTGATTTTCGGGATATTTGGATGGCTTTGGAAACGCAAAGTCTGGTCTAGCTTACACTAAAATTTGAGCCCGACTCCGGGCTCAAATTTCTCTTTAAATTTACTCCTTAATTTCTAAAATTTATCTACCGATTTAGAAACCGTCGCAAAATTTATTCAGCACTCGCGATCCCTTGTCTGGGCTCAAATTTGACCGCAAGCAAATACTAATTTTACGTGCCTATAGTTTAAATTTGAATACGTTTTGACCGCAATAAAAACTATAAATATCCATTTTACAGCATTTTTAAGAACGTGTTACCGATCCCGCTTTTTTACGATATGGGCGAAGCAATACGGCAAGATCATTTGGATTTTCTTGGCGGCGGCGAGCTAAGTAGCGTGATTTATAGACGCATTTTTAAGTTAGAGCTCAGCTTGTTTTGATTTTTTCATAATTTTTCTTGATTTAGGTTGTCTTTAAATTTATTTCCCGATGTTAAAATCGGCTATCAATTTTGATTTACAAATTTTCAAAAAAAGGGTAAATATGAACGGTCTCAAATTTACAGTCAAGCTTTTCGCGACCATCGCGGCGCTTTGCCTCGGATTAAATTTAAGCGCCAGCGAGCTGGAGGGTAGATGGAGCATCGTCTCGGCAAACATAGACGGGCAGGAGGTGCAAACGGCGGGGCAAAAGTGCTTTGAAGATTCGTTCTTCGAGGTTAGCGGCCGCGAGGCAAAGCTAGGCCTTAGCTCCGTAGGCGAGGACGGCGCGTGCAAAAGCGGCGCGGCAAGCTACGCCTTTAAAAGCATAGGTGCTGGCAAATACGCGCTAGGTCCTATCGGCGAGTTTTGGCTAGATAAAGACGCGCTAAAGATGAAGCAGTCCTTAGACGGCGGCAAATTTATCGTCTTTTCATTCAAAAAAGACGCGGCCGCAAACAAGGCCGTGGCAACGGCAACCGGCTCAAATTTGAGCACAGACGAGCTAGAGGGCAGATGGGAGATCGACTCGGTCGCAGCACAAGGGCAGACGTTTAAAACGGCGGGCCAAAAGTGCTTTGAGGATTCGTTTTTCCAGATAGCAGGTGGCAAAGCCATAGTCAGTATCGTAGCGGCAAATCCGGACGGCACGTGCAAGACGGGCGCAGGAGAAAGCGGCTACAAAAGCCTTGGCAGCGGCAGATACGCGCTAGATAACGATGCGGGCGAATTTAGGCTGAAAGACGGCTCGCTCGAATACGAACAAAGCGCGGGCGGCGTCTTGTTTACCTTTAAAAAAAGCCGCACGGCGCAGGCTAGCTCAAATCAAGCGCAAGCCAAATCAAGCTCAAATTTAGAGCCCGAAAAAGACCCTAACGTCAAGCATAGCGACGCGGGAGCGAGCAAAAAAGGCACGGGCGTGTTTGCAGGCAAGTGGATCTTTATAAACACCAATACCGACATATCCTTTTATCTGCGTGACGACGGCACGTATTGCGATGACCTTGGTAAGCCAGACTGGCGCACCCGCATCGACGGCACGTATAAAAAAGACGGCAAAAAGATCACGCAAACAAGCAACGACGGCAAGAAAAGCACATATAGCTGCGAGGATGCGGATTGCACGTTTTTGTGGAGCGACGGCGGATACCATCTCTTTAACGCTCAAATCTTAAATGAGGTGCCAAAGGGCAGCTACTCATTCACCTCCGTTGGCTCCATGTCTGTTTACAACGCCTCGGGCGGCATAGATATCATGGGCGGCGGCGTGAGCGGGTACTATGACTTCGACGGCAAAGGCCGCTTCAAGGACGGCAGTTTGTCCTACTCCTCCGCCGCCATGAGTAATGTGGGCGGCGGCGGAACAAGATCTAGCAGTAGCGCGGGCTCATATACGCTGGATAGCGGTGAACTCACGCTCAGATACGACGACGGACGGACGCAGCGACATAGCTTTTTTTATATCCCGCCTACTAGCGAAGGCAAGGCAGGCGGAGCGGTCGTCGACGGCGTGATATATTTTTTGGACGAATAGCAACCCATCGGCGTAAAACCAGGGCAAATTTGAGAACAAAAAGCCGAAGGCAAAACCGCCACAGACGGCTTAAAAATTTATGAAAGGAAAAATATGGCTAAATTTAAATTTTTTGCAATCCTCGCAGCGCTTTGCCTCGGGTTAAATTTAAGCGCTAGCGAGCTGGACGGCAGATGGAGCATCGTCTCAGTTACGGCGCAGGGACAGACGTTTAAAACGGCCGGACAAAAGTGCCTCGAAGACTCTTTTATCGAGGCTAGCGGCGATAGCGCGCGCCTAAGCCTAAGTAGCGCGGGCGACAGCTCATGCGAAAAAGCCGAACAAAACTTCGCTCTAAAAAGCCTAGGCGGCGGCAGATACTCGCTTGGCGGCGGCGAGCTACGGCTAAATAACGGCTCGCTCGAATATAAACAAGGCACGGACAGCGGCGAGATCGTATTTACCTTCAAAAAAGACGAGGTAAATTTGGCCGGCATCGTAAACGGTGCCGTAAATCAAACCGGCCTCGGCGGGTCAAATTTAAGCGAGATTGAGGGCAGATGGGAGCTAGTCTCGCTAAAGGCGCAGGGGCAGAGCTTTAAAGTCGTGGGGCAAAAATGCTTCGGCGACTCGTTTTTTGAGATCGGCGGCGATGAAGCGACGGTAGGCATCGTGGGCGTAAATCCGGACGGTTCGTGCAACAATAGTGCGGGCAAAAGCGGCTACGAAAGTCTGGGCGGCGGCAAATACGCGCTTAGCGCTAAAGGGCTGGGCGAGTTTTGGCTAAAGGATGGCATGCTCGAATACAAACAAGTCGCGGACGGGCAAGAGGTCTTGTTCGTCTTTAAAAAAAGCGCAAGTAGCACGCAAGCAAAAGTAAGCAAATCAAGCTCAAATTCGGTCGAGTCCACAAAACCCGCAAAGGACTCTAGCGTCA
Organism: uncultured Campylobacter sp.; assembly: GCA_937965895.1. Classification (GTDB taxonomy): domain Bacteria; phylum Campylobacterota; class Campylobacteria; order Campylobacterales; family Campylobacteraceae; genus Campylobacter_A. The sequence goes on from CALCKS010000221.1 coordinate 3,094, forward strand.
AACATAGTAGCGCCGGGGCGAGCAAAAAAGGCTCGGGGGTATTTGGCGGTACGAAATTTAACATGCTTTTAAACACGAGCGAAGATTATTCCTTTTATCTACGCGACGACGGCACCTACGCTAGCCGCCTAGAAAAGCCCGACTGGCGCACGCGCATCGACGGAACGTATAAGGTCAAAGACGGCATCCTAACGACAACTAGCAACGACGACTACGATACGAGCTACTACTGCGAGAACGACGACTGCACCTTTTTGTGGAACTCAATCGGCACGGGGTATTATATGTTTCAGGCGCAAATTTCAAGCCAAATGCCAAAAGAGTGCTTCTCGTTTCGCAAGGACAGCTCGTCGTCCCTGTACGGCTGGTCGGGCGGCAGCGATACGGTGAGCGTAGGCGTGAGCGGATACTACTGCTTTGACGGCAAAGGGCGCTTTAGCTCGGGCGGATCGTCGTATGCTATGGCAACCTCGGGTACCCCAGGCGGCAGCATAGACGGGGGCAGCTCAAAATCGCGCAGAGACGAGGGCTCATACACGCTCGATCAAGGCGAGCTAACGCTAAAATATGACGACGGCACGGTAGTTCGCCACAGCTTTTTCTACACTCTGCCACGCAGTAAAGATAACAAAACTATGGCGATCATCGACGGCGAGGTTTATCGGTAGGCTGGCTCTTTTTGGTTAGTAGGATTTAGCATTTTAGCCCGTTTTTGATCGGGCTAACCTTACATGCTGCGCCAACCAAATTTGACAGTCTGCTCTCGTCTCTCACGACCATCAAATTTACTCGCCGCCCGGCTCAAAACCTACCTTAAATTTGACGCCGTACATTAAAATTCCGTCGTCAAATTTTACCCTCGCTCGCCCTGCCAAAAATCTCAAATTTAATGCGCTAAATAATATTTTTTCAAATTTCCATCGCTTTTTACGTCCGATTTTGGCTATAATTTCAACCAAAGCAGATCGCGGTCGCGATTTACATTTGCATAAATTTATCTTCATTTATAGTTTCTGCAAATTTACACAAACCTGAGCCCAAATTTGCGCTCAAATTTAACAAAGTTCCGCGTGCCGGAAAGATTTTTTACGGATCAAAGTATGCATTTTATCGGTATCGACATCGGCTCGACCTCGTCAAAGGTCGCCGTTATGAACGAGTGCGGCAAATTTTGCGAGCTGTTTTTGCTGCCCAGCGGCTTTAGCGCGGTCAAAGTCGCGAGGCAGATCAAGGAAGTTTTAGAGCAAAAAGGCTACACAGAGGGCTTCGTGACGGCTACTGGCTACGGACGCGTTAGCGTAGAGTACGCGCGGTTTAGCATGAGCGAAATTTTATGCCACGGCCTTGGGGCGAACTTTTTGTTTGAGCAAGACTGCACCGTAGAGGGCGTGGGCGGGCAGGATACGAAGGCGATCAAGACCCTAAACGGCAAGCCAGCTGATTTTATCATGAACGACAAGTGCTCGGCGGGCACGGGCAAATTTTTAGAGATCAGCGCGGGCCGCCTGGGGCTAGAGCTAAGCGAAATTTACAAAACCGCCCGCAAAAATCCAGCGATCAAACTAAGCCCCTATGCACGGTATTTGCCGAGACCATCCCCGCTAAGCGCAAACGAAGGGCGACCTGGTCGCAAATATCGCCGAACGCTACCTCAAAATCCCCTGTTCGGTGATGTATCAAAACGACGCGCGCTCAGAGGTTATCAAGGATTTCGTACGCGAATATCAAGCAGACGGTGTCATCGACGTCGTGCTAAGTGGCTGTCACACCTACGCGATCGAGACAAATAAAATAAAGAAGGCAAGCAAAGAAGCGGGAGTAAGCTATATGAGTCTGGAGACTGACTACTCCAAGCAAGACGTCGGGCAAATTCGAACGCGCCTAGAGGCGTTTATAGAACTGCTTTAAGCGGGTAGCTCGAAATTTTAAAATGAAGAATTTTCTAAATTTAAAAACAAACCAAAGAAAGGAGAGATCAGATGAAATTTAAAGAAGTAGACGCATCTCGTCGCGGCTTTTTAAAAGGAGCTTTGGCAGCGGCAGCCATCGCCGGACCCGAAGCGATGCTCGCTGGCTATACGCCGTTTAAGCCTGATTCGCTGCAGGTTTGGTCGTGCGGAGGGTTATCTGAGGCTTTTGCGCAGATAAATCAGGCGTACGAGTCCAAAACGGGGCATAACATCCAGTACACCGGCGCCTTTGCGGGTGCGCTCGGGAAGTCGCTGCTGGCCTTGCAGGGCAAGACGGAGGTTTTCGGCGCCCGCGTTTTGGAGCTCTCTCAAAAACTACGCAAAGCTGGCCTTAGCCTTCGCTTTAGACCGCTGTGTTTTACCGACTACGTTTTAGTGGTGCCGAAGGGAAATCCCGCAGGCATTCGCGATCTAAAGGATCTAGCGGAACCCGGCGTGCGAGTGATGCTGCCGCTAAGGGCTTCGCCTCCGGGTAGCGGACCGGTAAAGGGAATTTTGAAAAATTCCGGCCTTACTGAGCCTGTTATGAAAAATATGGTCACCAACGGAGCGTGCGTAATTACTATGATGTGCGATCTGGTAGACGGCAAGGGCGATGCGTCCATCATCGAAAAGCGCCTAACGACGCACGATAGATTTA
>CALCKS010000222.1 GCA_937965895.1 uncultured Campylobacter sp.
CGCAAACACTGCTAAATCCCCATAATACGCCGCCAAGAAGCGTGATGAAAACGCCGAAAAATTCGCTCTGTGATCTCATTTGCCGCCTTAAATTTAAAGCCAAAGTATACAAGCTTATGCTTAAGCTGGGGTTAAATTTGGGGAAACTCATAAGGCTTGTAGTAGTATAAGATCTTAAAAAATGAACTTTATATTTTATTTTTACCACTGAATGTGTCAATATAATAATTCTATCAACTATCTGCTTTTATAATAAAATAATGATGTTTTTCAAATTTTTTATCCACAAAGACATGTAAATCAAACTGTAAATTAAATTTCTCCTCTATTAGTGCTTCTTTAAATGCATTTTCCAATATATCCATATTAATATCCAACCGAAATGGTAATGACCACACTAAATAACCTGCAAAATTTTCTATACCTCTTTTTTCAAATTTATTTTTTAAATTATATACATGACCTTCTTTTTGTAAAAATATATCTTTTACAAGTTTCTTTAATGGCTCTTTATCATAGCTTTCTATATAGCACGCCTTTAACTCACTTGCTACATTATCAATACTTCTAGATTTAACCATATGGTCTATTGGGCATATATCTACGTATTTTCCGTAATATTCAACGTTTTTATTTTCCATAAAGTTATAAATATCTTCAAGTATTTCATTAAAAAATTTATCTATTGAGTTTGTTTTAAAATTTATCTTAAAAGTCCGGTCTCTACAAAAAATATTTTTACCAAATAGGCTTAGACCTATAATAGCATCTAATATACGTGATGCAAATATATCGTCATTTTGTTTAAATTTTATTTCAAACTTGTATGTTTTGCCGTTTTTCTGCATAACCAAATCACAAGATCCTGGCGTACGATTAAAGCTGACTACCTTATAGCTATCTCTCACCAAATGTTGATATGATAAAAATTCTATAAACACTGAGTGTACTTTATTTGTAAAGTTTTTTATATCAAGATTTTTTATTTCTTCCAGTGCATTTTCAATAAGACAGTTTGGCAAATCAGAATAATTAGGCAAAATATTGTAATTTTCGTTTACAATACTCTTAACAAAGAGCTGAATAAGATTGGATGCTATAAATTGGTCACCATCTTTACCTTTTGATATACAATCTTTTATATATTTTTGAAAGTATTTAAAAATTAATTTTTGAGATATTGATAAATTTGTATTATCTACATCAAATTCTGTAAATAACTTCACCCAATTATCTGGAATATCTTTGGATGTTTTTGGAACACGCACATAATAAATACTACACATTATAAAAATTTATCCCCATATCTTTACTTCTAAATTTTTTAGATAAAGCAAAAACTATACAAATATCTTGATAATTTATTTGGCGATTATATTCCATTATAAAGCCAACTCAAATTCTATCGGCACCAATCCACTAAATTTTCCTAATCGGGCACCTAATTATTATTTTGTATTTTTGCAAAGCAGTTTTTCTGGAATCGCTTAGGTAGATTGTGTAAAAATTTGCGCCAATTTGCAAGAAATAGACAAGTGCGGTCAAATTTAACTTCATCCCAAACAAGCTTTGCTAAAAAATGCAAAAGCTCAAATTTGAGTCAAATTTAACCGCGCAAATTTAGCCTCACTCGCCGCCTAAATACTCCTGTAAACTTTTGACTTCGAGCGCGCTGCCGTCTTGCACGCTTTTTAGCGATTTGGCCGCGGCTAGAGCCGCCGACATCGTCGTAAAATACGGGATCTTAAACCGCATGATGTTTTGTCTGATTTTCTTGCCGTCCTCGCTGTTTGACTTGCTATCGCTAGTGTTGATGACGAGCGCGATGTCGCCGTTTTTGAGCCTATCCTCGACGTTTGGGCGACCTTCGCTGATTTTGTAGACGAACTCGCTCTCTACGCCCGCATCATTTAAAATTTTATACGTTCCGCCGGTGGCGATGATTTTAAAGCCAAGATTTATTAGCTCGCGCGCCAAATTTGAGGCGTATTTTTTATCCGCATCGGCTAGCGTCAAAAAGACTAGACCGCTTGTCGGCAGTGAGTTGCTCGCAGCGATCTGGCTTTTTGCAAAGCTTTTTGCAAAGCTCTCGGATATTCCCATAACCTCGCCCGTACTTTTCATCTCAGGCCCCAGGATTAGATCCGCACCCGAGAGCTTGTTAAACGGAAATACGGCTTCTTTTACGCAGACATGGTTTTTCACGCGAGGCTTGAGTATGCCGCGCTCCTCGTAAACCGCGCCGTAGTTGTCGTAAAATTTAAGCGCCTCGCGTAAACCCCCTTGCCACATAACGCGCGTGGCGACCTTTGCCATCGGCACGCCCGTCGCCTTGCTAACAAACGGCACGGTGCGGCTGGCGCGCGGGTTTACCTCGATCATGAAAAGTTCGTTCTCGTATATGGCAAACTGGATATTCATAAGCCCCACGACGCCCAAATTTAGCGCGATGTCGCGAGTTTGGTTTTCCACCTTTTCGATCATCTGCGTGGTCAAATTTAGCGGAGGTAGTATGCACGCGCTATCGCCGCTGTGGATGCCCGCCTCCTCGATGTGCTGCATCACGGCGCCGATATAGACGTCCTTGCCGTCGCTGATCGCGTCCACGTCGAGCTCCACGGCGTCTTGTAAAAATTTATCGATTAGCACGGGCGAGTGGTTGCTGACCTTGACCGCTTCGCTCATGTATAGGCGTAGCTCCTCATCGCTATGCACCCGCCTCATCGCGCGGCCGCCTAGTACGTAGCTAGGGCGCACGAGCACCGGATAACCGATAGCGGCGGCCTTTTCTAGCGCCTCTTTTTCGCTTGTCGCAGTGTCGTTTCGCGGCTGTTTGACGCCTATTTTAGAGATAAATTCGCTAAATTTCTTTCTATCCTCGGCAACGTCGATCGTGCGAGCGCTGGTGCCGATGATTTTCGCGCCCGCTATGCTTAGGCGTTTGGCAAATTTTAGCGGAGTCTGACCGCCGAAATGCACGATCACGCCATCCGGATTCTCATGCTCGATCACGGCTCTAACGTGCTCGAAATCAATCGGCTCAAAGTACAAAATATCGCTCGTGTCGTAGTCGGTGCTGACGGTTTCGGGGTTGCAGTTGTACATTATAGTTTTGATGCCCATATCGCGCAGAGCGTAGCTAGCGTGCACGCAGCAGTAGTCAAACTCTATGCCCTGACCTATGCGGTTCGGGCCGCCGCCGATGATCATCACTTTTTTCTCTTTTTGCGCCGAATTTGCGTTTAAATTCGGCTCGGCGAAATTTGACGAAAGATGCGGTAGTTTCGTGATATTCGTCGTCGAGTAAAGATACGGCGTGAGCGCCTTAAACTCGCCCGCGCAGGTATCTACTTCGTTGTATTCGAGGTTTATGCCCATTTTCTCGCGCGCAAAATAAATATCGTTTTGACCCAGGTCGAGGTTGTCTTTTAAATTTATCAGGTGCGCGATCATCTTGTCCGAAAAGCCCATCGTTTTGGCCTCTCTTAGTAGCGGCTCGTCGTTTAGGATATCCATATCGATGCGCTCTTCAAATTTAACGATCTGCCAAATTTGATCCAAAAACCACGGATCGATCTTGCTCATCTCGTGCACCTCAGCCACGCTAAACCCGTCTCGAAACGCCTGCGCGACATATAAAATACGGCTTTCGTTCGCATTTCTAAGGCCGTAAATTAGCGCGTTTTTCTCCAAATTTACGAAGTTAAATCCATAGTAATCCTTTTCCATCGAGCAAAGCGCCTTTTGGATACTTTCCTTAAACGTCCTGCCGATCGCCATCACCTCGCCCACGCTCTTCATCGCTGTGCCTAGATACGGGTTTGCGCCCGGGAATTTCTCAAACGTAAAGCGCGGGATCTTGGTCACGATGTAGTCGATGACAGGCTCAAAGCTAGCAGGCGTGCCGGTGATGTCGTTTTTGATCTCATCCAGGCTAAAGCCTACGGCTAGCAGCGTCGCGACCTTGGCGATCGGGTAGCCCGTGGCCTTGCTTGCTAGCGCCGAGCTACGGCTTACGCGCGGATTCATCTCGATAACGATCATGCGGCCGGTTTTTGGATTTATGGCAAACTGTACGTTGCTACCGCCCGTATCCACGCCGATCTCGCGTAAGATTTTAAAACTCGCGTCGCGCATAGCCTGATACTCTTTGTCAGTTAGAGTAAGAGCCGGCGCAACCGTGATGCTGTCGCCCGTATGCACGCCCATAGGATCGAGGTTTTCGATCGAGCAGACGATAATGCAGTTGTCGTTGCGGTCGCGGATGACCTCCATCTCGTACTCTTTCCAGCCTAGTAAGCTCTCTTCGACCAAAATTTCATGTATCGGGCTGGCGTCTAGGCCGGTTTGGGCTAGTTCTTTAAATTCGTCGATATTATACGCCACGCCGCTACCTGCGCCGCCTAGAGTATAGCTAGCGCGGATGATGAGCGGAAAGCCGATGTTTGCGGCTGCGGCTAACGCCTCGTCCATGTCGTAGGCGTACTGGCTTTGCGGCAGATCCATGCCGATCTTTTGCATCGCCTTTTTAAACTCCTGCCTATCCTCGCCTTTTTTGATAGCTTGCGGGTTGGCGCCTAGAAATTTGACGCCGCCAAGCATGTCCGCCTCATATAGCTGCATCGCGACGTTTAGCGCGACCTGGCCGCCCATCGTAGGCAGTATGGCATCGACCTTTTCTTTATCTATGATGCGCTTGATGCTCTCTTTGGTTATCGGCTCGACGTATGTAGCGTCGGCGAAATCCGGATCGGTCATGATGGTAGCCGGGTTTGAGTTTATGAGTACGACGCGGTAGCCAAGCTGCTTTAGCGTCTTTGCAGCTTGCGTGCCGCTGTAGTCAAATTCGCACGCTTGGCCTATGACGATAGGGCCGCTGCCGATGAGTAAAACGGTGTTGATGTCGGTTCTTTTTGGCATTATTTTTCCTTTGTTACGACGTATAGATACGAGGGGATGGTTATGCTTACGTATGGCTTTACGGCCGCGCTTTTATATAGGCTCTCTTGGATCACGCCAGTGACCTTGCCCACTGAAATCCCGCTGAAAAATATCCCGTCAAGCCCGCTCGTGACGACCTCGTCGCCCTCTTTGGGACTCAGCCACTGGGGGATAAATTTCACCGTTATTCCGTCTTTGCTCCCGTGCGCTATGCCCGGGATCTTTTCCTCGCCGATTGAAACGGCAAATATACTTTTTGGATCGTTTTGTAGCAAGGCCATTGGATTTCCGTCCTTGCTCACGACGATACCAGCGCTCTTGCCTTGGTAAATCAGTCCGTAAATTTTAGACTCGTCATAGCCGCTAAATTTATCCAGCCAGACCTTGTCGTAATCGCTGATATTTACATAGCTAAGCGCCCGCACGAGCTGGACTCTAGGCTCGTAGGCGGTCGAGTTTTTATCGACCAAAATTTCATTTAGCTCTTTTGCAAAGCTTGAAAGCAGAGCTGCCGATTTTTCCAGTTCGGCGTTTTGAGCGCGAAGCTGCTTTATCTCCTCGCGTTGCCTAAAATGCTCGTTTACGCCGTCTTTTACAAATTTGACCGCGTCGTCGTAGGCGGCGACTACGCGGCTGTTTAAATTTACGACGTATCCCGAGATAAGCGCGCCTCTATCAAGAGAAAAAAATACCAGCGCGCCGATGAGAGCGACGAATAAAATTTTACTCTTCATTTACGAGTTGTTGTAAAAATTTAATC
>CALCKS010000223.1 GCA_937965895.1 uncultured Campylobacter sp.
ATCGCCTAAAATAAAAATATAAAAATAAATTTAAATAAAAATTTTTTCTAGGAGAGTTAATATTCAACTACGAAAATTTGACGAATAGGAGCGAAGATGAGCGAGTACATCGAAAAAACGATGGAGTGGATAAAAAGAACCAATCCGGGCCAAGGCGTGTTCGTACAGGCTGCGACCGAGGTACTAAACAGCCTCGAGCCGCTTATAAAAAAAGAGAGTAAGTACCAAAAACACGCGATCTTAGAGCGTATCGTGATACCTGAGCGAACGGTGATATTTCGCGTCACGTACACGGACGACGACGGCAGACCGCAGGTGCATAACGGCTACCGCGTGCAGTTTAACTCAGCCGTGGGCCCCTATAAAGGCGGTATCAGACTGCATCCTAGCGTGGATCTTGGCGTGCTTAAATTTCTTGGATTTGAGCAAATTTTTAAAAACTCGCTCACGGGCGTAAATATCGGCGGCGCAAAAGGCGGCAGCACCTTTGATCCAAAAGGCAAGAGCGATGGCGAGATAATGCGCTTTTGCCAAGCGTTTATGAGCGAGCTATACCGCCACATCGGCAACACCGTGGACGTGCCCGCAGGCGACATCGGCGTGGGCGCGCGCGAGATAGGCTATATGTTTGGGCAGTATAAAAAGCTCACGGGCAGATTTGACGGCATACTAACGGGCAAGGGGCTAAACTGGGGCGGCAGCCTAGCGCGCACGGAGGCGACCGGATACGGGCTGGTATATTTCACGCAAAATATGCTGCAAAAAGCGGGCCTTGGACTAGAGGGCAAAAAGTGCAGCGTCAGCGGTAGCGGAAACGTCGCCATCTACACGGTAGAAAAGCTATATCAAGTAGGCGCGCTGCCTGTCACGGTTTCTGATTCAAACGGATACGTTTACGACGCGGAGGGTATCGATCTAGCCGTGCTTAAAGAGCTAAAAGAGGTCAAGCGCGCGCGCCTTAGCGAATACGTCAAATTTAGACCGAACGCAAAATACGTAAGCGTAAGCGAATATAAAGAGGGCAGAAACGGCGTGTGGGACGTGCCGTGCGACGGGGCGTTTCCGTGCGCGACGCAAAACGAGTTGCACCTAGCCGATATAAAGACGCTCTACGCAAATGGCTGTCGCTTCGTGGCTGAGGGCGCAAATATGCCAAGCACGCTTGATGCGATAAATTTTATGCTAGCGCAAAAGGATTTTTACTTCGCTCCGGCAAAGGCGGCAAACGCGGGCGGCGTGGGCACAAGCGGCCTTGAGATGATGCAAAACGCCGGCATGAGCTCGTGGAGCTTTGAAGAGGTTGATCGCAGACTGCACGGCATCATGAATCACATCTTTGAGCTAAGCTATGAAACTAGCAAGGAGTTTGGCGACGAGGGAAATTTGGTGCTTGGCTCAAATATCGCGGGCTTT
>CALCKS010000224.1 GCA_937965895.1 uncultured Campylobacter sp.
GGCGCGTTAAAGCTGGTATTTTTGGATTTTAGGGCGACTTTGCTCGTCAAAAAAGAATCGGGCGGCGGCTTTAGAAACTTAAGCGTAAAAGAGCTTCGGAGGTTTTGATGCGTGCAAATTTTAGTGAAAAAGGCGAGTTTAAATTTGGAAAATTTGACTGTGAAAAAGCGCGCGAAACCGCCGAAAACTGTGCCAAATTTAAGCTAGATTACGACGAAGAGGAGATGGCGTGCGGTGGCGAGATTAGCTGCTACGACTGCGCTTTTAGGCGCTGGAGCGCGGAGAGTTTCACCTGTGCGATTTTTCCGAAAACTTAACCACTCGGCGAAATCATATTTCTTACGCTTTTTTAGAAAACTCAGGTTGCAAAAATATTTTACGGCATAGCCTTCTCTAAAATCTCCTTGCGTTTTTGCCAATCAGGCATATAAAGCGTTAGATAGTCATAAAATTTCTTTGAGTGATCTGGGTAGAGCAAGTGAACTAGCTCGTGAAATACGACGTATTCGATACAAGATTTTGGTTTTTTGATAAGCTCTATGTTTAAATTTATATATGATTTATAGGGATTACAGCTTCCCCATCTCGTCTTCATCTGCCTTATTTTTACGTTTTTGATATCTTGTTTTGCTATCTTGTTAAATTCTTGCAAGATATTAAAAAAATATAACGTCGCCTTTTCATAGTACCACTCATAAATCAAATTTTCTCTTCGCTTTAGGTCACTTTTATCTTTTACAAATAGCTCCAGATAATCCCTTTGTAGCTTTACGCGCTCCTCTTTAGACTGCACCACTTTTAGCCGGTAACTTCGCCCAAGATATCTAAAATCCTCACCGCTTACGTACTCTTTTTGCGGCATCTTAAACGAAGCAAAAAACGCACGTTTTTGCGCTATCCACTGGACTCTTTTTTGCATGATAAATTTTATATGCTCATCGCTTGCCGAATTTGGCGCGGTTAGTATCGCTTCGCCATTTGGTCTAACTTTTAAAGTGATATTTTTTACATCTTTTTTGATGATTTTTACGTCACTTTGCATAAAAGCTTATCCCTATACCACGGATGGTTTGATAAATTTTCTCTTTATCATCGATAGATACGCCGTATTCGTCCTCGACATCCCAAAGAGCGTCTTCCATCGCGCTTGTTATCTCGTTTTCCACGTCCATATTTTTGTACCATTCCGGTTTCTTTGAGGCCTGCTCGTAAATTTCATAAAATTTCATACTCAAATTTTTAGCGACCGCCTCTATATCCGCAAGCCCCACATCGCCCAAAATATCAAGCAAATTATCATAAATGGCAAATAAAATTTCCTTGCCGTTAAACTCTTTTGGATATCTATCTTCATTTGGTTTTAAAGCTCCGGTTATTAGATCTTTTAGCACTTTTGCTTTAGCAAGCTTTTCCTCTTCGCTTAGCCTTTTTGCCTTATACTCGTCGATGATATCTTGTATCTGCTGGGCTATTGATTTATAAAACGCCGGATTTGACTCCATTTTCTCTTTTACCACCGCACTTACGGCGCTGATTATCGTATCGGCTTTTGCGTTTTTGCCCTCGACTCTTTGCACCTCATCATCAAATTCCGTCTCAAAGATATTTACGAGCCTGGTGAGCTCATTGACCTCTTTTGCGCTCACATAAGTATCAAGTAGCTTTTGCATCTGGGCTTCGTATTTGCCAAAGTCGCAAGCCTCGTGATATCTTAGTTGCACCGCCTTTCTTAGCTCGTTATAAAATTTAACCTTTTGTTTATAGGCTTTTATCTCCTCTTCGCTTAAGATATCGCAAATTTTCTCACTCGAAAGCGCTAGTTTAAAAGCTCTAGCAAACTGCGACAGCCACTCTTTAAAGTCGTCTCTTTTTTGCACGTCCTCTAAAACCGCCACGTAGCTTTCTAGATCGTCTTTAAACTTCACACTGCTAAAAAGATCGTCCAGATGAGTATAGTAAGTCTTTGCCTTTACTATCTCGCTTCTTACGTCTATCACGGCTCCGCTTAGATCCTCCGGGTCAAAGCCACTTAGCGAAGCATAGCTAGTAAGCGCCTCATCAAGCTCGCCTAAAAGCCCCCTATAGTCTATGATGTAGCCATAATCTTTTCCGTCATAAAGCCTATTTACTCTAGCTATGGCTTGGAGCAAATTATGCTCTTTTAGCTGTTTATCTATATAAAGCGTGCTTGCTCTTGGCGCGTCAAATCCCGTTAAAAGCTTATCCACGACGATGAGCAAATCTATCTCGTCGCCATAAATAAATTCATCCTTCACATGCTTTAGATACTCTTCCTCGCTGCCGTAGCCCTTTATAGTCTCTTGCCACGCCTTTGCTATATACTCTTTATTTCCGCCCTCAAGCTCCTCGTGCTCGTTG
>CALCKS010000225.1 GCA_937965895.1 uncultured Campylobacter sp.
TCTAAAATCCTATCTAAAATCGCTCCGCTTTTCGATGCCGTCGGTACCGATACGAATGCGACTTGCATAAATTCCGGTTCTATCTTCTCTACAAACGTCGTATGCGAAGAAATTTATTATCAAGGATTAAATTTCCCCAACGTTTTTATCGGCTATCTTTGCGGATTACTTAAATTTCTATCCAAAAACGATATAAAATTTAAATTGGGAGATTTAAGAAATTTAGGGCATTTTGAGCCTATTTTTGTAGATAGGTCTTTCAAGGTAGCCCCTTTTGGAACTAGCCAAAGGGCCTTTATAGCGGAAAACGATGAAGAGCTTTTTGAGATAGAAGCGGCGTTTTTAAATAAAAAATTTAGCGACGGTATCGAAATATGCGCTCCGCAAAATAGCGGAATAAAAAATGCGACGTTCGCGTTTAAAGAACTCGCTGAACTAAAAAAGCTACGAAATTTCCACTACGCGTTAGTTAAATGTAAAAAAGCAGACCTAGAGGCAATGCTAAACGAAGCTCAAACAGATCAAAAAAGCCTTTTTGATTAGTCTTTGATTTTATACTTTATCCTGTCTTTTTCGCCTGCTAGCTCAAATCCTTGCAGTCTTAGGCGGCAGCTGTCGCATTCGCCGCAGGCCTCGTCCTCGCGCTCATAGCAGCTCCATGTTAGCTCTAGCGGCGAGCCAGCCTCGAGCGACTTGCGCACGATGTCAGCCTTGCTTAAATTTACCAGCGGCGTTACGATGCGCAGGCTAAAGTCCTTTGAGGTGCCGGCGTTTACGGCGGTTTCTATCTTGGCGATAAAATCCGCCGTGCAGTCGGGGTAGCCCGAGCCGTCCTCCTCGACGATGCCGATGTATAGCGCCTGCGCGCCTTCTTTTTCAGCTAGTGCGGCGGCGATAGAGATAAAGATGCCGTTACGAAATGGCACGTAGGTGCTAGGAGTGTCGGCTTTGGCGCCGTCTTTGCGGATGGCGAGGCTCTCGTCCGTTAGCGCGTTGCCGCCGATACTTGCTATGAAACTAGCGTCTAAATTTACCTTTTTTAGCGCGCCGATACGCTCGCAGATCTGTTCAAAGGCTAGCTTTTCGCGCTTCATCGTGCGTTGTCCGTAGTCAAAATGCAGCGCGATGATCTCGTAGCCTGCGCGTTTGGCGAGGACGGCGCACAGAGTGCTGTCCATGCCGCCGCTCATTATACAAACCGCTTTTTTCACTCTTTCTCCTTTTTTCGGCTTGTCTTTT
>CALCKS010000226.1 GCA_937965895.1 uncultured Campylobacter sp.
TTCATTCTTCTCGAAGTGATTGGCATGAACAAGCAGGATAAAGGCTTTATTTCTCACGTTTGAGCCAAAATCCGAAGGATCGTCCGACTGCTCGTTAAAGAAATTATCGCTGACCCCTTTTAGCACTTTTTTGCTCTCTTCGGTTAGTCCTTCGTTTTTGAGTGTGGCCGCCATCAAGTAACCCTCTAACGCGCCGCCTTCGTATCGTTTTTGATCGTAAAGCGCGTTTAGTTTTGATCTATCTAGCTTGCCTTGCGTACTTAGGATGTATGCGGCGTATAGCGCTTGGAAATTATTTACCGGATCAAAATCCCTAAGCCAGCCAAGTGCCTTGCTTTTTACTCCGCTATCTAGCGCAAAGCCCGATTTTTCAAGCGTTAGTAGCATATCTATAGCGTAGACGGAGGCAAAGTTGTTCGTATAGCTTAGCTGATTCCAGTAGCCGATGCTGCCGTCTGTTTTTTGCATTTTGATTACGTCTTGCATGCCGGAAAGGACGAATCTTTTTCTGTCGGCCTCTCTTGCTTTTGCCTCTTTAGAGTCGCCGCCCCCAAGCGTTAGGAAATTTAGCTCAAAAAGCTTACTAGAGCGCTGTTCGGCGCATCCGTAAGGGTAATTTACGAGTTTATCGCTATTTGCGCTTAGCACGCCTTTGATAGAGCTTGAAGCGTCTATCGTGATATCATTTAAACCTTCATCCAGTTTAAAGGTCTTTTTCTCGCTCGCGTAAAACGTCTTAGCATAAGTGCTTAGCGGATAGGCGTGTATGACGTCTAGTTTTTGCGAGTAGGAGTAGCCCTCTTTGCCGTCATTTGCGGTAAAATTTATATACGCTTTGCCCGTAGCGTTAGCATCGACCGTAAAATTTAGCTTAGCGTTTTCCTCGGGTTTTAGCTCGATACTATCTACGCCTAGTTTCGCGTTCAGGTTGGTATCTAGGCTTAAGGCTACCTTTTTTGGCTCTTTGGTCGTATTTATCACCCTTAGAGAGTAGTTTATCTTATCGCCATTGATAAGATACGCCGTTTGAGTCGGTTTTAGGATGATATCGTCTTTTACCTTGACTGCGTTTACGCTAAAGCCGA
>CALCKS010000227.1 GCA_937965895.1 uncultured Campylobacter sp.
TAAAAAGGCGGGCTTTTTACACGCCGAGCCAAGCGCGATTCTTTTGGCGCTTTGCAAAAAAAGCGAGGCATTTTTGAGCGATTTTTTGCGCGAGTATAACGCGGCTTTGGGTGTAAAATTTGAAAACGCGGCCGAGCTTGAAAATGCGGACTTACAGCCAAATTTCACCTACGAATACATCCTGCAAAATCACGGCGATCTGCTAAAGGGCGCCAAGGCTTACGTGACGCTCGAGCCCTGCGCTCACCGCGGTAAAACTCCGCCATGCGCCGAGCTTTTAAGGCGGCTAAAATTTGCCGAAGTCGTCATCGCTAGAGGCGACGAAAACGCCGTAGCAGGCGGCGGCGCGCATATCCTGCAAAGCGGCGGCATATCGGTCAAATTTGGCGTGCTACGGCGTGAGGCGGACGATCTAATAGAGCCGTTTCTAACGTGGCAGAGGGGGAATTTTAGCTTTTTCAAGCTCGCCCTTAGCGCAAACGGCGTTGCAGTAGGTACCGCGCAGAGCAAGATCATCTCAAATTTAGCTAGCCGTACGCACTCTCACCGCCTTCGCAGTGCAGCCGAGCTGCTAGTTATCGGCGGCACCACCGTCCGCGCCGACCGCCCGAGGCTAGACACCAGGCTGATAGAGGACGGCAAAAACCCAAACGTCATGATATACTCGCGCGAGCGGGAGCTTGACGCGTCTATACCGCTTTTTGGCGTGGAGGGCAGGAGCGTGCGCGTAACGAGCGATATAAACGAAGCTTTCGCGCCGCGTTTAACGATGTTTGAGGGCGGCGAAAACGCGCTAAAAGCCCTAGACGAGCGCGTAAAATGGCTGCTGCTTTACCGCTCGAGCGAGCTTTTGGACGCGCCCGCGGTGAGGCTAAATTTAAAACTCAAGCCGCTATTTCACGGCGAGCTTGAGGGTGACGTTTACGGATGGTATAAATTTGAGCGAGATTTGGGCTAGAGCGCGTCAAATTTGCGCTATGATTTTGTAAATTTAAAGGAGAAAAATGAAAGAGATAACGCTAAACGGAGCGAAATTTAAGGTCGCGGCAAACACGATGGAGGAGCTAAAAAACGAGGCTTTGGGCGACAAAAACAGCGAAATGTATAAATTTCTAGCCAAATTTAACGCTAGCGAGCCTGATATCTTTATCCTAGACGGCTTTGCGACGAAGGAAAATTTAGAGCTAAAAGAGGGCTCAAACGTCGTATTTATCAGGCGCGGCGTGATGCCCGGACGCGAAGTGCTAAAGGCCATGATCGCCTCCAGAAACAGCCCCGAGCTAAACGCGGCGCTAGCTAGCGGCTGCGTGGGCGTGGCGGGGCTGGGCGGTCTTGGCTCAAATATCGCGCTAAGCCTAGCTCGCACAGGCGTCACCAAGCTCGTGCTGGCCGACTTTGACGTCGTGGAGCCTAGCAACCTAAACCGCCAGCAGTACTTCGTCCGCCACATCGGTATGAAAAAAACCGACGCGCTAAAAGAGCTCATCGCCGAGGTAAATCCCTTCGTCGAGGTCGTGACGCACGACGTGACGCTAGATGCGAGCAACGTCGCCGAGATTTTCGCGCCGTGTGGCGTCATCTGCGAGGCCTTTGACAACGTCGCGGGCAAGGCGATGATGGTAAACGAAGCCGGAGCTAGCCTGCGGGACAAAAAGATCGTCGGCGCGTCTGGTATGGCGGGGCACTTTAGCTCAAACCTCATAAAAACGGTCAAATTTGCGCGAAACGTCTATCTGTGCGGCGACCTGCAAAACGCTGCTGGCGTAGGGCAGGGGCTCATGGCCGCGCGCGTGGCGATCTGCGCAAATCACGAGGCAAATCTTGCTATCAGGCTTTTGATGGGGCTTGAGGAGGTTTAAATTTGGCGGCGGCGTAGCGTTGGCGAGCGGTTTGGCATTTTTAACTCGCACTCAAATTTGGCTTTGACGAGTTTTTGATTTCGCTAAATTTGAGGAAATTTCGTTGCGATAAAGTTGAGGGTTTGCGTTTCGTTGCGTCAAATTTGGCTTTAAAATCGGTTATTTATCGTATGAAAATTTGTAAATTTGCGTCTAATTTATATAAAATTTGACCAAATTTACCAGCCTGACTTCTTGGCTAGTTGTTTGCATTTGGCGGACTTTACCAAAGTTTGTTTTAAATTTTATCGTGAGATTCAATCCAAACGGGCGCCTAGCAAGAAGGCAAATTTATCTACGCTACTTCATCTTCGGACGAAACGAGCGTTTTACGTCAAAGCCCTTGCCGGCGATTTTTATATCGTTTGGGACTGCGCTTACTGGGGCGGAGGCATCCTTTTTGGTGGATAAAAACTCTACTAGGCTTTGCCAGACGAAATCAGCGTCCAGATAAAGCCCCATCGCGCTAAGCTGCGGATTTATCGCTACGAAGTTGGTAGTTTGTGTCCTTTTAAAAAACACTATGGGCGCGCTTAAATTTTCCTTCTCGCTAGCCCTATCGGCGCTGCTAAGAGCCGCCGGGTCGCTTGCTCTAAGCGCGGCAAAGCGTAAAATATCACTCTCAAACCGCGAGGCGACATAAGCGCAAAATCCGTCTTTAAACGTCAAAACATCGCCGTTAAAATACATCTCCTCTCGCTCGTTTTCCGCAAGGTCGAAATCGGTGTAAATTTTGCCCTCGGCGGCGAAAATATGAACCAAGTTTTTGCCGATAAAAATCACGGAGTGAAGCAGACGCGGCATATCCTCACCCGCATAAAAATCAGTAATAAGCTTGCCGTCCTTGCCTACGCGTACTTTGTAGCGCGAACCGGCGTTTTCTAAAAACGGTTTATCGAGCTCGCTAAGGCTCCATAGCTCATCCGCGCTTACCGGAGTCGAGTTTCTGCGGTCATAGACTAGCGTCTCGTCAAGGCCGTATTTTGATACCATAAAGTCGTAGTTGTCTTTAAATTTCGAGATTATTTTCATGGTGCGCTCTTATCTTGCCTTAGCTTCAAAAAATGCCGAGATTAGCGAGTTTGCGCCTTGATTTATAAATTTTTGCATCGCTTTTTCGTAGACGGACGGCTTTTCCCAGACTGGCTCGGCCACGCCGCTTAGCTTTTCTAGCTCGGTGCGCGCCGAATAATAATCGCTCACCTCGTCGATGAGCCCGAGCTTTGCCGCGTCGCGAGCCAAAAATACCCGCGCGTTGGCCCACTCTTTGCTTTTGTTTGCGTCCAGATTTCTATCCGCCGCCACGTCGCTTACGAACATCTCGTAGCTGGCGTTTACGAGCTCTTGCAGTTGCTCGCGCTCTATCTTGCTCCACGGGCGCAGAAACGTCCCTGCCTCTTTATACTCGCCCGCTTTTACGACTTGCTGCGAGACGCCGATTTTAGCCGCTAGCTCGCTAGCATCCGCGCCTTGCATTATCACGCCGATCGATCCGATAAACGCACCAGGATTTGCCAAAATTTTGTTTGCGCCGGCACCCGCGTAGTAGCTACCGCTAGTCATCGACCCGCCTGCATACGCGACCACTGGCTTTGCGGCGCGTAGATTTTTGATCGCCGTGTGTAGCTCGACGCTAGGCGCCAGCGCGCCGCCGAGGCTATCGATATAAAGCAGTACGCCCTTGATGTCACCGTCCTTGCGCGCGGCCTCGATCTTTTCTAGCGCTTCGCCGGCGTCCATGATCGCGCCCGATAGATTTATCTGGGTTAGATTGGGCGGATTTACACTCTCACGCTCGCCGCTAAAAAATATCAAAAACACGATGAGCAAAAACAGCATTGCCTTAAAATACGTGTTTATGAACCTAAAAATCGCCGCAATCGGCGCAAAAATAAATCTCAAAAATCCCATTTTTTTCCTTTAAATTTATCGTTTTCGTGAAATTCGGGCGCATTTTACCATTTAAATTTATAAATTTAGCTAGCGGGCTGGATTTGAGAAACGAGCCTCAAATTTGAGCTTAAATTTGGCATTTTTGTTTTTGCCACGCCAAAGTCTAAACCGCAAATTCGGCTCAATCGTTTAAATTTACCTCTGCGCCGCCAACAAATAGCCGCTCGCAGCCCTTTGCGTGCAAAATGAGCATGAGTGGTAGCTGCGCCGCGTCAGCGTCTGCAAAACCGCCGTATAGCGCGAGGTCGGCTAGCTTGCCCTCTTTTATCTCGCCTGCTTCTAAATTTAGCGCGCTTGCGGCGTTTTTAGTCGAGGCTAGAAGTAAAATTTTAGCAAGCTCTAGCGGATCAAAATCCGCGTGAATGAGTAAATTTGCCCGCAGCTCGTCGAGGAAATTTAGGCTCATATTTGAGCTAAGCCCGTCCGTGCCGATATTTATGCTCACTCCCGCATCTAGCGCGGCGCGTAAATTTAGCGTGCGTTTGCTAAGCAGCCTATTTGAAACCGCGCAGTGCGTGAGACTGTGAAACTCGCGGTCAAAGCCCGAAAAATCATCCGCCCAAACGCAGTGCGTAAAGAGCGTGCGAATGCCTGCAAACATCGCTACAAACGAGCTTGGCGTATAAAGCGGACGCGCAGCGGGGTTAAATTTGGCTAGCCACTCTTTAAAGCCGCCAGCGCCTTGCTCTAGCCAGCTTTTTTCGTGACGGCTTTCCATAAAATGCGTCGAGACGACCAAGTTCTGCTCGCGGGCTAAATTTAGCGCCGCAGCGGCTAAATCAGGGTGTGTGGAGTAGGGCGAATGCACCGAAACCGCGGGCGTAAAAAGTGGACTTTTGTGCTCTAGCGATGCCTCAAATCGGGCGGTAAAATTTGCCAAGCTTTGCTCCAGCGCAGCTTCGTTCGTGCCTAAAATTTCGTTAAAAAACACGACTCTGCCGCCGCAGTTCGCGCACGCGTCCAAATCTCCGCCAAAGCTAGAAACCGCTCCGAAGCTCGCCACGCCGCTACGCTGCATAGTTTTTATCGCAGAGGCGATGACGGCGTCGTTTGCCGCCTGCGAGAGCGCGCCGCGAGAGGCGACAACGGAGCTTAGCCACTCTAAAAAATCGCCGTAAACGAGGCTGGTTTTGTTCGCACTAAACTCCAGATGCACGTGCGGATTGATGAAAGCCGGCGCCAAAACAGCGTCCGGATACTCGAAAAACTGCGCGTTAGGGTATCTTTTTCGTAGCTGCTCGGCCCCTCCAACAGCCTCGATACGTTCATCAAAAGCGACCGCCGCATCCTCTAAAACGGTAAAATTTTCGTCGCATAGCATTGTAAATTTTGGTTTAACGATGATCATTTTTAAGCTCCTATTTTTCGTGATTGTAGCGAAAATTTAGCTTAAAAAATGTATAATCAAGGCTAAATTTAAATCTTTTAAAAGGCTAAAAATGGAAACAAAATCTAAACTAATGGTCATCCAAGGCCCAAATATCAACATGCTGGGCACGCGTGAGCCTGATATCTACGGCTCGATGAAGATGGAAGATATCCACGCGCAGATGAAGCTTTTTGCCGAGCAAAACGGCATCGAGATCGAGTTTTTTCAGAGCAATTTCGAGGGCGAGCTGGTGGATAAAATCCAAGAGTGCTTCGGCGAATTTGACGGCATCATCATAAACCCTGCCGCCTACACGCACACATCTATCGCGATCCGCGACGCTATCGCAGCCGTCGGCCTTCCGGTCATCGAGGTGCATATCAGCAACATCCACCGCCGCGAAGAATTCCGCCAAAAAAGCCTCATAGCGCCGGTGACTGCGGGACAGATCGTGGGCTTTGGACCTGTGGGCTATCACCTAGCTATGATCGCGATTTTACAAATTTTCGAGCAGATAAAAGCTCTAAGGGCCGCTAGAGAAAAAGCGGAGTAAGATAGGACGAAGTTGAAAAATTTTATCCTAAAGGACGAAAACGCCGTTTACTACGAGTGCGGATACAGCTGCGACAACGCGATATTTTTAAGTCTCGCGGGGCGCAAATTTTTCCTCACCGACGCGCGTTATAGCATCGAGGCGCGCGAGCTTTGCAAAGGTACCGAAGTGATCGAGGTCGAGCGAAATTTGATAAAAGACGCGCGACTGTTTTTGCGAAAGGCGGGCGTTCGTGAGCTTAGCTATAACCCGTACGATTTTAGCGCGGGAGAGTGGGAAGCCCTAAGCAAAGGGCTTGGGATAAGATTTAAGGCGCGGGCGAATTTTTCGCAAATTTCGCGCATAGTAAAATCAGAAGACGAGATAAAAATTTTAAAACGCGCGGCGCAGCTTGGTGCGGAAAGATTTGACGAATTTGCCGCGTTCGTGCGCTATAGCGGCGAAGGCATGAGCGAAGAGGAGCTGTTTTTTAACGCCGAGCTTATCTTTAAGAAAAAGGGCGAGCTCGCGCTTAGCTTTTCGCCTATCGTCGCGATCA
>CALCKS010000228.1 GCA_937965895.1 uncultured Campylobacter sp.
TGAACTATATGTTCTATCTTCGGTCGAAAATTTCTTCGCAACATTTAAATTCATCGCAAGATACTTCGCCTTTTCTTTAAAATAAAAAATAAAATTCAATAAATTTTGTAGTGGAAGTATCGCCAAGCTAGACTAGGCGGTTTTAAAATTTAAGCGTACGCTAGGCATGTAGCCTGCGGAGCGTAAAATTTTAAAACCAACGACGTATAGCGCGGCGAGACGACGCTTCTACACTTATTTTTCTTTTTCTCGCAGCCTTAGCCCTAGCTCCCTCAACTGCTCCGCGCTAGCTTCGCTAGGTGCCTTGGTTAACGGGCACTGGGCGCGCTGGGTTTTAGGGAAGGCGATGACGTCGCGGATCGAGCTGGTTTTATTTACTAGCATATTTAGCCTGTCAAAGCCGATCGCGATACCGCCGTGCGGAGGCGCGCCGAAGCTTAATGCGTCGAGCAAGAAGCCAAATTTCTCGCGTTGCTCGGCTTCGTCGATACCAAGCAGTTTAAATACCTTTTGCTGAACGTCGTTTTTATGGATCCTCACGCTACCGCCGCCAAGTTCATAGCCGTTAAGCACGACGTCGTGAGCTACCGAGAGGATGTCCTCGAGATCGGGCTCGTCGATGTTTTTAGGCATGGTAAACGGATGGTGCATAGCTGAGTAGCTGCCGTCGTCATTTTGCTCAAACATCGGGAAGTCAAGCACCCATAAAAACTCCATTTTGTTTTGGTCGATGATGCCCATTTGCTCGGCGAGGAAAATCCTAAATCGTCCCATGTAGTCAAGTACGACTTTTTTCTTGCCGGCGCCGAAAAATACGACGTCGCCGACTTTTAGCTCGCAGCGCTCTACGATCTCGTCGAGGTCGCTTTGCTCGAAAAATTTGCAAAGCGGTCCTTTTAGCCCGTCCTCTTTCATCTGGAAGTAGCCAAGGCCTTGAGCGCCGAATTTGCGGACAAATTCCTCAAAACGGTTCATCTCGCGCTTGCTAAAGATGTTGTCGCCGTTTGGCACTTTTAGCGCTTTGACGCGATTTTTCTTAGGCTCACTCGCGATCTTGCTAAAGATTTCATTGCTAGAGCGCACGAAAATGTCGATAACGTCGATCATCTTTAGATCGTAGCGCAGATCGGGCTTATCGCTGCCGTAGCTCTCGGTGGCCTCTTTGTAGCTCATGCGGCGGAAAGGGATTTGTATATCGTATCCGCAGGCGGCAAATACGTCTTTTAGCATATTTTCAGCCATATTTAGGATATCTTCTTGCTCGATGAAGCTCATCTCGATATCTATCTGTGTAAATTCCGGCTGTCTATCTGCGCGCAAGTCCTCGTCGCGGAAGCATTTTGCGATCTGGAAATATTTATCAAATCCGGAACACATCAAAAGCTGTTTAAAAAGCTGCGGGCTTTGCGGCAGGGCGTAAAACTGGCCCGGATATACGCGGCTAGGCACTAGATAGTCTCTGGCGCCCTCCGGCGTCGCGCGGGTTAAAATCGGCGTTTCAAACTCGATAAAGCCCATTTTATCTAGGCTGTTTCTAGCTGCGATCGCCGCTTTTGAGCGCATTTTAAAGATATTTTGAAGTTTTTCGTTTCTAAGGTCCAAAAATCTATATTTTAGTCTGATGTCCTCGTTTACGCTCTCGTCGCCGATGACGAAAGGTAGCGCCTCGCTCGGGTTTTCGACGATCACTTCGCTAGCGATTACTTCGATCTCGCCCGTTTTTAGACGCGGATTTACCAGTCCTTCGCCGCGAGCGCGGACCTTGCCTTTGATCCTTAGGACGTACTCGTCGCGAACGTGCGACGCGGCCTCGTGAGAGCTCTTGCTATCTGCCGGATCGCAGACGATCTGGATCAGTCCCGTGCGATCGCGCAGGTCTAAAAATATAACGCCGCCGTGGTCGCGGTAGGTATTTACCCAGCCGCAAAGCGTAACTTCTTTGCCTATGTCGGCACTGCTTAAATCAGTGCAGTAATGGCTACGCATTTTCACTCCTTTTGCTGTTTTTAACGCGCCCATTATACTAGAAATTTGCTTGCTCCCAGCTTTTTTAAAACAAAATGTGATAAAATCCGTTCTATGAAAAAAGAGAATTTTTTACTTCCGGCTAAGGTAAAAAAAGTCGGCCTAGTCGCAAAAATCAATGCAAATTTAGTTAAAAACGCGCGAACCTTGCGCGAGATTTTAGCTAGGTACGGCGTTCAAATTTTGTTTGAAAACGCGCTCGCTAAACATTTAAATTTAAAAGAGGGCTCGAATTTGCAAGGATTTGAGGTACGCGAGCTGGCTACGGAGTGCGATTTTTTGATTTCGCTAGGAGGCGACGGCACGATCATCTCGCTTTGCAGAAACGCGGCCGAGATTTCGCCCTTCGTGCTTGGCATACACGCGGGTAGGCTAGGGTTTTTAACAGATATCACGATGAATGAATGCGAGAAATTTTTCGCCGAGTTTTTCGAGGGCAAATTTGAGGTCGAGACTCCTTTTATGCTTGATGTTTTTTTGCACAAAAAAAGCGGCGAAATTTTACGCAAAATCGCATTTAACGACGCGGTGATCGTGGGCGAAAAGGTAGGCTCCATGACGCACGTGGAGGCCTTTTGGAACGAAAAATATTTTAACGCGTATTTTGGCGACGGCGTCATCGTCTCTACGCCCGTTGGATCAACCGGATATAACATGAGCGCGGGCGGGGCGATAACCTACCCTTTGAGCGAGGTGTTTTTGGTTACGCCCGTTTGCTCGCACTCGCTCACGCAGCGCCCAGTCGTGCTTCCGCGCGGATTTGAGATCAAATTTAAAACCGCAAGCGCGGCGGTGCTGGTTATCGACGGACAGGAGCGGTACAAAATGGGCGAGCTTGAGAGCGTGAGCATGACGCTAAGCGCCAGCACGGCGCGGCTAATCCGCCACGTCGGGAGAGATTATTTTCAAATTTTAAAAGAAAAGCTGCATTGGGGTTATAATGATTGAGCGGATTTTGATAAAGCAAAATTTGAGTTTTGAAAACGTCGAGTTAAATTTCGGGCGCGGACTTAGCGTCTTTACGGGCGTGAGCGGTGCTGGCAAATCAGTCCTGATGGGCTCGATAATGGCTGTTTTAGGGCTAAAAGATAGCGAAGCAAAGCTCATCGAGGCCGACGTCTCGCATAAATTTGACCTTGAGGAATTTGGCCTTGAGAGCGAGGAGATAAATACTTTTAAGCTATTTCGCGACAAAACGACGCGCTACTTTATAAACTCGCAAGCCGTTTCTAAAAAAAATCTAGCCAGCATCGCCAAAGAGCATGTAAAATACCTATCCGCAAAGGAAATAAACGAATTTGAAAACGAGAGATTTTTAAATTTGCTAGATGCTTTGCAAGCGAAAAAAGACGCTAAATTTAACGAAATTTTGAGCGAATTTAGGCTCAAATTTGACGAATTTAGCCAAATTTCGCGCGAGCTGAAAAAAATAATCGACGAAGAAAAAAGAGTGGAGGAGCTAAAAGAATTTGCCTCCTTTGAAATCAATAAAATAGAAAGCGTGAGCCCGAAAATCGGCGAATTTGACGAGCTGATGGAGTTAAAAAAGCGTCTAAGCAAAAAGGATAAAATTTTAGAAGCGTGGAATAGGGCGGAGCAAATTTTTAATTTCGAGCAATCCGTAGTAGACGCGCTAAACATCAGCGACGTCGATAGCGGCTTTTTTGAAGAGGCGATGAACGAGCTGCGAATAGCGCGCGAAAATTTAAACATGGACGAGCTAGAAGACGTGGATATCGAGGGCGTGCTAGACCGCATTGAGGCGATAAACTCACTCGTGCGTCGCTACGGCGGCGAGGAGGAGGCTTTGCAGACGCTAAAAACGCGCAAAGCCGAGCTTGCCAGATACGAAAATATAAGCTTTGAAAAGAGCGAGCTGGAGCGTAAATTTAAACAAAACGAAACCGCGGTAAACGCGCTGGCCGATAAAATCAGCCAAGCTCGCGCGGCAAATTTAAAAGAGCTTGAGTCGCTCATAAATTCGTTTCTAAAAGAGCTTTATATGAGCGAGATTTCATTAAAGATAAATAGCAAAACCTTAGACGCCACCGGCAGGGACGAGGTAAATTTGAGCCTAAACGAGACGGCGCTAAAAAATCTAAGCTCGGGCGAGCTAAACCGCTTAAGACTAGCTTTTATCGCGAGCGAAAGCAAGATCACCGGAGGCGGCGAGGGCGTCATAATCCTAGATGAAATAGACGCGAATCTAAGCGGAAAAGAGGCGATGAGTATCGCAAACGTGCTGCTAAATTTGGCCGAATTTTATCAAATTTTTGCTATCTCGCATCAGCCGCAGCTAAGCTCTAAGGCCGATTCGCATTTTCTAGTAGAAAAACGCGGCGAAACTTCGATCGTAAGGGAGCTAAAAGGCGATGAGCGCGTAAGCGAGCTGGCCCGTATGATAAGCGGTGAACGCATCACCGAGGAGGCGATAAATTTTGCTCGCCAGCTTTTGGTTGTTTAAGTTTGGCTTAAAATTTAGGTTGAAAAAAGAAAAGTAATGGTATATTCTCGAAAATTTTTAGATGGGTATTTATGGAAAAAAGTAAAATTTTGATAGTAGAAGATAACAAAGCCTTAGCAAAGCTAATCGCTAAAAAGATGGAAGATAATACCGAAATGCAAGTGGACATCGCTCACAGCTTAGCCGAAGCTCAGGCGTTTCTTACGAAGGCTAAGGATTATTTTATAACTTTGCTCGATTTAAATTTACCCGATGCTCCAAATGGCGAAGTGGTCGATTTCGTAGCGTCTAAGGGCTTACCGATTATAGTTTTAACGGGTAGTATGGACGATAAGACTAGAGAAACTTTTATGGACAAGGACATCGTGGACTACGTCTATAAGGGAAATATGAGTGACGTAAATTATATATTTCATATGATAGATAGGCTAAAAAACAACAAGCAGTATAAGGTCATGGTAGTAGAAGACGTAATGCAGACTAGAAATGACGTAAAAAAAATATTGCAAAATTTACAGTTTCAAGTATTTACGGCGGCTCACGGTGAAGAGGCGATGAATTATTTTGCCGATAATCCCGATATAAAACTCGTGGTTTGCGATTACAGCATGCCGGTAAAAGACGGTTTGGCAGTTTTAAAAGAGCTAAGGGAACAAAAAGATAAAAACGAACTAGGCGTTATAATGATGACTAGCGCAAACGAAAACGTTAGCGGTGCGGTATTTTTAAAAAACGGAGCTAATGATTTTATCGCTAAGCCGTTTTTAAAAGAAGAGCTTATTTGCCGCGTAAATAATACTATAGAAAATATGGAAAATATCAATAAAATCGCAAATTTCGCCAATAAAGATTTTCTAACAGGATTATTTAATAGAAGGTATTTTTACGACGGTATGCAAGAATATTTAGCTAGTTTGGAAGAAAATCCTATGCCTTACGCCGTAGCTGTGATCGACGTAGACGGGCTTAAAAATATCAACGATAAATACGGACAAGATAGCGGCGATAAAATTTTGAAACTACTGGCTAAAAAATTAATTGACGACACCAAAAGTAGCGATATAGCGGCCAGATTCGGCGGCGGAGAATTTTGCGTTTTATTAAAAAACGTATCGCAAGAAGACGCGGTTAAATTTTTCGTCGGATTAAGAGCTGCAATAGCAGCCAATCCGATAAATATTAAAAACGAACCGGTTAAAATTTTGGTCTCCATAGGCGTTACTTTCGGTAAAAGCGATTATAACGTCGACGAGATTTTGGAGCTTGCTGACGAGGCTCTTTATAGAGCTAAGCAAAACGGTCGAAATAGGGTAGAAATAGCCTGATGATAATAGACACTCACTGTCATTTGGACGATGAAAGCTTTGATAACGATCTGGTAAAAGTTATCGCAAATGCCCGAGAAAACGGCGTTGACGGAGTGCTAATACCGGGTGCTGATATTAATGATTTACCAAAAGCGGCTAAAATAACCCGCGAATTTGAAAATGTATTTTTTGCCGTCGGAGTTCATCCGTATGAGAAAGCGGGATTTGACGAAGAGGCGCTGCGTAAATTTGCGCGAGACGAAAAGTGTATAGCCGTGGGTGAGTGTGGGCTTGATTATTTCCGCTTGCCCAAGGATGAGAACGAAAAAGAAGCGGAAAAAGCCGAACAAAAGCGCGTATTTAGAGCACAGCTTGATATGTCCGTAGAGTTAAATTTGCCCGTTATTTTGCATATTAGAGATGCAAACGAAGATAGTTTTAATATCTTAAAAGAGTATGCAAGTAAGTTAGTCGGAGCGGTTTTGCACTGTTATAATGCTTCGCCATTGCTTTTAGAACTTGCTAAATTGGGCAAATTTTACTTTGGTATCGGCGGAGTTTTGACATTTAAGAACGCAAGGAATTTGGTTCAAATTTTGCCCCAAATTCCGCGAGATAGGCTACTACTTGAAACAGATGCGCCGTATCTAACGCCTGAGCCTTTTAGGGGGCGCAGAAACGAGCCTGCATTTACGCGATTAGTTGCGACGAAGATGGCTGAGATTTTAAATTTAAAAGAAGAAGAGGTAATGGAAATAACAACAAAAAATGCAAAGAAAATCTTTACGAAATTTAACACGTAATCAAGGAGAAAAATGAAAATCTTTAGAGTAATAATGCTGTGTCTAGCATGTACGGGGTGGCTTTTTGCGACCGCGGCTAGTAGCGACGCAGAGCAAACCCAAAAGATGATATTAAAAGAATTTGACATAGATGCTAAATTTTTACAAAGCTCTCACTACGCTTCTATAAAAAATTCCATTAAAGATAGTAAAAGAAAAGAGTTTATAGATACCGTCAAAGGCGGCTATAAACATATCCCTATGCTTCAAAAGATTATAAAAGACTCAGGTATACCAGAGTCGTTTTTATATCTTGCTATGACGGAGTCCGGTTTTTCAAATCACATAGTTTCTAGCAAAAAAGCCATCGGAATTTGGCAGTTTATGGAGTCTACGGCAAAACTTTATGGTCTTAGAGTCGATAAATATACCGACGAGCGAAAAGACCCGATGGCGGCTACCGTTGCAGCTACAAAATACCTACAGAGTCTAAAAAACGACTTTGGCAAGTGGTATCTTGCAATGATGGCTTACAATTGCGGCGACACTAGATTAAGGGAAGGTATTAAAAAAGCCGGAACTACCGATCTGGCAACATTGCTAGACGATAAAAAAAGCTATATTCCAAAAGAAACTAAAAATTTCGTCAAGAAAATTTTAGTCATTGCGCATATAGCAAAAGAGCAGGAAAATTTGCTGGCTAAAACGCAGGCCTTAAGTGGAACGAAAGGCATAGAACTATCAAAGATAGATGTCCCCGGCGGTACAACGCTAATGGAGGTAGGAGACAGCATAGGTCTTAGTCTAAAAAAGATGAAAGAGTACAATATGCATCTAAAATTCGTCTATACTCCACCTACGGAAAAACCTTATTATCTTTATATTCCATTAAACAAAAAGAAAATGTTTAGCGACAATTTCGAAGTAGCGCAAAATAGAAAATTTGAAATTTATACTGCCAAAGAGAACGATACGCTACTAACTATAGCGGAAAAAACCGGCGTAAATCATAAAATCATAAAAGAGTACAACGGACTTGCTTCAAACGAGATCAAGCCTAGTCAAAAGCTAGTTATCCCAAGTGAGCAAAACGTAAACTATCTAGCCGAGTATATGGTAAAAAGCGGCGATACGCTCGGAGAAGTTTCACAGAAATTTGACGTAGCGCTTGAGGATTTAAAAGAAGCCAATACTCTTATGAGCTCAAACAGCTCGATTGGAGCCAAACTTGCCGCAACCGAGTAGGGCTAAATTTATATTTTTTAGTCTATTTTTTGTATTTTTTATGAGCGGCTGTTCGTTCTTGACCTCGCCTTCCGGCGGGATTACCGCTAGCGGCGGCTCAAAAAAGAGCGGCAAAATAAACAGTTCAAAAGGTGTACATGAAGCAACCATGCGCCCGTATACCATAAACGGAAAAACCTATTATCCGACCGTAGTCAAGGTCGGTGATAGGGCTAGCGGTATAGCCAGCTGGTACGGTCCGGATTTTCACGGTAAAAAGACGTCAAACGGTGAGACTTACGATATGCATGCTATGACGGCGGCGCATAAGACTCTGCCGATGAACACTATGGTGCGCGTGACGAATATAAAAAACGGTAAAAACATCATCGTGCGTATAAACGACCGAGGCCCTTTCGTGGCAGGTCGCGTGATAGATTTGTCAAAAACCGGCGCGGTTAAGCTTGATGTATTTAACGCCGGCACGGCCCCCGTTTTACTAGAGGTTGTTGGCTTTAACGGCAACGTCGGCGGAGCTGTTGTAGCATCCTCTCAGCCTAGCTCAAAACAATCTAGCTCGCAAAAACCGAGTACTCAGACTAAAACGCAACCGCAGCATCAACAAACTTTCGTTGGCGGTATTTTTATGGTGCAAATCGGCGCATTTAAAAATTTAAGTGGCGCAAACGCTCATAAACGGCAGCACGCTGGACAATACGGCAACGGCGCCTATGATACTGTTA
>CALCKS010000229.1 GCA_937965895.1 uncultured Campylobacter sp.
GGCTTGAATTACGAAGTCGCTCCCTTCCCCCTTAACGATCCCCCAACCCCTACGATGTGAGAGGTTGCTGCACTACGTGCAGATTTAAATTTGGCGCTACCACACATCAAATTTGCCATCAGATTTAACGAAATATCGCAAGCCGAATTTAGCCTGCGACACTAAATAAAATTTGCAAGTATTTCGAGGCGATTTTTGGGGTTTTGAAGTTAAATTTGACGAAGATAAGGCATGTAGCCTATCGAGTCAAATTTTAACAAAATCCGCAAAAAGCGTCCGAAAGACGCCGCAAATTTAAGCCAGATTTTCTCCAGCAATCATCCCAAACACTATACAATCGGTTATCGCAACCGTACCAAGCCTGCTCGCGCCGTGCGTACCGCCGGTGATCTCGCCTGCCGCATATAGGCCAGGGATCGGCTTATTGGTCTTGCTTGAGATGACCTCGGCTTTGGCGTTGATCTTTAGGCCGCCCATGGTGTGGTGAGGCTTCGGCGATAGGCGGATGACGTAGAACGGTCCTGCCTCGTTGATCTCGCTTAGCGCGCTTTCTTGTTTGCCAAATTCGTCCTTTTTAGCTTTGACGCCTTCGTTATATTTCTTGACGGTTTCTTTTAGCGCGTCTGCAGGCACGCCGTACTTTTTAGCGATGTCATCCAGCGTAGCGCACTCGCCAACTAATTTGCCGCTACCCATGCCTTTTTGGATGATCTCTTCGCTTAGGTCTTTAAACGCCATTTTGGTGTCAGCGAAGGTTATCGGATATGCGCCCGGTTTTTCGCGTAAAATTTTAAACTCGGCGTCCGCGCGTGTTTTGCGGTCGGCTAGCTCGTTCATAAAGCGCTTGCCGGTACGGATATCGACCGCGATGCCGTATTTAAAGGTGCCCTGCTGAGTTAGGATTGGAGCCGTGCCGAAGCCTTTTTCGTCCGGGCTCGCCCACGGACCAAACTGTATCCAGTCGACTTGCACCGGATACGCGCCGATCTCAAAGGCTTTTAGCAGCGCGCCAGCAGTCGCTCCCGGGTGGTTCGTGCTATCGACGTCATCCGGAATCCTCGGGTCTTGAAGCTTTCTAAACGCCTTATCGCGGCAAAATCCGCCAGCTGCTAAAACGACGCCCTTATTTGCTTTTAACGTTTTTTTCGTACCGCTCGTGTTTTCTAGGTCGTCGCTGTAAAGCTTATCGTCGAATCTATACTCTTCTCTGATCGTTACGCCCACGACGCGGCCGCTGTCGTCTAGCACGAAGTCGTCAAATTTGGCGCGGCGGCGAAGCTCGCAGCCTTTGTCTTTTAGCGCTTCAAATTTCTCGAGCATCGGCTGGATGTAGCCAGAGCCGCTATCGTTTGTAGTTAGCAGCGAGCGAGCTACGGTGTGACCGCCGAAGTGCGCGCAGTGCTCTTTAAACTGAACGCCATTTTCAAGAAGGAAATTATACGCGTCCATGCCGCGATCGACTAATGTCTCCAAAAGCTCGGTGTGGTTGATACCAAGACCGGCTTTTAGACAGTCTGCGATAAATAGCTCTTTGCTGTCTTTGATATTAGTTTTTGCTTGCACCGGGTTGTTTGCGACCGCCATACCGCCGCCGTTGATTACGGAGTTGCCGCCGATGCGACCCATTTTTTCCAGGATTAGTACCTTGCTGCCTTTTTGCGCCGCTTTTAAGCCCGCCGCAAGCCCCGCAAAGCCCGAGCCGATGATGATCACGTCCCACTCTTCGTCAAATTTGACGTCTTTTGCGTTTAACGCGCTTGCTTGCGCATTTACGGCACCAAGTGCTAGCGCACCCGCGCCCGCCATACCTAGCTTTAACAAATCGCGTCTTGACATTTGCTCTTGCATACATTCTCCTTTGGATGAAATATCATAACGGCATTATAATTATAATATCGTGAGTTTGCTGTGAGTTTTATTAAAAATTTGTTCTATTTCATAAATCCCTAAATTTAGGGAAAATTTGAAACATTTTATGACTTTTCCTAAATTTCTTAGGAAAATTATTTTAATTTTTTTGATTATTTTTATTTAAAATATAATTCTTATGTAACTTATATTTATTTGCCTTAAATTTTAAAACGGGTTTTTTAGCCGAATTTCATTTCAAAACCTCAAAATCTCAAATTTAAGCAAACTTCAATGTAATTTTAGATAAATTCGCATTTTTAATTTATTCGTAGTTCGGTCCCGTAGCTCAGTTGGTAGAGCACTACCTTGACATGGTAGTGGTCGATGGTTCGAGTCCATTCGGGGCCACCATTTCTCTTCTTTTGATTCAAATTTCATCAAATTTTACTTAATTCGTATCGTAAATCCAATACGTCAAATTTGCAAACTAAAGCCAAAATGTATTTATTTTCTAAAATTTAACTCGTTAGCGCCAAATTTGTGCGGGTTTTGGGAAGTAAAATTTAAAGGTTAGAGCGCAAAGGCAACCACTCCTTTGCGCAATTTGGGAGAAAAATGAATCAAAACAATGCAAAGACGAGATAAATGCATGATTCATTCGATGAAATATTAGCGTTAGTTTTCTTAAAATATAATAAATTATATTGAGAATATTACCGATTTAACAATGCTTAAAATTTAATCAATATATTCTATTATATTCAAAACTCAAATTTGACCGCCGTTTAAACCCGAAGCAAATAAAATATTAAGTAAAGCTTAAAAACATTTTAGCTAAAATCAAGCCCAATTCTTTCAGCGTAAGAAAGATGTTTTGATAAAAAGGACGTAAAATGAGCGATATCATCGCATACAAACTGGATGGAAACATAGTCGATACTCAGAGTATCAACGGGCGAGAAAACGCCGCAGAGCCGATTTATTTTGACAACTCCCCCGACGCGCTAAACGTCATCAGACACTCCTGTGCGCACCTCATGGCGCAGGCTATCAAAGAGCTTTATCCGCAGGCCAAATTTTTCGTCGGACCAAACGTCGAGGACGGATTTTATTATGATTTTAAGGTCGATGAGGCCAACAGCAAGCTTAGCGACGAAGATCTAGCGGCGATAGAAGCAAAGATGAAAGAGCTCGCTGAAGCAAAGCTTGACATCGTAAAAGCAAGCTCCACAAAAGCCTTTATGAGCGATAAATTTAAAGACGATGAGCTAAAACAAGAGGTACTAAAACGCATCCCAGAAGGCGAAGTCAGCAGCTACAAGCAAGGAAATTTCGAGGATTTGTGCCGCGGACCGCACCTGCCAAATACCAAATTTTTAAGATTTTTTAAACTAACCCGCGTAGCCGGTGCGTATCTTGGCGGCGACGAAACGCGAGAGATGATAAACCGCATCTACGGCACGGCGTTTGCCGATAAAGAGAGCCTAAAAGAGCATATCCGCATCATCGAAGAGGCTAAAAAACGCGACCACAGAAAGCTTGGCGTCGAGATGAAGCTGTTTACCTTCGACGAAGAGGTCGGCGGCGGCCTACCGATCTGGCTACCAAACGGCGGACGCTTGCGCTCGAAGTTAGAGCAAATTTTATACAAAGCCCACCGCGACCGAGGCTACGAGCCGGTTAGAGGCCCAGAGCTACTAAAAGCCGACGTGTGGAAAAAGAGCGGCCACTACGCAAACTATAAAGAAAATATGTACTTTACGACAATCGACGAGGCCGAATACGGTATAAAACCGATGAACTGCGTCGGCCACATCAAGGTCTATCAGTCAGACATCCGCTCATACCGCGATTTGCCGCTTAAATTTTTCGAATACGGCGTCGTGCATCGCCACGAAAAAAGCGGCGTTTTGCACGGACTTTTTAGGGTGCGCGAATTTGCCCAGGACGACTCGCACATCTTTTGTATGCCAAGCCAAATCAAAGAAAATATCCTAGAAATTTTAAAATTTGCCGGCAAAATAATGGAAAATTTCGGCTTTCATTACGAGATGGAAATTTCGACCAAGCCTGCAAAAGCTATCGGCGGGGACGAAATTTGGGAAACTGCGACCAAAGCGCTAAAAGAAGCGCTTGATGAAAACGGCTTTAAATACGGCATCGACGAGGGCGGCGGCGCATTCTACGGCCCAAAAATCGACATCAAAATCACCGACGCGCTAAAACGAAAATGGCAGTGCGGCACGATCCAGGTCGATTTTAACCTGCCTGAGCGCTTTGATCTGGGCTACATCGACGCAAATAACGAACGCCGGCAACCCGTCATGCTACACCGCGCGCTACTGGGAAGCTTCGAGCGATTTATCGGCATCTTAATCGAGCACACGGGCGGCGAGCTGCCGTTTTTCGTCGCTCCGACGCAAGTAGTCATCGTGCCGATTAGCGACGCGCATCTAGACTACGCTAAATTTGTCGCCAAAGAGCTTCGCAAAATCGGCGTAGATAGCGAAATCGCGAGCAAAAACGAGAGTCTAAACAAACGCATCCGCACCGCTGAAAAACAACGCGTGCCGATGATCGCGGTGCTGGGCGACAACGAAGTGGCAAATAGCGCCATCGCCTTGCGCGACCGCACGACTAGAGAACAAAAAGATATGAAGCTGGACGAATTCGTAGGGCTTCTAAAATCAAAACTCGCCGAGGTAAGTTTTTGAAACCGCAGCGAAAATCCGCTAAATTTGAGCTAGGCGCGGCTTTATGCTAAGCCTGGCTTTTACCAAAATCTGCAAAAATTGTCACGACGCAATAAATTTCTACGAAAAATACAATAAAAACACAATATTTTTGGATATAATCAACAAATTTCAACTTAAAGGAAAAAACTAATTGGCTAAAGAAAACGAAGTGTTGCTCAACGAAGATATCAGAGCGAGCGAAGTAAGATGCGTGGGGGACGACGGCACCGCATACGGCGTCATCCCAAGAGTAGAGGCCTTGAAAATCGCCGAGAAAATGGGGCTTGATCTAGTGCTAATCGCGCCTGACGCTAAACCTCCCGTTTGCAAAATAATGGACTACGGCAAATTCCGCTACCAGCAGGAAAAAAAGCAAAAAGAGGCCAAAAAAAAGCAAAAAACTATCGAAGTCAAAGAGATCAAACTCTCCGTCAAAATCGCTCAAAACGACATCAACTACAAAGTCAAGCACGCTCTTGAGTTTCTAGAGGACGGCAAACACGTCAAATTTCGCGTATTTCTAAAAGGTCGCGAGATGAGCAACCCTGAAGCGGGCGTCGCGATGCTGCAAAAAGTCTGGGAGATGGTAAAAGACGTCTCTGACCGCGATAAAGAGCCGCTGCTGGAAGGCCGCTATGTCAATATGCTGGTAACGCCAAAAAGATGAGAAAAATTATACTCGTTTGCGCTCTTGCACTAGCTCTGGCTGGCGCGGAGTGCAGTCCGTATCTGAGACTAGCAACCATCGGTGCCAAATCAGCGCTAAATCAAATAGAAGACGAAAACATAAAGGCTACTGAAGTAAGTTGCAAAGACGATATAATTACCTACGAATACGTCTTTAAAAACTCGCAAAACATAGACTGGGAAGCTATTGCGGACGAATATAAAAAAGAATTTACGTCTACCATGAAAGAGCTTTTGATGGAGGATTTTTGCTCTGATCAAAATACCCTTATGGTGCTACAAAAAGCAAAAAGTATCGTAATGAACTACCGTATACCAAACGGCACGCTTTTTAGTAAAGTAAAGCTAACCGCAAAGGACTGCGAGAAATAAGCGGTATAAAAATTACACAAACCGACAAGATCATAAAAACAGACAAAACGCAAAGCAAAATTTGACGACAAATATCTGCTTTTGGATCTCGGTTTTTAAATTTTAAGGCATTTTATAATCATGCAAAAAGGAAATTCAAGCAAGTCAAATCGCTACACAAACAATCAGATCAAAGAAATTTTAAAAATACGTATCGAGCTAGCAAAAGAACTGATCTCCTGCGAAATAGCGGAGCGAGAAACGCTAAAAATCATCCCGACCTACCCCATTCACAATCTAAACTATGACGCCAAGCGAATGCAAAAAACTCTTGTTGGCATAGGCGAATACGGCTTTGGCTACCCTGCTAACTGGGCGCAAGCGCTGCTTGAAATAACGAGCGGCGAAGAGCGAGTGCAAATTTTTAAAGCTCTAAAAGAACAACAGCGACTATATCTCGAAAAAGACGGTAAAAATAACAAAAAGCTAGAAAAAGTCCTTCAAGCCGCCGAACAAAATTTAACCGAATAAAATCCAAAACAAGCTCAGCAAATTTAGAAAATGTCGCTCGAACACAAATTTATAGCCTCATGAAAATAGACCTGCACTACAACACCAAAGAAGTAAAATTTGATAAATTTAAGCCAGAATCAATAAAACAATAATTTTTGTATGCGAACCGCTTGATAAGTCAAATTTGGCCTTTACAAGCGGCCGCATACTTAAAGCTAGTGCCCAGAACGAGCCGCGATTATTTGCCGACCTTTTTGCAGCACTCTCTCATGAGGCCACCGCTCTTTTTGCAGCATTGCGCGTAAGCTTGCTTTGAGAGAGCGTCATTTTTTTTCACTCTCTGAGGACCCGCACCGCCCTTGCCGTACTCATATATCACGCCAAGCTCTTTGCAAGAGCCTGCTTCGTTATCGTTATAGTTATAACAAGCTGCCGTGAAATACTGCACCGCGTTAGCCCACTCTCCTCTGGATACGGCTCTCAATCCATCGCCGTACTCTTGGCCGCCTTGTGCCGAAGACAACGCCAAACACGCCAAAAAGATCGCTAAAATCAACTTTTTCATGACGACTCCTTTGTCTGGATTTGTAAGGCGATTATACTACAAAAATGCTTTAATGTTTAGAAAATATTTACGCTATATCGTGATTAAATTTACGTAAAATTTTATCATTGCATTCAAATTTGAGCTGCGACCCACAAAGCCGTCCAAATTTCAAAATTACCAAATTTTGCGGTTTAAATTTAACTCTTTTACTATCTGGGTAAAGCTTGCTATCTCGCTCTCGTAAAGCGCTATGGTTTCGTTGTTTATTAGTGATTTTCGGATATCTGGCTCAAAGTCGTCGCGCCAGGTCTCTACGGCGATAAAGATTTGATTATCCTTAAAAACGGCGTTTACGGGCGCACCTAGCCTGAGGCAAAGCAGAGTAAAATTTTCCATCAGCGCCGGGCTAAGCGCGTATCTAGCGCCGATCTGATCGGTCGTATAGACGTCAAAGATCTCCTCAAATCTCGCGTCGTCCATATTTGCCTTCTGCCCGTAGATGGCTAAATTTCGCGAATTTACGTGCGCGATTTGCGTTATGGAGCTTAGCTTTTTATTAAAATCCGCCTTAAAAAGCACGCCTTGAAACTGCACGACCGTCTCGGTGCTATTTTTCTTTTTCACCTTTTTGGCGGCGTAAAAGTCGCTAAATTTGACGCTAACGCCATCTATATCGCCCTCAACGAGATCCTCACTGCTCCACTCATCGACCCTGCAATCGTAAATCGTAAAAAAATCATCAAGCCCCAGCCCGCGGTCTTTATCGTAGCTAAGGCCGTGCTTTTTTACGATATTTTCTATGATTTGACGTTTAAAATTTGCCCTAAATTCTCGCCTTTTAGACGCAGTCAAAAGGCCAGTCGTCGCAGCATATGAGATCGCGCCCAGCGTCACGCCGAAAATCGCGTCTAAAAAATACGCCGCAGATGCGCCTACGCAAACGCCCACCGCAAGGGCGATAAGGGTTGCTTTTTTAACGGCTGCTACTAAATTTACGCGCTCGTTTTCTAGCTCTTTTAGCTCTGGCGAAAGCTCGCTTTGGGCTGAGTTTTGAGCGTTCTTGCTTAAATTTTGGGCGGGTTTTTCGCCTAAGGCCGCAAAAAGATTAGAAGCAGCAGGAAGCGCAAAAAGCACGGCTATGGCGCCGACAAAAATAAAGGTAAATAAAGTCTCCGTTTTAACTCCTTTACGCGTTTGGTGGCTTATTTTACGGCTTGTTAGCTCGCAAACCAAAGCCGCCGGGTACGGTTAAATTTCGGTGCGGCAATTAAATCCAGGCCGCGCGGTCCGCACTCGCACTTACATTTACACCGCTTTTTTATCTCGCACTTTTTGCTTAAATTTAATCCGTCCGCCGCTTTATTTCGTTCCGATTGTCTACAAATTTAAACTCCGCCGCTCGGCTTGCCGTTTTGTTTTGCATTTAACCGCCCTTATTTAAGCGCAAATTTAAACGATCCATGCTCCTTTTTCTCGAGATTGCCGCCTCTTTTCGTTTAAATTTCGCTCTTTCAAAGTTTAGCGCCTTACGGAAATTTAAGATTTTGGACAAAAGCATATAAATTTAAACAAACCTACGCGAAGGTAAAATTTACTTTGCGGCGCAACCTTAACGCCTAAATTTCGCGCTCTTGTCGCCCGAATTTACCGCTTGCCTTAAAGCAGCCTAAACTCGCGAGCTAGCTCTAGGCTCGCCTCGATCTCGGCGCGTTTAGCCATCACGCTTTCGATGTTCGCGCTCAAATTTAGCCCGTTTTCGTCGCCGAATTTCTTTAGCTCGCGCCAAATTTCCTTGATGATCTCGCAACTTTGCGCCAGATAGTCCTCGCTAGCGTTTAGACGCGCCTCAACCGCGCTAGGCACGCTAACGCCCAGCCATTTGATAAACTCTAGCGTTTTTGGGTTGCCCGCTGTTGAAAACGTGAGAAATATCGGCTCGGTTATTTTCGCGGCGGCGCAGTCCTCTAAAAATTTACGCGTCATCTGTGTGTCAAAAATGGCCTGCGAGATGAAAAACTTCGCCCCAGCCGCGATCTTTTCACGCATCCTTTGCGCCTCATCACCCTTTTTGGCATGACGCTCGGCGATACACACGCCGCCGACGGCTAAATTTTCAAATTCGCCCGCAATCTCGTACGCGCGAGCCAAATTTAACCGAACTTTTTGCGAGCTAGACGTAGCTCCGACGAGTACGTTTAATTTTGAGCTTTGAGCCGCAATCGCCGCGCGAAATGCGCCCTCGTCGTAGCCGCTAGCCACGCGGTAAAAGATGCTTGGAGTCGAGACGTTTAGGTAGTCGCGGTAATAGATTTCGGGACTTAGCGTGCCGCTGAACTCAAATGTCCGCTCGCTATCGTTTCGTTCGCTCTCGTCTTGCACCTCGTAAAGTACGAGCCCGTCGGCGTTTATGCTCTCTATCCTGCCCGTCCAGCGATCCGAGATGTCGCGCAGCTTAGCCTCGTCAAATTCGGCCTTGGGCGGCGTTAGTCCGTAGAGTACGAGCCCCTTTTCTTTGTTTAAAATTTTTTCTTTTAGCATGAAATTTCCAAATTTAAAATGTAGAAAACCGCGCCGTTTGCGGTCAAATTTATGCCGTGGCGGCGCGTGCGCAGGATAAATTATTCGCCGCGACCGACAAATTTGACCCGCGTCAAATTTGAGCCGGTTTTAAACCTGAGCTCAAAATTTAACGGACAAAGCCGCTTCGGCCGCAAATTTAAGCGGCAAAAGCGACAAATTTATCCGAGTCGCAAGCTGTCGAAATTATGAATTTCTTACGATTTTGACGGCTTCGACCATATTTTTTAGGCTCGGCTCGACCTCTTCCCATTTGCGCGTTTTTAGGCCGCAGTCAGGGTTGATCCAGAGCTGTTCTTTTGGCAGAACCTCAAGCAGCGCGCGGATCTGGCGCACGATCTCATCGGTGCTAGGAACCCGCGGGCTGTGGATGTCGTAGACGCCGGGGCCGACTTCTTGTTTGTAGCCGACGGATTTAAATATCTTTAGCAGTTCGTTACCGCTGCGAGCCGTCTCGATGCTGATGACGTCGGCGTCCATCGCCTCGATGGTCTTAATAATGTCGTTAAACTCGGAGTAGCACATATGCGTGTGGATCTGCGTTTTAGGCTCGGCCGAGCTAACGGAGAGCTTAAAGCAATCAACCGCAAATTTCTCGTACGTAGGAATGTTTTCGGCGCGTAGCGGATAGCCCTCTTTAAACGCAGCTTCGTCCACTTGGATGATGCGGATGCCGGCATTTTGCAGGTCTGCGATCTCGTCAAATATGCAAAGCGCAAGCTGCTTAGCCACCTCGCTGCGAGGCAGGTCGTCGCGCACGAAGCTCCAGTTTAGCATCGTTACAGGACCCGTTAGCATGCCCTTCATTATGCGGCTAGTGCGACTTTGGGCGTATTTCATCCACTCGACGGTCATCGCTTTTGGGCGGCTCACGTCGCCGAAAAGTAGAGGCGGTTTCACGCAGCGGCTGCCGTAGCTTTGAACCCAGCCGTTTTCGCTAAATGCATATCCTTCGATCTGCTCGCCGAAATACTCGACCATGTCGTTACGCTCAGGCTCGCCGTGGACTAGCACGTCTAGTCCGATATCTTCTTGAAATTTGACGCAGTCGTCGATATATTTTTTGATGCCGGCTTCATAAGCGGCCGCATCGATCTCGCCTTTTTTGAAGTTTTGGCGAAGCACTCTTAGCTCGACGGTTTGTGGGAAACTACCTATCGTCGTAGTCGGCAAGATGCCGTAGTTTAGGCTTTCGCGTTGGATTTTGATACGATCTTCAAATTTATCTTCGCGCTCAAATTTGACTAGATTTTTCACGCGGTTTTGTACGCTTGAGGAGTGGATCAAATTTGACGTCGCGCGGGTTTTAACCGCAGCTTTGTTCTCTTCGTAAATTTTGCTCTCCGCCGCATTTAGCGCTACGCCGTTGGCTAGTTTGGTTATGATTTTTATCTCGTCTAGTTTTTCTACGGCAAAGCTTAGCCAGCTTTTGACCTCGGAGTTTA
The DNA here is from genome assembly GCA_937965895.1 of uncultured Campylobacter sp. Classification (GTDB taxonomy): domain Bacteria; phylum Campylobacterota; class Campylobacteria; order Campylobacterales; family Campylobacteraceae; genus Campylobacter_A. The sequence goes on from CALCKS010000229.1 coordinate 10,707, forward strand.
GTTTTTCTTCGTATTTTAGGGTATAAGGCACGTGAAGTAGCGAGCAGCTAGGTCCGACGTAGAAATCTTTGCCGCCGATTTTCTCGCTGATTTCACGGACTAAATTTACCTTTTCGTCGATGTTGCTTTTCCAGATATTTCGTCCGTCGACGACACCTGCAAATAGCGTTAAGTGGCTGTTTTTGATAGTTTCAAGCGCCTCGAAATTTCTTTTGCCGTGAACGAAATCAAGTCCGATGCCGTAAATTTTAGTTTTTGCTACCTCGGCAACCGCTTTTAGCGCGTGCTCGAAATACGTCATAAACACGATTTTGACGTTGCTTGCGGCTGCGGCTAGCTCGTTATATACTTTGCCAATGACGCTAAGCAAGATATCTTCGTTTTTATCGGTCGCGAAAATCGGCTCGTCAAACTGCACCCAAATTTCGTCATCAAGCGTCGAAAGTAGCTCAAGAAGCTTTTTATATTCGGCGACTAGAGAGTTTAGGTTTTTAAACGGACAGCTGCCGTCCGTGGCCTTTGAAAGCGCCAAAAACGTGATAGGTCCGATCAAATTTACCTTGCCTTTTACGCCCGCAGCCTTTGCCTCTTCGTATTCGGCAAGGATTTTTGATGCATCAAGCTTAAACGACGTCTCGGCGCTAAGCTCAGGCACGATGTAGTGGTAGTTTGTGTTAAACCACTTCGTCATCTCCATCGCTACGCCGGTTTTGTTACCGCGCGCGCAGGCAAAATACTGCTCTCGTCCGCTCAAATTTGCAAATCTAGGCGGCACCGCGCCAAATGCGACGATGTTATCAAGCATCAAATCGTAAAACGAAAAATCATTTACGCTGATAGCCGAGATTTCGGCGTCTTTTTGGTACTGCCAGTGTCTATTTTTTAGCGTTTTAGCGACGCTTAGCAAATTCTCCTCGCTAAAGCCCTCTTTGCCAGCCCAAAGACCCTCAAGTGCGCGTTTTAGCTCTCTTTTTTCTCCGATTCGCGGGAAACCCGTAACATAACTTTTTATCATTTTGATTCCTTTAAATTTTGATTTTTTATTTTTAAATTTTAAGCTCATTCAAAGTCGCTCAAAAGAGCGGGCTTAGAAACGGCGGATGGCAACCGCTTTTTCTCAAACTAAAATAAAATTTATAAAAAACTCTACTAAACAAATTTCGCCCAAATTTCAAGCATTGCCTCGCTTTGTTTTTAAAAATACAGTTGCAATGCATCGGACGCGGCGATAGAAATAAATTTATATTAATGTTTAAAAACGTGAAATTATTTAAAAATTTGGCTGTTTTTTTAAAGTCGTTTGCGGTTTTTTTGCTAAGATTAAAGAGTCTCAGGCATGGGGCAAGGCATTAAGCTCATCCTTTTGGGGTCAAATTTGAGCCGTATTATAAAGATTTTTAAAAAATAAATCAAGAAGTTTTTATCAAATTCGGGCTAATTTGAGGCAGGCCGCAGCCCGCCCCTTAAATTTGCCTAGTCTTTTTTGCCTTTATTTAGCGATTTTAGCTTAGCGTCGGTGTCATCGGTTAGCATCGTAAAGATTTCGTTAGTCAAATTTTGCGTTAGAGCCTTGGCTTCCTTCATCATATTCGTCGAAAATTCGTTTAGTAGCTTGTTTGCTTTGGCTTTGTCTTTTTTGTAGAGTTTTACGTATTCGTCTTCAAATTTAGCCTGTTTGACCGCGAGCGCGTCCTCAAACTCCTTGTAGGCCTTTTTCACGACAGGCGAATACTTCTCATAGTCCATCATCACGAGGGTTTGCAGCTTTCTATATGTCCAATAAATGGACTCGTCGTCGGCCTTATACGAGCCCTTGTCGTAGCCGTCGATAAATTTGTCGAGGCCATAGTAATACGGCAAATAAACGCCAAGCTCCGACATGCCCAGCGCCACGTAGGTCACTCTGCCGATCTCTTGGGGTAGCCACGGGCGCACCTGCATGACGTGCGACTCGTAGGTTCTAAAGACGCTTACAGCGCGGTAGATATTTTTTTGATTTTCGTCTTTGCTCGCGTAGTTATCGTATGCAGTGCCGTCGTAGTGAGATCTAAGAGCATTTTTTAGATCCTGTACGCTTAGCTTTTTAGCCGGTTTTAAAAATACCGGATAGTTGCCGCCGTCAAGGGTCTGCTTGTCTTTTAGCTCGGGATTAAACATCTGCTGCACCCAGCAAACGCGCGGATAGTTATAAGTAACGTCTCTATCGTCGTCTCTGGTGTAGGCTTTAGTAAACTGAAATTCGCCGTCTTTTGCCGGATCGTAGGCGCCGTTATCTTGGGCAAATTTGATCAAATTTTTCGATCCCATAAAATTTGGATCGTTTTCTTTGTAGTTTTGTAGTCTGCCTTGGTTTGCGGAGACGAAGTACTCGTCTTTTGGTAGTTTAACCGCCATCCAGTGATGACCGGTGCCGGTTTCAAAGTACCAAAGCTCGTTTTTATCCACAAACACTACGCCAAAACCCTCTCCCGCACCCGTAGTTTCCACGATCTCGCCGAGCAGCTTTACGCCCTGCGCCGCGCTTTTCATACGAGGCAGCAAGACGTCGGGAATATCGTCCTCCGTGATGCCTGTAGCTTCGTTATACGGATCGATTTTTAGCAGTTCGTCTTTAGCGTAGATGGTCTCGGTACCGCTGATGCCCACGCCCGCGTCATTGTAGCCGACAGCGCCGTGAAGCTTGGTGTGGGAGTTTGCTATCGTAGTGTATCTCATGCCCTCTTTTGGTAGCGGATATGTAAAATCATTCGCCCCATCATGCGCCTTTGAGCTGTGGACGCCTTTTTGATTGGATTTTTTCGGATGTATCAAAAACACCTGTGCCTTTATCGCCTTGCTATCGGCACTCCTGGCTACCAGCATCGAGCCGTCGTCTGAGGCTCCCTCTCCAACCAAAATAGTCGTGCAAGCTAGCGCATTTGCGCAAAACATCGCGCTTATTACCGCCGCAGAGGCGAGAAACTTCATCTTCATCGTTACTCCTTGATTTGAGATAATAAATCTAAGTGAAATTATAGGACTAAAAATATTAATTAAATCTAAAATTTAAGCTATTTTCAAGATTGTATTGTAAATTTGTTTTGTGTTTTGCCGCCAACTCTATCAAATTTAAATTTCTTAAAGGAATTTTGGGTATAATCCCACTCTTACGCGTAAGGCGTAAAAGAAATTTTAAAAGGATTAGTATGCCTAAGATGAAGACAGTTCGCGGCGCTGCTAAACGTTTTAAAGTGGGCAAAAACAAGATCAAAAGAGGCTCTGCTTTTAGAAGCCACATTTTGACTAAAAAATCTCGCAACCGCAAGAGAGATTTACGCTCGCCTCAATACGTAGACAGCACAAACGTCGCAAGCGTCAAAGCGATGCTCGGAATTTAAGTTTTTGACGAAAAGTCATTCCAAACTCCCCCAAATTTGGGGCAAGACTCACTCAGTGAGCGCCGATTTGTAAAGGATAAATATGGCAAGAGTAAAAACAGGCGTAGTTAGAAGAAGACGCCATAAAAAAGTTTTAAAACTAGCTAGAGGTTTTTTCAGCGCTAGACACAAACACTTTAGAAAAGCTAAAGAGCAATTAGAAAGAAGTTTGGTCTATGCATACCGCGACAGACGCCGCAAGAAACGCGACTTCCGCCGCTTGTGGATAGTGCGCATCAATGCTGCGTGCCGCCTAAACGACATTAGCTATTCGCGCTTTATCGCGGGACTTAAAAAAGCAAATATCGAGCTTGATAGAAAAATCTTAGCCGATCTAGCTATGAATGACGCAAAAGCTTTCAGCGAGCTAGCTTCAAAAGCAAAGGCTGCTTTATAATACCCAGGGGCGGTTTACCGCTCCTTTTCTCTATATCTTTGGCTCGATTAAAATTTATCATTTTTCTCTGATCTCAATAAAACAAATTCCACTCCAAATTTTAATTTTTGTTTTTCGTTTTTTCCGATAAAATACCACCTCAAATTTAAGGAGCAAAAATGAACATACAAAAACTAAATCAAAACTTAAACAAACTCAACAAATTTTTATTTATTATCTTAGGCATAGCTGTCGCGATCTGGATCGGCGTAGAAGTTTTTATAGGCAGTAAAGTAGAATACGCAAAAGAACAAATGAAAGAAAATCTATGCGAAGCGTCAAATGTACAAGAAATGCTGATACGGCTAAATTCAGGTCTTCCGAGAAAAATAGATGAGATAAATACGCTCGAAAAAATCAGCTGCGAAAATCGTCGCATCATTTATCAATATGCACTTGGAAAAGGGCTAGAAATGGGTGAAAACGTGCTAAATGATAAAGATATAGCCGAGCTAAAAGACGAGCAAACAAAGGAACTCAAAAAAGAATTTTGCGAAGATATGCGGTTAAAGGCCGTGCGCGATATAGCCGACGGCGTCGATTTTGTTTATTATATAAAGAACAAAGAGCTGATTCGGGTAAAACTTGAAAGCAAAGACTGCAAATAAACTAAAATAATCAACGTAGTTTGCGTCACAAGTAGCAGCAGGGCTAGATATGACGCCAAACTGCCGCTGCCAAGTAACTAAAGCAGTGTTCAAATAGCATAAAATGCCGTGTGTAAGGTAAGCTATTTTTAAAGTCTTATATATGCAAATTTAAGCTAATTTTTTCCAAAAACTTCCGCGTTTGATTTTTTAAATTTTCCAAATCACCGCTGTTATCTATAACAAAATCCGCCATAGCGCGCTTTTGTTCGATATCCGTTTGCAGTTCCACGCGGTGTTTTGCAGCGGCATGATCAAGCCCGTTTCGCTTCATCACGCGCGCGATCAACGTATCTTTTGGCGCATAAACTACCGCCACTTTATCAAAAAAATCATACCTCTTGCCCTCAAAAAACAGCGGAATATCGACGAAATAAAGCCTTCCTTTCGCCTCCAAAGCCCGCGCCTGCGATAAAATTTCAGCCGTTATCTTCGGATGTAGCAGCGCTTCAAGCTTTGCAAGCTCCGCCGGGTTTTTAAACACCAGCTCGCCTAGCTTTTTGCGATCTACCGAGGCGTAGGGGGCGGACGAAATTTCCTCGCCCGATCTAGCGTTAAATTCCGCGTGCGAGCCTAAATTTTCGGCCTGCGCGTCTTTTTGCACGACGTACTGCGCTCCGAAAATTTCCGCCACCTGCGCGGCGCAGCGATCCAGGACGCAGTGCGAAATCTTATCGGCGTCGATGATCTCAAATCCGCGCTCACGAAGCAGCTCGCAGACCGCGCTCTTGCCGCTACCGATGCTACCCGTGATGACGATTGCGTGTTTAAATTGCGGCATTTTGCCTCCGATTTTTTACTCCGATTTTAGCAATTTTTGGCTAAAATTAACCAAATTTCAACAAAGGGCAAAAATGATAAGCTACAAAGACGCGGGCGTCGATATAGACGCAGGAAATGACTTCGTAAACGCGATAAAACCGTTCGTCAAGGCAACGCAAACTCCGCACGTTTTGGGCGGTATCGGCTCATTTTCGGGTGCAGTGAGGCTACCTGCAGGCTATAAAAAACCTGCGATCCTGGGCGCCACCGACGGTGTGGGCACAAAGCTACGACTCGCGATCGACGCGCACAAATTTGACGGCGTGGGGCAGGATCTCGTCGCGATGTGCGTAAACGACCTCATCTGCAACTTTGCCGAGCCACTATTTTTCCTCGACTACTACGCGACGGCGAAGCTCGAGATCGCGGACGCCAAAGAGGTCGTGAAAAGCATCGCCGAGGGCTGCAAACTCGCCCGTTGTGCGCTGATCGGCGGCGAAACGGCGGAGATGCCCTCGATGTATGAGAAGGGCGACTTTGACCTCGCAGGCTTTGCCGTGGGCATCGCCGAGGAGGACGAAATCGACCGCAGCAAGTTCGTGCATGAGGGCGACGTGCTCATCGCGCTTCCTAGCAGCGGCCTACACTCAAACGGCTTTTCGCTTGCTCGCAAAGTAGTCGCCGAGCTGGGGCTAAAATTTGACGATAAAGTGGGCGATCGCGCGCTCATCAACGTGCTTTTGGAGCCGACTAGGATTTACGTCGCCGACTTTTTAAATTTAAAAGACAAGATCCACGCACTTGCGCACATCACGGGAGGCGGTATCGTGGAAAATCTGCCGAGAGTATTTCCAGAGGGACTAGGTGCGAAGATCGAACATGCCGCCATCCGCACGCCTGAGATCTTTAAAATCATCGCGCAAAAGGTAGAGCCTGCCGAGATGATGAGGACGTTTAATATGGGCGTTGGCATGATCGTTGTAGTGTCGAAAGAAAACGCTGACTTTGTGCTGGCAAATACCGATGGCTACGTTATCGGCGAGATCATAAAAGGACAAGGCGCACAGTTAGTTTAAACGGTTAAATTTAACTTTGGCTCGCCAGCAAATACGCTACGAGCCAAAGATTTTTAGGCGGCAAATTTATACTACTAGTTGCCCTTCTCAAAAAGTCACTGCTTTTGTTTAAATTTGACCATCATGTTTTCTGCAAATTTATATCTCAAACTGGGCAACTTGTTAGTAAAATTTAGTATGTTATGACATAAAGTTTTTACTTTATCTGTTTGTAAATTATATATTCAAAAGCCGATTTTAGCGCCAAATTTTAATAAAACTAACGTTAGCATTTGTTAGCTCTAATATATCAAACATTATCTAAAATCAAAAAATTAAATATTGTATTAAATAAAAATATTAAAGTATAAATTTAATGCTTCTTAGCTAGAATTTGATAAATTTTAAATACGAAGGATGGGCGATGAGCATAAATTTAGATAGACTTAAGGCGCTTTTTAGCGAAATAAACACCATAAATGATGCGAGCTTTGGCGCCGGGATGAGCCGCCTAGCCTACACGCGCGAGGATAAGGCCGCTAGGGAGCTATTTATCGCGCGCTGTAAGGAAGCGGGACTAAAAGTGCGCATAGACGCCATCGGAAATATCTTTGCCAGGCGCGAAGGCACCGAGCCCGAGCTGCCGGCGGTAGCGTTTGGCTCGCATCTAGACACCGTAATAAACGGCGGCGAATTTGACGGGATTTTAGGCGTTTTAGGCGGACTGGAGCTGATTAGAGCACTAAACGACGAGGGCGTGCAGACGCGAAGGTCGCTCGAGCTGATCGTCTTTGAGTGCGAGGAATCAAGCAGATTTAACATCGCGACGCTTGGCAGCAAGGTAATGTGCGGCAAGCTTGGTTTTGAAAAACTTAAAGAGGTGCGCGACTTTCAGGGGCGAGCTATCAGCGAGATTTTTGCGGAGTTTGGCATCGATCTAGCTAGCATCGAAAAGGCTAAAAATTTGACGCCGAATTACGAGAGTTTTTTCGAGCTGCACATCGAGCAGGGACCGCTACTGGATAGCGAAAATATCCAAATCGGCGTAGTAAGCGCCATCGCCGCGCCGCACAGATTTAGCGTGCACGTGCAGGGCCAGGCTCAGCACTCCGGCACGACCGCGATGAAGTACCGTCACGACGCGCTTTGCGCGGCGGCGCAGATAGTGCTGGCTGTCGAGCATGTTGCGCGCGAAAATGCGGTAAACGGCGTAGTAGCGACCGCAGGCAACTGCACGGTAAAACCGGGCGTCATGAACGTCGTGCCGGGCGAGGCGACGCTGCTAATCGACCTGCGCGGCATCGACCTAGCCACGCGCGAGGCGGCATACGAGCAGATCCTGGCCGAAATCTCGCGCATCGAGGCTCAACGCGGCGTCAAATGCGAGATCAAGCAGCTAGCATTCGACGAGCCGTGCGCGCTAGATGGCCGCCTCATCGAGCTCATCGCCCAAAAAGCCGAGCAGCTCGGGCTTAGCTTTGAAATCATGCCAAGCGGCGCAGGACACGACGCGATGCATATGAGCGCACTTTGCCCGACTGCGATGATCTTCATCCCGTCCAAAGACGGCATCAGCCACAATCCGGCGGAATTTTCTAGCTGGAGCGATATCGCTAACGGCGTAAATTTACTAAAAAGCGTGGTTTTAGAAACGGCGGGGAGAGTTTGAGCCTAAGGCTAAATTTGGCAGGCGGCGAAAATCAGACAAAGACAGCTTAAATTCGCATTTAGCGCAAAACGTTCGTCTTAAATCTCGTTTAAATTTTGCTCGCTTTTTCGGCGACTCGGCGGCTAAATTTGGATTTTAGTTTTACGAATTTTGCGGATGATTTAGCCCTAAAACAGGCTAAAATTAAAACATAGTATCGTCGTTTTAGCTTTTTGGGTATGTCTTGGATGATATCTTGGCGCTAGAGGGTCTTGCCGTTCTTGACGCGAAATATATCCATAGCCGTCCGTCTGCGTTCATTCGCGTTTAGTTTGACAAGGCTGCGGATGAAGATTGCTGCCCGTACCGATATATTTGATCTGCGCGCTTGTTTGCATTTGCACGGGTTGCGCCGCATAGAAGACCTGCGACAAGCTCGCCGCTACAGCCAAAGAAAGCAGATTTTTTTCATTTTGACGCTTTAAATTTGTTTTATTTTAAAATTTTCGGTAAATTTTAAAAGCGAAGCATTGTGGTTAAAAATATACGTAAAATCAATAATTGCGGCCAAGCGCTTTATTTTGGGTTAAAGCGTAAATTAAATTTAGCCGACCGACTCGGCCGACTAAATTTCATCGCAAAACTACAGCTCCGCGTTAGCCGCGGTTATGTCGTAGTTGTTTTGAAAGCCGTTATTCGTATTTACGACGCCTAGCAGCTTGATGTCGCCCTGGTCTAGCTTGCCGTTGCCGTCGTCCTCGATCTTATAGATGTAGTTATAGGAGTACGAGTTGCTCTCTTGCTTGAGGTTTTTAGCGATGAGCAGGGCTTTTGCGCCTTTTTCAAACGACTCTTCAAACACCTTTTTAAGCACGTTTAGCTCGCTATCTGCGCCGCCGCCTTGATTTGACGGCGTAAAGCTTAGCTCGGCTTTATATATTTTACCGTCTTGCAGCGTTGCTTTTTGCCCGTTTGCGTTTAGGTTAAACTCGCCCGTGCTTAGCTGCTTGCCCTCAAATACCTTTGAAAAGTCAAGCTTATCGTCTGCGCCGAATTTCTCCAGCTGCCAGTTTTTCTCGTCTTTATCCAGAGTAAAGATATATTTGCCCCCGTCCGCGCTCGCGGTTTTGCCATCCTTTAGCGCTTCGCTTATTTTTAGCGTTTGGCTAGGGGCAAATTTGCCTTTTAGCTCACCTAGCTGCGAAGCGGTTAAATTTATAGGCTTATCGTCGCTGCTGCTAATGCTTGCTATTTTGTCTTTGTTTGAGATTAAATTCGCCAAATTTTGCTTTATGTTTTCCGCCGTATCTAGCAAATTTAGCCCGCCGGCGCCTTTTGCCGCTTCGGTCGCAAACTGCGCCGCGCTAAGGCTTTTTGATGCGGCCGCTAGCACGATGTTATCCGCGCTAAGATTAAAGTCGCGGTGCGCGATAACGGAGCCTATATATTTTACCTCATCCTTGGTTATTACGTTATCGCCGTTATTTTCAACCTTATATATCTCAAAACCGCTGTAAGTTTTAGCTAGGATTATAGATTTTTCGTTACCCGCGGCTTTGGTTAAAAACGCCTTGCCTTCGCCGAAAATCTTATCAAACCCGGACGCAAAGCCTGCCGCCGTACCGCTAACGTAGTAAATTTTGCCGTCTTGTAGCTGCGTTTGCGCGTCTGCGGCAACGTTTAGATCGCCGATAGATGTTACGTTAGAAGCCAACCGGGAGAAATCAAGCTTGTCGCCGTTAGATAAGGCGTTTATAACGACTCTAGACGCGTCTTGCTTAAAGGTAAAGGTTTCTTTGGCGTCGCTTGCGTAGACCGAGCCTGTTACGTTTGTTATTTTTAGATTGTCGTCTGCGGCAAATTTAAAAGTTTCAAACGTATCTTTATCAAGCTCTAAAACGTCGTCTCCTTGCACATCGATCTGTTTTTTGGCATTTCCTGCGCCAAAAGATAGCCCTGCAAAGGCCTTTAGCAGCTTTGAACCGTCCGCGTTTAGATCTTGCGCGCTCTGCTTTAGCGTGATTTGCGTGCCGTATTTAGTATGTAAATTTAGATCGTTAAGCTTAGCTAGCTCTTCCACGTCACTCGCACTAAGTTCGATGTTTTTATCTTTTAAATTTAGCGCTTCTATCTTTGAAACGTCCGCCGTCTTTAAAAATTTCATGATTTTTTTAAAGTCGTCTGCGATATCAAATTTGCCTTTTCCCGCGAGTTTAGCGGCAAATTTAGCGTATTCGTCTGCGCTTACTTCTAGCGTTTTGTTGATTTCAAAGCTATCCACCTTGTCGCTTAGCGCGGCATCCTTATCGCTTGAGCTAACGCCCGTTAGTTTTATGTTATCGTTAGCGTCAAATTTATCCGCGCCGATTTTATTGAAATTCGCGGCTGAGATTTTTAGCTCTGCGCCGTCTGAGGTTTTTATGGATTTTATCTTTTCGCCGAAATAATTCAGCCTGTTTTCTACCGCGTTTTGTAAATTATGCGCGCTATCTTCGATCTCTAGAGCGCCGTCTGCGATCTTGTAGCTTGATAGCTTGTCGCTAGATAAAAAGCCTTTACCGAAAATTTCGTAAAAATCGGCTGCGCTTAGCTTTTGCGTATTAGCTATCGCGCCGTCTTTTAGCTTGTCGCTAAACGCGCCTAAAGCCTTTAGAGACTCTTTGCTGAACGCGTCTTTATCCGTTAGCGTTACGGCCGAATTTGCGATTTTATCCGCAGCTTCTTTGTTAAGTGACGTTAGCTCAGCCGTGCTTAGAACGGCCGATTTTACCGCGCCGTTAGCAAATTTAGCGGTATTTTGAGCTAACGTTTGTAGCTGGGCGTTTGTTAGCGCGCCGTCTTTGCTAAGCTCTACCGCACCGTCTGCGATCCTATCTTTTAGCGCGCCGCTTAATATCTCCTTAGCCTTTTCAAAGCTTGCGACTAAAGATTTTATATCGCCGTTTTGCTTGAGCTCAAATTTAACTCCGCCAGTAGTTATGTTTGAGTGCGCGTTAGGTAGGATTTTGTCTCCTAGCTTGCCGGATAAAAACGACTTTTTAGTTATGCTTTTGGCTCCGTCTAAATTTAACGAGCCTAGATACTGCGCGCCGTTTTCAAACGTAAAATCATCGCTTGATATCTTTGCGACGTTGCCTTTGTCGAAAAACTCGTAAGTCGTATCGCCGCTTTTTAGCGCGTCGCCTTTTTGCGAATTTGAGCTTAAGCTTTGTTCGTCGTAGGCTTTTACCGCGTCTTTGGATTGCGCTTTTTTCGCAGACCTAAAGGTATAAACGTCGCCGTTATCAAATTTAACGGCCTTTACGTTTAGCGCGTCCGCGTCTAAAGGCTTGGTAGCTTGCGCGTCTTGGTAAAATTTGCCCTCTTTTTTATAGACGCTTTCCGTGCCGTCTAGCTTAAGAGCGGGCGCGTCGTCAAAGAGCTTGGTAAAGCCCTGCGCGTCGGTTGCCTTGACGACGCCGTCGGCTAAAATATTTTGCTTTAGCGTAAAGGCTCCGTCTTTTGCCGCCTTATCGATGCTAACACCTTTAAATACAATCTTTAAATCATCCGAGTTGCTAAAGCCCGCGTTTTTACCGTTAGCGTAGAGGATAGTATCGTCGCCGTCTTTTATAAACTGCTTTGCGCCCGCTTGCAGTCCGTCCTCGTTTTGAGCCTGCGTAAGCGAGTCTGCGCCTCCTGCAAATTTGACCTTGTCGCCGGGTTTTGCGCCCTCTATGACGACGGTGCCGGTATGAGAGTTAAAATGCGGAACGGCCTCTTTATTTGTAACGTAATAAGTCGTTTGTCCGTCTTTTACGAGCTTATAAACCATGCCGCCCGCGCCTTTATCTACCTTTTGCGCGCTGACGCCGTCTGTCGTGCCCTCTACCAGGCCAAACGGCCGCTCGAAAAAGCCGTTATCGTTAAATTTAACGCCGGATCTAGGCTGGAGACTATGGCTGTAAGGGACGCCGTTTTCTTGATCTTTGGCGCTAAATTCGTGTCCGTCTTTGGTAAATGCGCCAAGTATCGCCGTGCCTTTTTCCGCCTCCAAGCTATCGCCCGTCGGGAAGTTTTTTACCGTATAAACGTCGGCTTTTAGCGTCTTGCCCTCGGCGGTTTTAACCGCGCCGTTTTGGACCGATAAATTTATCTTTTGATCGGCGCTTAAATTTACGCCGTCGTTATCCGCGCTTCTTATGCTTACGAAGTATTTTTTACCACCGTGTTCTATCTTTGCCGAGTAGCCTATGACCTCGGACGACGAGGCGGATGCCAGCATCTGTTTTAGCGCACCCTCTACGCCGTCGTTTGGACTAGGCTTAGGTTGCGGCTTGGGATCTGGAGTCGGGGTCGGTTTTGGACCCGGCTGAGGTTGAGGTTTTGGATCCGGCGCAGGGGCAGGCTTAGGATCTGGTTGAGGAGCCGGTTTTGGAGCGAGTTCTTTTGAGATTTCATCCTCCGTTTTGCCGGTTACGCCGGAGATGATTTTTACCTTAGAGTTGGCATCTAGCGCAGCGTCTAACTTCGCCTCGTCTACGGTCAAATTTAAGCTTTTAGCACCCGCTAGCACGGCGTTTTTGATGTCGCTTGCGTTTGAGTGGGGCGTAATGGTTTTATTTATCTGGGTAAAAGCTTTTAATTGCTCTTTTATATCGCCGCCGTTTGGAACGTCTTTAATGAGGTCGGCTACGACGTTTGAGGCGATTATCTTGTTTATCAAGAGATTATGCGCGTTTTTCGTAGCTTCGTCGGCGGCATTTGAGTGAACGGGGTCGCAAGCGGCCTTTAGCATATCGGCCGCGACCTTCCCTCTATCTTCGCCATCGTTTAGCTTTTTCGTCCAGCCGGCTTTACCCTCTTTGTCTAGATTAGCTCCGCCTTTGCCAAATACGTTAGCATATATATGCTCGACGAAATTTGCGTTTTCGTTTACGCTATCGCCAAAAAACTCTTTTGCCGCTACGGTGTCTAGCATCGTATTTGCGATGGTAGAAACGCTTAAATTTTGCGTATTTGCAGCACCCAGCCAAGCCTTACTGCCCGCGCCTTCGCTCGATCTGCCGAAGAGCCCGACGTAAAGCGCAGAAATTTGCGTCTGAGTTATATTCATAACGATCTCCTAGATTTAGATTAAAAATATAGGAAATTGTAACAAATCCAACTGAAATCAATTCTTAAAATTACAGCAAAAATATATAAAATAGTAATTACATTAAATTTTTAAGTTTTCTAAAATAAATTTGGCTCTCTTACATAGTTTTTCTGTTTGTATTCTTTGCCCGCATCGTGGTCTTTTAGGAGTTTAACCACGACGGGGCTAAGCGCAATGATGGCGATCAGGTTCGGAAGCACCATGAGACCGTTAAACATATCGGCCAGCTCCCAGACGAAATTTATCTTTAGCAAGCTGCCCGCAAACACAAATCCTACGACTAATATCTGCAAGATTCGCACGAATTTGGCTCCAAAAAGATAGCGTACGTTGATCTCAGCGAAGTAGTACCAGCCCAAAATCGTCGTAAAGGCAAAGAAAAACAAGCAAATAGCTACGAATCCATAACCACCCGCATGCCCCAAAACATGCGTCGAGAAGGCCTCTTGCACGAGCGAGATGCCAGTTAGCACGGCTTTGCCGTTTTCAAAATGTATCACGTCGGCGCTAAGCACGACGAAAACGGTGATATTTAGCACGATAAAGGTATCGACGAACACGCTCATGATGCCGAGTACCGCCTGATCTACCGGGTGCTTGACGTTAGCTGCGGCGTGCGCGTGAGGGGTTGAGCCCATACCCGCTTCGTTTGAAAACAGTCCGCGCGCGATACCGTATCTCATCGCCGTAGCGATCGTGGCTCCGGTCGCGCCGCCCCAGGCTGCGGATGGATTAAACGCGGCTTCGAATATAAGCGCTATGACGCCCGGAATTTTGTCAAGATTAAAGCAGATGATGACAAGTCCGACCGCGACGTAGAGGATGGCCATGATGGGCACAATCTTTTCGGCAACTCTGGCGATGGCTTTGACGCCGCCGATAAAGATCATAGCGCAAATCGCCGCCAAAAACAACCCGCTCGCCCACTGCGGTATGCCAAATGCGCCCTTAAAGCCGTCCGAGATCGAGTTGGCCTGGACCATGTTTCCCATAAATCCGAGCGCCAAAATGATCGCCAGCGCAAAAAATGCCGCCAAAACCTTGGCATAGCGGCTCTTTAATCCGCGGCTGATATAAAACGCGGGTCCGCCGATCATATGGCCGCTGTCGTCTTTGGTGCGGTAAATTTGCGCGAGGCAGATCTCTGCAAAATTTGTCGCCATGCCCAAAAACGCCGCGCACCACATCCAAAATATCGCGCCCGGCCCGCCCATGATGAGCGCGGTTGTGGCACCCACGAGGTTGCCCGTGCCCACCTGTGCCGCGACGGCCGTAGCGACAGCCTGAAACGAACTCATGCCTGATTTTCCCGCTGCTTCACCGTGCAATGAAAAATTGCCAAAAAGCCTATTAAGCCCCATTTTAAACTTAAAAATCTGCACGAAACGAAGCCTAATCGTAAAATAAAGCCCCGTACCGCAAAGTAGCGCGATGAGGAAATACGGCCCCCAAAGGAATGAATTTATAGAGCTTACGAGGTCGGTGAGCATGGATTTGCCTTTATTTTTTAAAATTTTTCAAGTATATTTAAAAAAATATAAAACTAAAATAAATAATAAAAATTTTTTAGCCTATTTTAAAAATATACGTCAAATTTGGATCAAATTTCGCAAAACGGCGATTTTTAGAGCTTATTTTAAATTTGATTTTGCTATTACGTTTGAATTTTGCGCAAATTGCCGAGGAATTTAACGAACTTAGCAAGAGCCAACACGAGGCAAATTTAAGCGCGCCGCTTTTTGTAAAATTTGGCGTGACACCATAGGTAAATTTGATCGGCATAAATTTAATGTAAGCCGCTCAAATTTACCGCCCATCGCGGGCACTCCAAATTTAGCCCTTAGATTTTATTTTAGCCAGCCACTCGTCCAGCGTTTTTTCAAAGCCGATACCGTTGCTCTCGTAAAATTTAAGCGGCTTTTCTAGGTATTTTTGCTCTACCCAGCCGCCGAAACTATGCGGATACAGATAGTCCTTGGCCTCGGGAGCGGTGTTGATGAGATAGGGCGGGATAGCTAGCGGCGGCTCGTTTTTGACGTAGGACAGCGCGGCGTTTATAGCCTTGTAGCTGGAGTTTGACTTTGGCGAGTGAGCTAGATACATAGCGCATTGAGCCAGGATTATCCGCGCTTCCGGAAAGCCGATCTTGCTAACGGCAGCTAGCGCGTTAGCGGCTAAATTTAGCGCGTTAGGGTTTGCGTTACCGATATCCTCGCTGGCAAATATTGCCATCCTACGCGCGATAAAATCAGCGCTCTCGCCCGCATCGATAAGCCGTGCCAGATAGTACATGACGGCGTTTTCGTCGCTACCACGCAGGCTTTTTATAAACGCGCTTGCTAGTCCATAATGCACATCATCCTCACTAACTCCTTCGCCAACCGCGTTAGCTCGCAGCGTTTTTAAATTCTCTAACGTTATTTCCTCACCCAGACTCACGGCAAACTCAAGCAAATTTAGTAGCCCGCGCGCATCTCCTCCGCTACTTTTTACGAGATAGGCCTTGGCTTCGTCTGATATATCAAATTTAACCTCACCCCTCACGCGCTCAAGCAGCTTTTCAAAATCCTCGCTCGCAAGCGGCTTAAACTCAAAGAGCATCGAACGACTGCGGATGCCCGAGCTTAGCGTGAAATATGGATTTTCGGTGCTGGCTCCTATGATGGCGGCGCGGTAGTTTTCCATTGGTATCAACAGAGCTTCTTGCTGCGTTTTGCTGAGGCGGTGGATCTCGTCGATGAAAAATAGCGGCTTAGAGAGCGCATTTTCGTGGTTTTTTAGGATTTTGCGAAATTCCTCGATCTTGAGATTTCCGCCGTCAAATTCGTAAAAATCATACTCCATCGACCGTGCGACGACGCGAGCAAAGCTAGTCTTGCCGCAGCCTGCCGGCCCGTAAAATATACTGTGCGGGATTTTTTTATTTTCGATAAATTTTTTAAAAATGCCCACCAGCTCGCGCTGTCCGCAGATCTCATCTAAGCTGCACGGACGAAATTTCAAGGCGAAATTTTGCAAATTTGCTCCTTTTAAATTTTAAGGCATTATAGTCAAATTTAAATTAAGAAGCGGATTTGCGGGAGCGGACGGGTTAAATTTGGGCGGGCAAGAAAAGGCAAATTTGACGCTAGCGCCCTGCCCTCGCAAACTCGAATTTAGACAAAAACGAGCCGTCAAAAAACGGCAAATTTAACGGCGAAAGCGGACCAAATTTAAGCCAAATTTAGCTCGCTCGCCGCGTCAAATTTAAAACGTCTTTTCAAAATCTACGTAGAAGTTTCTGCCTTTGCCCACTCTGGTCGTATTTTTAAATCCGTTTGCGAAAATGTACTCTTTGTTAAAGATATTGTTTACGCCAAAGCTGATTTTTAGCCCTTTGTTTAGCAGATGGCTGTCGAAATTTTTCGGCTCCCATCTACCTTTAAAGTTTACGATAGTAAAGGTTTCGTCTACGTATTCGTATTTTTGGCCGCGCACGACGTAGTATTTCTCGTCGTTGTTAGGCCTAAACCAATGCGTCATGTCGCCGCCCAGACTAAGCCCCCACGGCTCGTATCTATACATCGCGCCCAAAGTTAGCTTATCAGCATAGACGGTGAGTATCTTTTTGGTCGCTTTGTCGTAAATTTTCGTATGGTCGTATCCGAGCGAGAATGTAAGGTTGTTTATCGCGTATTTGGACTCGATCTCGACGCCTCGGCGCTTTGCATTATCGACGTTTTCGTACATGCCGTAGCGTCTGCCCGGCGCTTCGGCGTCAAACGGCGGATTGCCTTTATCCGGTCTTGCTTTTAAATTTATCATATCTTTGATATTGCCGTCGTAGTAAGTGGCTTTAAAGTACAGCTCGTCATCGCCCAAAAGCCCCTGCTTGTCGATAGAAAAGCCCACTTCGTACTCTTTTGCGATTTCAGGTTTTAGGTCTGGGTTTGGTATGTACCAATAGTGCGGATTTAACGGGCCGGCCGATGACGTCTCGTTTGGAGTAGGTCCTCTAAAGGTCTCCGCATAACCCGCGAGTAAATTTACGCCGTCAAAGACCTCGTATGCAAGGCCGAGTTTTGGGGAAAATCTAGACTCGGAGTATGAGTTGCGATCGCCGCTTTTGACTCCGCGTTTAAATTTATCAAACCTGCCGCCCAGAGTAAACTCAAATCTACCTACGCTAAATACATCTTGCGCGTAGATACCGAGGTCTTTGTAAAAATTCGGAAACGAACCAAAGTCGCTAAGCGTGCCGTTGTACCAAAATATCGCGTCCTCTTTTCTGTGTTCGTAGTCGATGCCGGTAACTAGCCTATGCTCTAGCACGCCGGTGTCAAAGAGGCTTTCGTTTTTGAGCCTGACGCCCCATCTGTCGTCTTTGTTTTTGTAGTCGATATAGACTGGATTGCCTCTGCTAAAGCCCGTTCTTATCCTGTGATTTAGGGCTTTAGCGTTGTAGTACTGAGCGGAGAAATTTATCCATCTATTATTAAGCGGAGTATATTTGTATATCACGCTATAGTCTCGCTGTTTTAGACGTCCCGAGGTGGGCAGCTCCGCATCCTCGCTCCAGAAAAGCGACTGCCAAGGCGAGGAGGAGAATTTTTCGTGATAGTTAAATACGCTAGCCTCCAAAGCATGCTCGTCGGTTATCGCCCACTCGGCTTTGGCAAAGACAGTATTTACTTGTTCGTCGTTTTCCGCGTATTTCACGCCCGAGCGTTTGCCGTCTCTAGCCATCTTTATCTTGCCGAAATCCGCGTGCTTGCCATAGAGTAAAATGCCGAAATTTTCCGTAGGTTTAGCTGCGATGGCGGCTCGATTTGAGTTCATGTGGTTGCTCTCTTGGCGGTGGCCGATCGTGACGCCGTAGTCGCTGCCCGGGTTTATAAAGTCGCTCACGTCCTTGGTTCTCATACTAACGATACCGCCGATCGCGCCGCTGCCGTGCAGCACGGAGCTAGCGCCCTTTACGACCTCGACGCGTTTTAGCAAGTCGTTATCCACGCGAAAGGTTGAAATTTGATTGGAAAAGAGCGAAGGCGAGCGCTTGATGCCGTCTTGTTCGATGATGACGCGCGCTTCACTTTGGTAACCAAAGCCGCGGATGTTGTAGTATTGGCCGACTTGTCTGCCGTGGTCGTTTCCGAGCATGACGCCGGGTACCGAGCCAAGGGCGTCGATGACGGACGACGATTTTACCAGGTCGTTTTGATTTAGGACGCTGACCTGGCCGGCGTATTTAGCGACGTCTGTTTCACTCCTGTTTGCCGTGACGGAAACCATATCTAGCTTTACAGATCCCGTAGCATTGCTATCGGCGCGCTTAAATTTGCCGTCCGCTCCTCCCGTCTGCGCGAGAGCCGAGGCTGCGCTCAGTAAAACTGCAGCCGCGATAATGCTAAATTTACCCATGACATCCCCTTTATATTAAGAAATTGATAATAGGTATAATTTTATCTATTTTTCATTTAAATTAACTTATATTTTTAACAAAATTTTTAAATTTCATTTACGAAAAAAGGAAAGAAAAAGGATATAATGCCCGCCTATTTCATCTAAGGAGAATATATGAAAAAGTCATTGTTAGTAATCGCCGCCCTTGGTCTAATGGGCGCAAATGCCGCTGCCACGGTTGAGCTTTCGCCTTCTTGCGAAGAGTACTTTAAGCTAGTTGACCAGTTTGTTGAAAAAACAAAAGACAATCCGCAAATGGCGGCTATGAAATCTACTTACGAAGATCAAAAAGCCCAGTTTGCTCAGCTTCCTCAAGACTCTCAAGAGGCCGCTTGCAAACCTGCCCTTGAACAAATGAAGCAAGTTATAGCTACGCTACCTAAATAATTTTTATCCCTCCGCTTGGAGGGATTTTTTGTTTTTTCAAATTCTTAGTTACTATCCAAATTTTATATATTTATCAAATTTGCCACCCCAAAGCGAAAATTTAATTCCGAATAATCTTTGCCTTTGCCGTTACGCTCGCGATCTTTAGCTCGTATATATTCATCGCTTTTAGCCCGTGAGCTGCCGCGACGTCGAAGGTACGCATGTAGTTTGGCGTGTATTTTTTGCTAAGTAGCCGCAGCGCGTGCAGCCTCGCCGCCTCGTCCGTCACGGCGTAAGCCTTGGTCATGGCGACGGCGGATTTGTATTCGGTCGTAAAGACTTTCGCGCCAAGCGCCTTACCGTCGTCCTTGATCGCATCTAGCTGCTCGTCTGTTAGAACCGGTACCCGCGCGTAGCTCACGCAAACTAGCGTCACGCTCTTGCCATCTTTTAGTAGCTTTGCCTTAGAGCCTGCAGGCGCGCCGTGCAAAAACACGCTCTCGCCCTCGCGCACGACCGAGATTGGCACGCTAAAGATCTCGCCCGCCTCATCGACGCAAGAGATCGTGCCGTATTCGCACGCATCGATGATCGCAAGCCCTTCTTGCGCGGTTAGTTCTCTATCTTTTCGTCTCATTTTCCACCTTTAAATTTTTGAAAATTATAAAATTTAAAACCTAAAAAAGTGTATAATTTCGCAAATTTAAAGGACGGCGATGAGAAAAATATTGATATTTTACGCTCTGGGTACACTGGCTTTAGGCGCTCAAAACGCATGCGAGGAGTACGTGAATCAAAGCAAAATTTACCTAAACGAGCTTTATGAAATAAAATCTAAGCAGCTAAAAGACGATCCGCAGGCCTTTAGGCTCTTTGAGCTCAAATTTAGCGAGCTGCAAAAAGCTCAGGAGGGCCAAGCAGCGCTAATCATACAAAGCGGCGACGAGAAATTTTGCGAGCGCGAATCGGCCAAGATAAAATCCATGTTAGATGAGATGAGAGCGGAAAAGGCGCAAAAGTAGGCGTATTTTATAGAGAAATTTGAGTCTCTTTTGCCGAGTAGAGCCAAAAGCTCTACAATCAAATTTGAAACCCGCCAAACCTAGTCTGGCAAGCTTTTGAATGCAAATTTAATGTAGCCTGGCACAATTAAAATTGTATGCTTACTAAATTTTGCAAACTCGCTTTAGCCAAATCATAAAAGCTCGTTTTGTCGCAGCCGCATAAAAGCACACTAACTAGCGTTGTTTAAATCCCAATCTATCGGCGCTTTGCCGTGTTCGGCGAGATACAAATTCGCCTTTGAAAAGTGCCTGCAACCAAAAAACGCGCCGCGCGCTAACGGGCTTGGATGCGCTGCCGTTAGTACAAGGTGTTTGTTAGCGTCGATGAGAGGGATTTTGGCCTTAGCCGGGTTGCCCCATAGCATGAAAACGACGTTCTGGGCGCAATCGCTAAGCTTCCTGATCGCAGCGTCCGTAAACTCCTGCCAGCCGAAATTTGAGTGCGAGTTAGCCTGCCCTGCACTAACGCTTAGCGTCGCATTTAGCAGCAGCACGCCCTGCTTCGCCCAGTAGCTCAGATCACCTGAGTTTGGCTCAGTTATGCCCAGATCGTCGCGGATTTCTTTGTAGATGTTGGCGAGGCTCGGCGGGATTTTGACGCCGTGCGGCACGGAGAAGCTTAGCCCCATCGCCTGCCCTGCGCCGTGGTACGGGTCTTGGCCCAGGATCACGACTTTGACGGCGTTAAACGGCGTGAGATTAAAGGCGTTAAATATCAGCGCGTTTGGCGGATATACCTCGCCGGCGGCCTTTGCTCGCAGGAAATTTTCCTTTATGCGAGCGAAATTTTCGCTCAAAAACTCCTCTTTTAGCGCCTCTTTCCAGCCCGCTTCGATTTGGATTTTGTCGATCTGCATGATTTTCCTTTGTAAATTTGCCCTTTTTCTTTGTGTTCATTTTAAGGCAAATTTACGAAATGATAGCCAAAAATATTTAAATTTAAGCGGCTCCAGATGCGGTCAAATTTAGACGCATTTATCTTGTTAAATTTAAAAAGGGCAGGGCGATTTTAAAAATTTGCTGTATAATTTAAACTAAATTTTAAATAAAGGAATAACGATGTCCAAGCAAATTTTTGAGAAGCTAAAAGAGCTGCTAAGCTCGCAAAATGCAGACTTTCGCACCGTATCTCACGCGAGCGCCAAAACATCGGCCGAGGTCGCCGTGGCGCGCGGCACGCAGCTGGGGCAGGGGGCTAAGGCGCTCGTTTGCGTCGTAAAGGGCGGTGGTGCCAAACGATATGTTTTGGCCGTGTTGCCGGCGGACTACAAAGCTGATTTGCAGCTCATCGCGCAGGCGCTGGGCGGTACTAGAGCAAGCTTAGCTAGCCCCGATGAGGTCATGCGACTCACCGACTGCGTCTTTGGCAGCGTTCCGCCATTTAGCTTTCACGAGGAGCTAGAGCTTATCGCCGATCCGAGCCTGCTCACGCGCTATACCGAGCTTGCCTTTAACGCGGGTTTGCTAGATCACTCTATTATTTTAAATACGAAGGACTACGAGCGCATTGCGCAACCGAATCTAGTAAAATTTGCGATGATGGAGTAAAATTTTATTTAAAAAGGATGAAATTTGATCGAAGAAATACATCAAACAACGATAACTAAAGATGATTTTTTGGGTATAAACTTGGGCGAAATACTCAAAGACGCAAAATATTTTGACGATTACAGTTTTAAATTTGCGGACTTGTGCGAGGAAAATTTTAGAAATGGAAATTTAAAAGCGAGCAAGGTATTTTATTTATTAAGAAATGCTTGCTCTATGATCTTAAAACCCGGAAGCCTAAACGAGCCGTACGAAGCCGGGCGCATCTGGGACAATGGCAGACCGGCAATATTGGATGATTTTACCGAGCAAGATTTGGAATTTTTCGAAAGTATTTTGGATGAAATAACCGATTGCAGACTAAAATCAAGGATAGTCGATATTTTATGGATTTTAAAAAGTCCCAAAAATACTAAATTTTTAGAGATCGCCGCAAATGAGTACTCGAAAATATCTCTAGAGCCAAGCTCGCTAAATCAATTTAAGATAGATGCGTTTGAAAGAGCCATTAGGCTATCACAACTATCCAAAATCACAAAAAATCAATACGCCAAAATATCGGATAAAATTTTAGAATGTTTTAATAAGGCAGAACCGACCGATCAATACTACCGCTTAAGGATGTCGTATTTATTAGATATCGCTAAGCTAGACAAAAAACTGCAATCAAGCGTAGCTGAAAAATTAGAAAATTTTGCCGATACCTTTGCCAAAGAGGAAGAATTTATTGCAGCAATAGACTATTACCAAGAGTCGCAAAAATGGTATAGGAAGCTCGAAAATAGCCATAAAATAGCCGAAACTGCACTTAAAATAGCTAATATCTTAATAGAAAAAGCAAAAGGAAATGGCGCTATATCGTCAAAAATAGATCTAGAGCAAGCGCTAAAAGAGCTTAGAAGCGTTCCTAAAAAAGATAGAAATGAGCTCGAAATCGATCAAAAAATAGACGAGATACGCATGCTGATGGGGCAAAATAACCAAGATATTATAAGCGAAATGAGCTTGATTGCTACCGATAAGATCGATATTTCGCGTTATCAAAATAATGCAAAGCTAGCGGTAAAGGACAAGCAGCTGTCTGAAGCGATATTATGCCTAGCTAATATCACAGCAAATCCACTATATGAAGATATCAAAAAGTCATCCGAGAATCTTTTAAAGAAGTCTCTGTTTTCAAATTTTATTACTCAAATTTACGTAGATGCCGATGGAAGAAAACTACAACAAATAATGACAAAAGATGATCGATTAAAACATGAAATGTACCAGCAATACCATATACACGTCAAGTTGGCGGTAGACGGCAGTATACTGCCCGCATTTTGGCAAATTTTAGAGGAGCATAGAGTGTCTATGCGCTTCATTTATGATATTTGCAGAAATTCTAGCGCGGTTCCGGTTGGCAGGGCAGATATCTGGGCGCAAGGCTTATATTACGGCTTTGATAGAGACTTTTTGGTTTCAAGTCATTTGTTGATACCTCAAATAGAGCATTTGACGAGAATTTTACTACAACAAGAAAAAATTCCTACGACTACTATCGATGAATACGGCGTAGAATCGGAAAAAAGCATAAACTCGCTTTTACAAGAACCAAAAATATATGAATTGCTCGGGAGAGATTTGACGGAAGAGCTAAAATTTTTACTAATGGAGCCGATGGGGCTAAACTACAGAAATAAAATATGTCACGGACTGGTCAGCGAATCTCCAAATAGTGCCGATATTTATATTTGGTGGCTTTGCCTTAAGCTGGTGGTTAATAATTGTGTTTTATTTGAGGGCATTTACTAGATTTTGCTTACTCTAGTTTATAAATAAAATACGTAATAAAATCAAGAAAAGTTATTTAAATTTGCAAAAATATAACTAGAAAATTGAAAATATTAATATATTGAAGATTAATATGATATTTAGATAATGGCCGGGAGATAGGGATTCGAACCCCAGGAGGCTTTCACACCTCAACGGTTTTCAAGACCGCCGCTTTCGACCGCTCAGCCATCTCCCGCAAAAATATTTTGGCTAATTATAGCCAAATTTATTCGGTTTTTTCCTTAACGTAGGAAGCGCCTTTGTTGACTTTTTCCTTTGACCATTCAACGGCGTTATTTGTGTCCTCTTTGGCTCCGCGCCAAGTATTTGAACAGCCAACCATAAACAAAGTAGCAGATAATAGCACTAGTAAATAACGCATTTTCTCTCCTTATATTTTTTGGAGGCGACACCCGGATTCGAACCGGGGATCAAAGCTTTGCAGGCTCATGCCTT
>CALCKS010000230.1 GCA_937965895.1 uncultured Campylobacter sp.
CGTGACCGAAGCCGACCGAGTTTCCAACGAAGTATAAAGGAAAAAGACAAGCCGCAAAAGCAGCTTGTCTAAAAGCAAGATTATTTAATAAATCCGTAAAGGTTAGCTAGCACCCAACCCACCGCGCACGAACTAAACACGCCGATAAGGCCCGGGATGATGAAGCTGTGGTTGATGACGTATTTGCCGATCTTGGTCGTGCCGGAGCGGTCAAACTGGATCGCCGCAAGGTCGCTCGGATATGTTGGAAGGATGAAGTATCCGTAGCAAGCCGTAGCAAACGCGACAATAATGCCTGGATCCACGCCGATCTGAACCGCAAGCGGTACGAACGTCGCAGCAGCTGCTGCTTGAGAGTTTAGGAACTTAGAAATCAGCATACCTACGACGATATACATCCACGGATAGGCCTTCATCACCTCTCCTAGCGAGCCTTTTAGCATCTCGATATGAGAGTGGAACATCGTATCGGCCATCCAGCTGATACCGTAGATCGCTACGAGCGCGACCATACCGCTGTGGAAGATCTCGTTTTGAGCGATCTTAGCAGCCTTGATGCCTGAGTAGATCATCATGATGGACGCGGCTAAAAGCATAAAAATTTGGATCGTATCAACCATGCCTAGAGGGGCGGTCTTTTTCATAGTATCTTTTACTACGATGCTAGCGTTTGCGACGGTTTCGGTTTTACCCTCTTTAGTGATAACTACATTGCCGTCTTGAAGCACGATAGTTTGAGTTACTTTTTTGTCTTTATCTAGGACTTCTACGTTCGTAAATTTAGTAGCGTCTTTTACTTTACTGTCTTTTACGTTTGAGACGACTTTGCTACTATCTACGGTAGAGACTACTTGTCCGTCTTTTACGGTGATGTTTTTAACTACTTTTTCACCTACTACGATTTCGATAGATTTGCCAGGGACGTTGCTAGTCCAGCTAGGGCGTAGTTGTTTATAGTAGCCTAGAACCGCCACGATAGCGATAGTAGCTAGGAATATCCACATCACGTTCCACTGTTTAGCAGGGAGTTTTGCGCCGATTAGAGAGTGGGATTCGTCTGAGCCGTAGATATATTTTCTTTGCTCAGGGTCTTTGATCCTCTCTTGGAAATCAGGGTCTTTATCTAGGTCTTTACCTCTAAAGATCGAGTAAGTACCTATGATAAGCATACCGATAAAGGTTGACGGGATAGTGACTTTTAGTAGATCTACGTAGCTGGTAAATCCGTCGATATGAACGGTGCCGGTACCTAGCAAAACGGCGACCATAGATACGCCCGCAACCGAAACCGGGCTAGCGATGATAGCTAGCTGAGACGAGATAGTGGTAGCAGCTAGCGGTCTTTCCGGACGGATGCCGCTTTTGATAGATACGTCGTAGATGATCGGTAGCAGCGTATAAACCGTGTGTCCGGTGCCGCATAGAACCGTTAGCGTCCAGCCGCAAATAGGAGCTAGGATACAGACGAATTTAGGGTTTTTTCTTAGCGCTTTTTCTGCTATCTGAAGCATAACGTCAAGACCACCCGCTGCTTGTAGCGTAGAGCTAGCTACGACGACGGCTAGGATCGTGAGGATAACGTCTACTGCCGGTTTGCCTGGCTTCATACCGAATGCAAACACCAAGATAACAAGACCGATACCGCCTAGTACGCCTAGAGCCATACCGCCTTTTTTAGCGCCGTAGAACAGACATCCGAGCACTACGATTAGTTGGAGAGTGAACTGAGTGCTTTCACTCAAACTGGTTAGGAATTCCATTTGTTCTCCTTTTTGGAAATTACGCCGCGATTATATAAATATTAAAATTAAATACTAATAAAAAAATTAAAAATACATTTGTAAGTATTAATCATATATTTAACCAAATTTGATGCGCCGCTAGTCAAATTTAATCGATCTAAATGCATTTAAAAGAAAATTTGATATATAATCCCAATACTAAAAATTAATAAATCTGCTTAAGGAGGAAATATGCAAATCCCTATCGCATACGGCAAAGACGATCGTCTAAATCTGGAGATAAACGAGAAAAATTTGCTCGGCGTTTTCGATCCAAACCCCGTGGCTAAATTTGACGAAACGGCGCTCATCGCAAAGGCTCTGGCAAATCCGATAAATCAAAAAAGCTTTGACGAGTTTATAGCAGGCGATGAAAAGATCGTAATCATCGTAAACGACGGCACGAGACCGACGCCGACGGCAAAAGTTTTAAAGCAAATTTACCCAAAAATCCGCGAGAAAAATAAAATTTTCATCATCGCCACCGGCTGCCACAGAGAGGGTACGCTTGATGAGTACGAGATGATCTTCGGCAAAGAAATTTACGCGGAAATCAGCGCCAAAAACGAAGTTCACGATCACGACTCCAAGCACGACGAGATGGTCTTTTTAGGCGAGTCCAAAAACGGCACGCAGATGTATCTAAACAAAGCCGTGGCAGAAGCCAAAAAAGTGATCGTCATAGGCTCGGTCGAGCCGCACTACTTCGCTGGCTACACGGGCGGCAGAAAGGCATTTTTGCCGGGCACGGCGTCGTACGAGAGCATCACGCAAAACCATAAACTAGCTCTTAGCTCCGACGCACAAGCTCTGCGTCTAGAGGGTAACCCCGTGCACGAGGATATGATCGACGCGATGAAAGTTCTTGCGCACATTGATGTCTTTTCAATCCAGACGGTGCTTGATAGCGAGCACGGCGTGTATTACGCAAGCGCCGGACACCTAAACGACAGCTTTTACGACTGCGTGAAAAAGGCAGACGAGGTCTTTTGCGTAAATATCCCGCGCAAGGCCGACATCGTGATCTCAGTCGCGCCCTATCCGATGGACGTTGATCTCTACCAAGCGCAAAAAGCCCTAGATAACGGCAAACTAGCGCTTGCGCGGGACGGAATTTTAATCATGGTCGCAAAGTGCCGCACAGGCATCGGGCCAAAGCCGTTTTTTGATCTAATGGCCTCCGCCGACACGCCTAAAAAGGTACTCGAAAAGATCAGTGCGGGCTTTAAGCTCGGATATCACAAGGCTGCAAAAATGGCTGAAATCTCGCTCTGGGCGCAGACCTGGGCGGTGTCGGATCTTAGCGACGATGAGATGCGAGCCGTGCATCTAAAACCGTATCACGACATCCAAAAGGCCGTGGACGACGCGCTCGCGCAAAAGGGCGCGGACGCGAAAATCATCATCCTGCCGTTTGGCTCGATGACCGTTCCTAAGGCGTAAGTTTGGCTAAAATTTTATATTACGACGCGAGCTGCGGTATCAGCGGCGATATGAACTTGGCCGCTCTGGTGGAGCTCGGCGTGGATTTTGGCTATCTTTGTACCGAGCTTGCTAAGCTAAATTTAGCTAGCGAATTTTACCTACGCAAGCGCAAAGTGCTAAAATGCGGTATCTCCGCGACCAAAATAGACGTCGTTTGCGCGGCAAATCCGAGCCAAATTCCGCTTGGCCTCTTAGGCGCTAAATTTAGCCCGCGTCAAAATTTAAACGGCAAAATTCACGGCGCCGAATTTAGAGCGGATAAGCCCGCCCAAAACCATCCGCGTCCGCGAAATTTCACGCAAATTTTAGAGCTTATCGAGGGTTCTAGCCTAAGCGCTTTCGTAAAAAAAACGGCAAGCGAAATTTTTAGCGTTATCGCGCGAGCCGAGGCCAAGATCCACGGCACTAGCGCGGAGCAAGTGCATTTCCACGAAGTGGGCGCCGCGGACAGCATCGCGGACGTAGTGGGCGCGGCTATTTGCTTGGAGGCCTTGGGCGCGCCGCAAATTTTTACTTCGCCTATCGAGCTTGGCGGCGGTTTTGCGCACTGCGCTCACGGCAGGCTAGCCGTACCGGCGCCTGCGGTTTGCGAAATTTTAAAAGGCGCGCAAGTAAGCTTAGGGCGAGCGAATTTCGAGACGACTACGCCCACGGGAGCGGCGATTTTAAAGGCCTGCGCGCTAAATTTAAGGGAGCAAGACCGCCGCGAGCCGCCGCGAAATTTTAAAATTTTAAGCACGGGCTACGGCGCGGGCGGTAAAGACGCCGCGGACTTTGCAAACGTGCTTCGCGCGATGATATGCGAGGCGGATGAAAATTTGAATAATGAAAGCGACGAGTCAAATTTAAGCGAGAAAGCTGGCTACGGCGAGGTTTGCGAGCAGATTTTAATCTCCACCAATATCGACGATATGGACGCCGAGAGCTTTGCCTTTGCGTGCGATATTTTGCGAGATAGCGGCGCTCTGGACGTATTTAGTCGCTCTATTTTTATGAAAAAGGGGCGCGCTGGCTTTGAGCTAAACGCGCTGTGCCGAAAGAGGGACGCCGTGCGGATAAAAGGGCTTATTTTCGCGCATACGACGGCGATCGGAGTTAGAGAGTGCGCCGTGAGGAAAACGGAGCTTGCGCGCGAGTTTTGCGAGGTAGAGACTAAATACGGCAAAATAAGGCTTAAAATTTCGCGCGGCCGAGTTTGCGGTTTTAACGCCGAGCAAAATTTAACGGATAAAAATTTAGCCCGAAATTACCCCGAAATTTTAAAAATCAAGCCCGAATTCGAGGACTGCAAAAAAGCCGCGCAGAGATTTCAAACGACGATCCGCGAGGTTAGAAACGAGACTTTAAAAAAATATGACGAAACTAGAAATTCTAAAAAATGATATAAAAAAGCTGAAAAATTTAGCCGTAGCGTTTAGCGGCGGCGTGGATAGCTCGCTACTGTTGCGCGTTGCCGCCGATACGCTAGGCCGGCGCGCGGTGGCGATCACGCTAAAATCGCCCTATATGTCGGGGCGCGAGATAAAAGAGGCGGTGGAATTTACCCGTACTTACGGCATCAGGCACGAAATTTTAGAGCTAGAAGCACCCGAAGCGGTAAAAAATAATCCGCAAGATCGCTGCTACGTCTGCAAAAAGGCGGTTTTTACGCGGCTAATCGAGCTAGCAAAACACCTAGGCTTTACAAACGTCGCCGACGGCACGAACCTAGACGATCTTGGCGAATACCGCCCGGGGCTTAAAGCAAAAGACGAGCTTGGCGTGCTTTCGCCGCTTAAAGGCCTCAAAAAATCAGAGATTAGAGAGCTTAGCCGCGAACTTGGACTGCCGACCGCGGACAAGCCTAGTTACGCGTGCCTTCTGACGCGTTTACCGCACGATAGGGAGTTTTCCGTGGAGGAAATTTCGCTCGTGGAGCGAGCCGAAAATCTGCTAATCTCGCACGGATTTTTAAACGTTCGCGCGCGATTTGACGGCAAAGCCTTTAAGCTGCAAATGGGAGCGAGCGAGACGAGGCGCTTTTGCGCGGGAGATTTTAGCGCCGTCGTACGCGAGATCGCCGCGCTTGGCGAGTATGATATTTTGCTTGATTTAAAGGGGCTTCGCGGGGAGATTTTAAATGACGAAAGATGAGGCTTTAAATTTCATCCGTGCCGTAAAATCGGGCGAAAAAAGCGAGCGCGAAGCGATAGAGTTTTTACGGGATTTTCCTTTTAGCGATGCGGGCTGCGCCAAAATCGACACCCAGCGCGCTCTGCGAAACGGCGCGGGCGAGGTGATCTACGGCGAGAGCAAGACTGATGATGAAATTTTACGTATCGCAAAAGCGATCGGCGCGAGAGGGCAAAATATCCTGATCACGCGCACGAACGAGCGGGTTTTTGGGCTGGTGCGCGAGGCGTTTTCGCAGGCGGAGTTTAACGCTCGCGGCCGCGTCATCACCGTCAAATTTAAAGAGCCCGCGCTCACGAAAAGCTACATCGCGATAGTATCTGCGGGCACCGCCGACGGCGCGGTAGTGGAGGAGGCATACGAGACGGCGAGATTTCTAGGTAACGACGCGCGTAAATTTAGCGACGCGGGCGTGGCGGGACTGCACAGGCTGATCGCAAATTTAGAGCAGATACGCGGCGCAAAGGTCGTGATCGCGGTTGCGGGTATGGAGGGCGCGCTAGCTAGCGTGCTGGCAGGTCTTGTTAGTGTGCCGGTGATCGCGGTGCCCACCAGCGTGGGATACGGAGCGAGCTTTGGCGGGCTAGCGGCGCTGCTAGCGATGCTAAACAGCTGCGCAAACGGCGTTAGCGTCGTAAATATCGACAACGGCTTCGGCGCCGCGTATAACGCGAGCCTGATAAATCATCTCTAAATTTACGCCGCGCACGAGGCAAATTTAACGGCTAAATTTAAAAGGAAAGCGTTGCGAGAGGAAAATTTAAGCGAGCAAAAAAGTGCCACAAAGCGCATGCAAAATACGCAAACAAGACAAAGCGCGAGAACGAGGCTAGCGTTTTTAGCCGCGGCGGTTTTGATTTTGGCGGCTGAAATTTACATCGCGATCTGCGTAAAGGGCGGTTTCGTGCGGCACTACGCGGGCGACGTTTTGGCCGTTATCTTGCTTTACGCGTTGGCTCGGACTATTTTTAGCGAGCCGCCTTCAAATTTGCCGCTCAAAATTTTCGCGTTTGCCGCGGCCTTGGAGCTCGCACAGTATTTTGGCGCCGTGCGAATTTTAGGCATAGAAAATAAAATTTTAAAAGTAATGATCGGCGGGACGTTTGATTTCGCCGACCTGCTCTGCTACGCTGCGGGCTGCATCTTGGCTGGCATTTATGAAAAATTTGAAAGTAAAATTTGACAAAGGAGAAGCGATGGATAAAGAAAAAGCCGTGCAAAAGATGACCGAGGTCATGGCGAAATTCGTCGGCTACACGGGCAAAGTACTACCCGACGACGTGACGGCGAAGCTGCTGGAGCTTAGCGAGCGCGAAACGCAGCCGCTGGCAAAGGAGATCTACAAAACGATGTTTGAAAACCAGCGCCTAGCTAAGCAGCTAGACCGTCCGTCCTGTCAGGATACGGGCGTGATCCAGTTTTTCGTGCGCTGCGGCGCGAATTTCCCGCTCATCGGCGAGCTTGAGGAGCTACTACGAGAGGCCGTACTGAGAGCGACGCGCGAGGCTCCGCTGCGCCACAACAGCGTCGAGACGTTTGATGAGTACAACACCGGCAAAAACGTCGGCAAGGGCACGCCTAGCGTATTTTGGGAGGTTGTGCCAGATAGCGGCGAGTGCGAGATCCACACCTATATGGCGGGCGGCGGCTGTAGCCTGCCCGGCAAGGCAACCGTGCTGATGCCTGGCATGGGCTACGAGGGCGTCGTGAAATTCGTCATGGACATAATGACCAGCTACGGCATAAACGCCTGTCCGCCGCTGCTAGTTGGCGTAGGCGTAGGCACCTCGATCGACGTGGCATCCTTGCTATCTAAAAAAGCGCTGATGAGGCCTCTTGGCTCGCATAATCCGAACGAACGCGCCGCGCTAACCGAAAAGCTGCTAGAAGATGGCATAAATAAAATCGGCCTGGGCCCGCAAGGCATGAGCGGCGCGAGCTCCGTGATGGGCGTACATATCGAAAACTGCGCCCGCCACCCAAGCGTCATCGCCGTCGCCGTAAACGTGGGCTGCTGGTCGCACCGCAAAGGCCACATTGTCTGGGACGAGCAGCTAAATTTTGCCGTAAAATCGCACAAGGAGTTCGCGCTATGAGTAAGAAAATTTTAACAACGCCGATCGCGCCCGAGGATCTAGCAGATATCAAAATCGGCGACGTGATCTACCTCACGGGGCACATCGTCACCTGCCGCGACGTGCCGCACAGACGCGTCGTAGAGGAGGGCCGCGAGCTGCCGCTTGATATCAGAGGCGGCGCGATCCTGCATGCGGGACCGATCATCAGAAAAACGGGCGAAAAAAGCTTTGAAATGGTCTCCGTGGGGCCGACTACGAGCATGAGGATGGAGAAATTCGAGCGCGAGTTTATCGCTAAAACGGGCGTGCGCCTCATTGTCGGCAAAGGCGGTATGGGCGAGGGCACGATGAGCGGCTGTAAGGAGTTTGGCGCGATACACTGCGTATTTCCCGCGGGCTGCGCAGTGGTGGCTGCGACGCAGGTCGAGAAGATCGAGAGTGCCGACTGGACGGAGCTTGGGATGCCAGAAACCTTGTGGAAGTGCCGCGTGAAGGAGTTTGGTCCGCTCATCGTCTCCATAGACGCGCACGGAAATAATCTTTTTGAGCAAAACAAGGTCAAATTTAACGAGAAAAAGGACGCGGCGCTAGCTGAAATTTTACCGCAGGTCGGGTTCATAAAGTAGCTAAATTTGGGGCTTTGATTTTTAAATTTTGCCCTCGGTCGCTAAATTTTAGTGGCTTTGGGCGTATTGCAGGCGGGTGGCAAAAGTTGCGACGGTGCACATGAAATTTGCTTTAGAATTTGCGCTAAATTTTAAAATTTAGTGCAAATTTTAGCACGTGACGGCTTGCATCTTAAATTTACGCAAATTTATAAATTTGAGCAAGTTTCCCCACACGGCGATTAAATTTATCGCGGCACGGTTTTTATTTATAAATCAAAATAGGCACTTAACGGAGCTTTTATGAGAAAATTTTACGCGATACTACTTGCTGCGCTGGTTGCGCTATCTATCGCGGCTTGCGGTGGCAAGGGTAAAGAACGCCCGCTACCGACTGGCAGCGTCGTGGTGGCTTTGGGCGGCTCGATCACGCAGGGAGTGGGCGCTAGCGAGCAGAGCGCGTGGTCTGCGCTTTTAGCGCGCTCAAGCGGCTGGCAAGTGATAAACGCGGGAGTTTCTGGCGATACTAGCGCACAGGCCTTGGCTCATTTGCCAGCACTTTTGCAAGAATATAAGCCGGCACTCGTGATAGTTAGCATCGGCGGCAACGACTTTTTGCACAGGCAGCCCAGCTCCGCCACGCGCGCCAACATCGCCGCCATCTTGCGCACGGCAAAAGAGAGCGACAGCCGCACAGTGCTAATCGGCGTTCCTAAGCTAACTTTGGGTGCGGCTCTGGGGATGTTTAGCGATCACGAGCTATATGAGGAACTAGCCAAGGAGCACGGCGTACCTTTACTCTCTGACGCGTGGGGCGACGTGATGAAGCATAGCCGACTGATGTCCGATCAGATCCACCCAAACGCCGCGGGCTACGCGGAATTTACCGCAAGTCTAGAAAAATTTCTACGCAAGCAGGGATTTTTGCGCTGAATTTTACCAAGCCGCAAACAACAAGGCTAATTAAAAATGTAAAATTTATTTTGCCGCGCACGCTTTTGTTCGGCCGCAATAGCTAGTCAAGCTAAAAACCAGACGCCAAAAATAAAAGTGGGGCAAATTTAAACCTAGTGCGCCAAAAACGCCGTAGTCGCACATCTTGCCGCTTGCAACCGCCTTTACCGATTAGCAAATTTAATCTAAATTTTATCGTCGTTACACCCCATAAGCTTAGCGGGCAAATTTGATTCCGACTAAACGCTCAAATTTGCTGTTTTACTTCAACTCGCCCCAATCCTTCGCCACGTTTAGGCTCGTTTTTAGCGGTACGTTTAGTTTATAAATTTCTTGCATTATCTTTTGCGCTGCTGCGCCAAACTCCTCAGCGTAGCCGTCCTGCACCTCGAAAATCAGCTCATCGTGTATCTGCAAAAGCATTCTAGCGCGCAGGCTTAAAAGCGGGCGGATTTTTACCATCGCCATCTTGATGATATCCGCAGCCGAGCCCTGAAATATCGTATTTACCGCCTCACGCTCGTACATCGCCGTTTGCATCGGCGTCGCGGTAGTAAAGTCAAACAGCCGCTTCCTACCCAGTAGCGTGCGCACGAAGCCCTCGTTTTTGGCCGCGGTTTTTATCCCTTCTAAAAAGCCCTTTATCGTAGGGAAAGCTTTAAAATAGCGCTCGATATACTCCTTTGCCTCGGCGCGCGTGATGCTTACCTGATTTGCCAACTTGCTCGAGCCCATGCCGTAGATTAGGCCGAAATTTATACTTTTTGCCACTGCGCGGTTTTGCCCCTCTGCACTGCCGAATATACTAATCGCCGTGCGCGCGTGGATGTCCTCGTCGTTCGCAAACGCCCGCAAAAGCGCCTCATCGCGGCTAAAATGCGCGAGCAGTCGCAGCTCGATCTGACTATAATCAAGCCCCACGAAACTAAAGCCGCTTTTGGCCTCAAAGCAGCCTCGCACGTCCTTTGCCAGCGTGCCGCGAGCCGGGATATTTTGCAGGTTCGGGTTTTTAGATGAGAGCCTGCCGGTGCTCGTTCCCGTCTGGATAAAGTTCGTGTATATCCTACTGTCGGCATCCTTTTTAGCCAAATTTAGCAGCGGCTCGCAGTAGGTGCTTTGTAACTTATATAGCTCGCGGTACTCGAGCAGTTTTTCGATGACAGGATGCTCCTCGATGAGCTCGGCTAGCACGGCCTCATCGGTGCTGTAGCCGGTTTTGGTCTTTTTCTTTACGGGTAGTTTTAGGTGCTCAAACAGCACCGAGCCTAGCTGCTTAACGGAGTTGATATTAAAATTTTCGCCCGTTAGCTCGTAGATTTCGCTCGTCAGCGCCTTGATCTTAGCGTCGTTTCGCAGGATTAAATTTTGCATTTTCCCCTGGTTTATCGCGATACCCTCGCGCTCCATATCAAAAAGCGTGAGGATGAAAGGAAACTCGTGCTTACCTGCAAGCACGAGCAGCTCCGGATCGAGCAAATTTAAAAAGCTTTTGTAAAATTTCAGCGTTATCCACGCGTCTTCGCTCGCGTATTTTGCGGCGTTTTCTAGCGCTACGGACGCGAAGGTCTCGCCGCGCTTTACCACGTCTTCAAATTTGATCGTGTCGTAGTCGTAGAGCCGCTTGGCTAGCGCGTCCATACCGACGCTTGAGCCCGGATCCATGAGCCACGCCAGTATCATCGTATCTTTAAAATTTACCGGCGGCTCAAGCCCCAGATTTCGCTTTACGACCTTAAAATCGTACTTTAAATTTTGCCCGATCACGCAGCCTTTGTAAATTTGCCCTATCGCCCAGGCGGCAAATTTCTCGCTCACCTGCTTCGGCGCGCCCAGATACTCGTGCGCCACGGGCACGTAGTAGGCCTCCTCTTCGTTAAAGCAAAAGCTAAAGCCGACCAGACGGGCGTTTTGCGTATCGACGTCCGTGGTCTCGGTGTCAAAGGCCACGAGCGTGTCCGCGTCTATATTTGCCAGCAGTCGCTCGATCTCGCCCTCGTCCGTTAAAAGCCGCGCGTTAAAGCCGAGCTTAAATTCCGCGTTTTCGCCTGCGTTTTCGCTGTTTTGCAGTGCTTTTAAGAGGCGGTTTAGATCGTATTCTCGCAGAGTATCGGCGACCTTTACGAGCGGATTTTGCTCGGGAAATTCCGCCCTTTTTAGATCGAGCACGTCCGGCACGTCGTCAAAGAGCGAGGTTAGGCGCTTGCTCAAAAACGCGCTCTCTCGCCCCTCTGCTAGCATGCCGCGGATACGCTCGTTTCGCACTAGCGGCAGGTTTTCGTAGATGCCCTCGAGGCTACCAAATTCGTTTAGAAGCTTTTTCGCACCGATCGCGCCTATGCCTTTGACGCCGGGGATATTATCCGAGCTATCGCCCGCGATAGCGAGAAAATCGCGTATACAGCTTGGCGGAACGCCGTATTTTTCTATGCAGCTCGCGCTATCGTGGTCGATCTTGCTTTGGGGGCTGTAGATGCTTACCTTGCCGTCCTCGATGAGCTGATAGAGGTCCTTATCGTGCGTCACGATACGTACAAATATACCCCTCTGCTTGCACTCCTTTACGACGCTAGCGATGATGTCGTCGGCCTCGTAGCCTTCGCGGCTCACGGCGGCTAGGCCCATTTTTTCTATCATTTCTATGCACACGGGCAGCTGCTCTTTTAGCGCTGCGGGCGGCTCGGAGCGGTTGGCTTTGTAGTCCCCTAGGATCTCGTGGCGCAGCGTTTTGCCCTTGCTATCTAGCGCGAAGATGATATAGTCGCTGGCAAACTCCTGGCGTAAATTCATGATAAAGCTAGCAAAGCCGCTCACCATGCCGCTTGGCTTGCCTTCGCGGTTCTTTAGTCCGCTCATCGCGTAGTAAAGTCTGAAAAAAAATCCGAAAGTGTCGATGATCGTTAGCGTTTTTTGGCTCATTTTTTATCCTTTTTTTTGGGCTAATTTTACAAATTTTAGGCAAAAAGTAGGCTGATTTTAGGATAAAAATGGGCCAAAAATTAAATAGCAGTCC
Organism: uncultured Campylobacter sp.; assembly: GCA_937965895.1. Taxonomy (GTDB): domain Bacteria; phylum Campylobacterota; class Campylobacteria; order Campylobacterales; family Campylobacteraceae; genus Campylobacter_A. The sequence goes on from CALCKS010000230.1 coordinate 12,086, forward strand.
AAGTGCGCCAATGATATTAGCACGCAAATTTGTGCGTCAGCCACCACCTGATGTATCTATTGAGACATCTTCGCCGTCGTCTATTTCATATACCATTTTGCCGTTTATGAATATTTGCATTATATTTATATCTCCCAAAAAATCATAAGTTTGATTTTGTTATTAATTTAGCGGAATATAAGCCCCGTGTCCTTTTTTGCTGATAACTTTTTTAAATTTATCATAACTTTTTGTTGGATGTGAATTAACATAAGCTTTTCCAGTTTCCTTATCTATATGAATTACGTAAAATATAACGCCTCCGCCATCGGAATTAGCTGTGCAGCCTATCATAGTATCTTTTGTAAAGCCGCGTTCTTTAACGTTTTCGATTGGCCAAGGACGATAATTTTTATAAACACTCATACGTTCTGCTACTGGAGTTCCTCTTGAAGACGGATTAGCTTTTATGCCAGCAAGTATCACATCCTTATCATTGCATTTATATTCTCTTGCGTCGGCACTTATCGCCAGCAGAGATAGCGCAACCAAGCTAGCTAAAATCGTTTTTTTCATTTTTGTATCCTTTTTCAAATATTTTTACCGACTAATTTTACAAATTTTAGGCAAAAAAACGGCTGATTTGAGGCAAATTTAAAATTTAGCGGCGCGGGTCAAGCGCGGACGCGGTCAAATTTGAGTTAAATTTGACGCTAAATTTGAGCGGGTAAATTTAAAAAGCAGTCAAATTTGAGCGGCCAAATTTAACCGCTCAAATTTAAATCATATAGCCTAAGCCTCTATCGTCACTGGTCTATCAAACGCCGTTATACTCGGCAGTTCGCCTTTAAATTTCTCGATCTGCACCATGCTCGTGTGCGCGGTGTTGCTTTGCGATAGCTGCGAGCTCGGTACGTCCCTAGTTAGCACGTTTATGTTGCCGTGCTTGCATAGGCTTTTCTCGCCCCAGACGGCTGGATCGTACCATGCGCCTTCGCTTACGATCACGACGTTGTCTTGCGCTCGCTCGCTTACCAGCGCGCCGCAGAGGATCTCGCCTCGGTCGTTGTATATCCTCACCA
>CALCKS010000231.1 GCA_937965895.1 uncultured Campylobacter sp.
ATAACGGGCTGGAGCTACGGCGACGGCAGCAATCAGCAGTCTAAATTTGAGATAAACGCCGACAACTTCAGGATAACCGATAGCCTAAGAAGCTTGACGCCGTTTGAAATATCGGGCGGCAAGATAAAATTCGGTGCGGACGTAAGTTTCGACCAGCTAAAACAAACCAATACGATAATCAAAATAGAGCGATACGAAAATAACTCGTCGAGCAGTAGGACGATATACGCGAATTTTAGCTCAGACTCAAACGCTTGTATCGTATTGTGGGGAAATTCGGACGGCAGTAAAAGCGGGGTTAGCTTTTTAGGGCGCAACGGGTACGGCGGGTTTCACGGCTCGTTTACAATGCCGCCGAATACCGCCGCGATAATGCTTTATCTAAATCAAGAAGCCTTAAGATAGGGGGGCAAATGTATTATTACCTAGAAAAAGATACCAAAATCATCGTAGGGCAAGGCAGCGAGGAACACCCGCGCTATTTCAGCGTGCTAGCCTCCGTAATAGATAATTTGGGCGCAGATAACCCGATGGGATATAAGTTTGAAAACGGCGCTCTAAGCAAAAGCGCAGAAATGCTAAAAAGCGAACGCGACCAAGAAAAAGCGCGCAAGCTAGCAAATTTGGAGATAGAAATCGGCAGTAAAATTTTCCCCGCAGACGAGGCGAGCCAAACAAGAATGATGATCGCCCTAAAATCGGCTGAAATATCGGGCGTGCAAAGCGTAAAATTTCCGACCGTAAGCGGAGAGCTAGTCGATGTAAGCGCGCAGGAGCTAAAACAGATGATAATCCTTTGCGCCCAAAAGCTCAATGAAATTTTAGGCGGGGCAAAATGACGCCCGAACAAGAAACCGCGCTAATGGATGCGGTTAATTCCGCAAACGCCGCAATAGCCGCCGTAAGCGGTCAAGTAGCCGCCATAAATAGCAAAATAGCGGGGCTAGAGGCAAAATTTGAGGGGCTAAGCGCGGGCGTGGGCGGAGTCAAAAAAGACCTTGCCGCGCTATCTGAAAAAACGGACGACGACGCGGATTTAATAAATTTCAAGCTCACGCGGCTAAATAGAGAGAGGGCCATAAGATGAACTTCACGGACAAATACATAGCTAATTTTGGGGACTTGCTAACCGAAACTACGGCGGCAAATACTCCGTATCAAAAAACGCTGGAGTATCTAAACGAGCAATACGACAAATACAACATCTCAAACGAACTCCGCGCCAAGTACATAAGCGAGCTACTGGCAAATCTAACTATGGGCTACACCGCGCAGGCTATGGCGCAGGC
>CALCKS010000232.1 GCA_937965895.1 uncultured Campylobacter sp.
CGCTCGTGATCGTGGACTTTGCGCACACTCCAGACGGCATCGAAAAGGTGCTAAATGCGCTGCGTCATCGCAAGATCGTCGCAGTTTTTGGCGCCGGCGGCGATAGAGACCGCACTAAACGCCCAAAAATGGGCGCAACTGCGCAAAAATACGCACACAGACTGGTCGTCACCAGCGACAACCCTCGCAGCGAGGAGCCTGAAAGCATCATCGCCGAAATTTGCGGCGGCCTAGAGATGAACGAGCACGTAAAATGCATCGCAAACCGCAAAGAGGCGATAAAATACGCGCTTGAAAGCCTCGCGCAGGACGAAATTTTGGTGATTTTGGGCAAGGGCGACGAAACCTACCAAGAGATCAAAGGCGTAAAGTATCCATTTAGCGATAAGCAAGTCGTGCGCGAACTTTTGGGTGCACGCGCCTAAATTTATGTATAAAACGGCGCCAGACAAGGGTAAATTTGCGTAAAATTTGCCTTTGTTTGCGTCTAAATTTCTATTTTTACCACCAAACGGCGTCAAATTTATCGCAGTTTTTATCGCTCGCACAAATACTTCTAAAATCAAATTTAATCACAAATTTAACTCCGAATTTTATCGTAGCGAGCAAGCAAAAATGAATCGCCGCTGCCAAATTTATAGTATAATTTTTCTAAAAAATACAAAGGACGGCCGATGAAAATCGAAATTTTATCAAGCAAAATCCACCGCGCGCGCGTGACGGACGCCAACCTAAACTACGTGGGCTCGATCACGATCGGGCCCGAGCTCATCGAGGCTGCGGGGCTTTGCGAATACCAAAAAGTCGAGATCCTAAACGTCAATAACGGCGAGCGGTTCGCTACATACGTGATCCGCGGCGATAAAAAGGGCGAGATCTGCCTAAACGGCGCGGCCGCGCGCAAAGTCTGCGTTGGCGACATCGTCATCATCGTGGCCTATGCTCAGATAAGCGCCAAAAAAGCGAGAGATTTCGAGCCAAAAATCGTGCAGGTAAACGAGAAAAACGAGATCGTAAAATAATATATAGCCAAATTTGGCGCTTCTTACACAGAACCGTTTAAATTTACGTTTTGTGACGCCTGGTCAAATTTGCGGTAAAATTTAGACTAGTGCGGTGCGACGGTTATTTGCAAACAGACAAAAAGCGAATGCGCCAAATAGTAATTTATTTAAATTTGTCGCCGCTTAGCGTTAAATTTTACGTAGTCGGCAAATTTAGCGCCTGAATTTAAAAGGATTCGCAAAATGATAGTGATTTATTTCAGCTCTACGGGCAATACCAAGCATTGCACGCAGAGATTTATAGAGCGTCTGGGCGGCGACATCCCCGCGGTTTCGATCGAGGATGAGTGCTGCGGCGAGCTGCTAAAACACCACAATGACGTGATCCTCGCCTATCCCGTTTACTTTAGCGACCTGCCGCAGATCGTGCGCGAGTTTATTTGCGAAAACAGCGCGAATTTCCGCGGCAAAAACGTCTTTATCATCGCTACGATGGAGATTTTTAGCGGCGACGGAGCGGGCTGCGCGGCTAGGATCCTAAGGCGGGCGGGCGCGAAGATAACGGGCGGCGCACACGTGAAAATGCCCGCGTTTATCCTCGACGTGGCGATTTTTAGCTACTCGGCGCAGAAAAACGAGCGCCTGATTAAAGAGGCAAACGCCAAGCTAGAGCGCGCCTCGGAGGCATTTGCCGCGGGTAATCCGCCGCAAGAGGGGCTAGGCGTGCTATGCCGTATCGCGGGACTTTTGGGGCAGCGGCTATGGATGAAAATTTGGGACAAAACACCATTTGCTAAGCGCAAACCGAGCCTAGATACGGCGCGGTGCAACGGGTGCGGTGAGTGCGCAAAATCCTGCCCGATGCAAAATATAAAAATCGCGCACGGTAAAGCAAAATTTGGCGAGCGCTGCACGATTTGCTACAGATGCGTGAACAAGTGCAGGCAAAAGGCGATAACGATCCTCGGCAAGGCGAAAAATCTGGAAAAATCGGTCGCGGCGGAGTTTAAAGATATCTGATTCGCGTTTGTTTGCATGGGTCTCAGCTCCGCGATAGTTTATTTTGTCGCGTTTTACGTGTGGCTTTTAAATTTGATGAAATCCTCTTTTACTCTGTATTTCGCCTATTATTCCAGGTAAATTTCTCAAAATTTGCAGAAAAGTCCATGCTAAAAAACTACGCAGGCACGTTTACGGGAGCCAAAACAGATCAAAACTCGCGCAGTTCATTTAAAGCAAAATTTCATCGTCAAATTTGACGGCTTTTCGGGCTCAAATTTACCCGTCCGCGCTCGTATCCGCGGCGAGTTTTAAAGGCGGGAACGAAACTTGCATTGCAGAGCTTAAAAAAGTAAATTTAGCTTAAATTGGCTAAAATAACGCGAAATTTGAAAGGATGTTTATGTTTGAGGGGATCGATTTTTCAAAAATGGGACAGATGCTCGAGGAGGCGCAAAAAAAAGCGCAGGAGATCGAGCAAGAGAGCCAAAAGCGCGAATTTAGCGTAAAAAGCGGCGGCGGGCTCATCAGCGTTAGAGCAAACGGCAAGGGCGAGGTGCTCGATATCAGCATTGACGATAGCTTGTTAGAGGACAAGGAGAGCTTGCAGATCTTGCTCATCAGCGCCGTAAACGACGTGCTAAAGATGATCGAGGACGACCGCAAAAACGCCGCGTCAAGGATGCTAGGCGGGTTTGCCGGCATGGGGCTAGGGCAATGAAACGCGCAGCTATCTCGCGCCGTTTGGACGCGTTTTTGGGACTCGCGCGGTTAAATTTTGGCGGCGCTTTGGACGGTGCGGCTTTAAATTCGAGTTCAAATTTAGCTCGCAAATTTTGCTCTCCGCTTTTTGCGGTTTTTGTGATTTGCGTATTTGCCGCGTCGCTTAGAGCCGAGCCGCGCCCGACGCAGGATGATTTTAACGCTTGCTTCGAGAAAAACTTGCCCGCCATGGTAAACGTCGCGGGTAACGGCGGCATCGCGATCACGCCAAATCTAATCGCCGTACCTAAAGGCGAAACTCCCGTGAAAAACTACGTCAAATTTGATCCCTATCTAGGCCTCTATCTGGTCGCCTCGGACGCCAAACTCGAGCCTGTAAAGATGTCTGACGATAACGCGACGAAAAAAAGCGACTGGGTAAGCGTCACGCGCGATCTAAACGCGACCGTTTACGGCCACGTAAAGGCACAGGCACAGGCGCTAGGCGAGCTGGACGTGCTCACGTTTGACGTAAACGGCACGGGCGCCGTGCTAAGTCCGTGCTGCAAGTTACGCGGTATCGCAGTGGGCGGGGATAAATTCGTTCCGAGCCGTTATCTACGGCACTTTGCGGCGTATAAAGACGTTTACTACGGCGACGTGGGTGCGGTCTTTGAGGAGCGAGACGGCAAGCTCTATGTAAAGAGCGTCGATCCGCTCGGACGCGGCGCGGCGCTGATGGTAGGCGATGAGATTTTGAGCGTAAACGGCGAGAAATTTGAGAGCTTGCGCGAGCTAAACGAGAGGATTTTGTTCGCCAAAAAGGGCGAGCGGCTCAAATTTGAGATCAAGCGCGGTGATGAGGTTTTGAAATTTGGCGTGGCGGTCTCTGACGACGCGGCCAAAAAAGAGCAAAAAGCACCGATGAAGGCGGATAAAAAGGCCGCCGCGAGCGACGCAAAACCTCAGTCCATGCCGCAAAGTAGCGATGCCGCGAGCGTGCAAAAGCTCTACGGCATGACATTTGACGAGAAACTAATAGTAAAAAGCGTGGACGCGAACTCGGGCGCGGCCAAATTTGGTGTCAGGGTCGGCGACAAGCTGATACAAGTGGGGCAAAAAACGGTCTCAAGCCGCAAAGAAGCGCTCGGCCTGCTTGCTAAAGGCGGCGGTCAAAATTTGCTATTTAGACGCAACGGCTTTGACTTTTTTTACAATGCACGGTAGTCGCGGGCGGCAAATTTGACGCCTTTGCGGGTTAAATTTGAGAAATTTAGCCTGCACCCGGCCGGTCGACAAAATAAAACGGAGAATAGATGCAAAATCAAAATTTAGCGGTAAAATCAAAATTTAGCGGCAATGATCAGATTTGCCTTCAAAGCGCGGCGAAAGCGTCAAATTTGAGCGAGTCGCGGGCGCTGCCGAAGGATCAAATTTTAGCTCGTAGTTCGCGCGCGAGCTCGTACCAAAACCGCTCTCAATTTTTAAACGCGAACAAAGCTAGAATAAACTCCGAAAATCCGACTCAAAGCCCGAAAAACCGAGCAAATTTGATCTCGCTCAACGCGGCAAAAGGCTCGTGTTTTACCTCGGGCGCAAATTTACAGCCCGGCATAAATCAAACGGCTCTGAGCGCCGCCGATCAAGACGCGCTTTTGGCCGAGTTTAAGGCGTTTTTGAATGCGCATTTACCGAGCAACCCTAGCTTTCATCCGTGTTTTGACGAGGCGCTTTCGTACACGCTAAAATCGGGCGGCAAGCACTTTCGCGCGATGCTAGTCGCTGGCGTCGTAGCGGCGGTGCGTCCCGAGCGCAAAGAGTCAGCGTTTCACGTCGCGCTGGCATTTGAGACAATGCACAGCTACTCGCTCATCCACGACGATCTGCCTGCGATGGACGACTCGGATCTGCGCCGCGGACAGCCTAGTTTGCACGTCAAATTTGACGAAGTGACGGCGATCCTGGCTGGCGACGCGCTAAACACCCACGCCTTTTATCAGATAGCAAAAGCCCCGCTGGATGCGGACGCGCGCATAAAATGCGTCGAGATCCTGAGTCGCAACGCCGGTATCTACGGCATGGCGCTTGGGCAGGCGGTGGATTGCTATTTCGAAAATCAAAAGCTAGGGCTTGAAGAGCTAAAATTTTTGCACATCCATAAGACCGCGCGCCTCATCGCGGCGAGCTTGCAGGCAGGCTGCGTTGTGGCGGGGCTAGATGAGGCGGAGGCTGTGCGCATATACGACATCGGGCTTGATCTGGGGCTGGCGTTTCAGATCGCAGACGACATCATCGACGCGACGCAAAGCGCCGAAACGGCGGGCAAGCCGACGCATAACGACGGCGCTAAAAACTCCTTTACCAACCTTCTTGGCGTGGAGGGCGCGGTGCAGGCTAAAAACGAGCTCATCGCAAAGATAGAGCGCGAGCTAGGCGGCGTGCATGCTGGTATCCGCGCTATCGTAACGGGCCTCATCGACAAGCATCTGCGGTAAATTTGACTTAAATTTATGCTTAAAGCGGTCAAATTTGAGCAGTTAAATTTGCCGTCAAATTTCGCAAATTTTATCCATAACTACAAAACTCTATCCGCTCGGTATAAATAAACCATCTCGCAAACCGTGCCGATGCCGCCGTAAATTCGGCAAAATTTGGCGTCCTTTTTATGCTATAATCTTTTAAATTTATCAAAAGGAGAGATAATGAAAAAAATAGCCTTATCGCTTGCGCTTTTGTGTGTGGCGGCGCTTGCCAAAGAGTACGACTACATGCTAGCTAGCACCGCGCAAAAAACTTTTGAGGAGCCGACTTCTAGCTACGAGACCAAGCAAAGCTACGACGCCAAGGCTCGCCGCCTAGAGCTGGTGAGCAGCTCCGAGCTCGCAGACGGCCTAAAGGGCAAACACAAAGAGATCGGCTACTACAACAAAGCAGGCGAGATGACGAAATTTGAAGCCTATAGCTATGATTTTGCCGCGAAAAAATGGGTCAAAGTAACCGAATACAAAGCCGATTATAAAAAAGGCGTCCTCACGCAGGAGTCTAGTTCATTTATCAGAGGCGTGCCGGAAAATGCTAGCAAAATCATCACAAAGTACCTAAAAAGCGCTAGCAAAGAGATCAGATACGAGCTGGTAAAGGGCAAATGGCAAAAAGCCGCGCTAACCAAAACCATAGAGAACGCATACGGCGAGAACGAGCTCATCGTGCTTAGCGTCTGGGATGGCAAAAGATGGCAGCCTAAATCAAAAACGCAGCTACTCTACGGCGCGGACGGACAAACTCGCGGCTACGAGAGCTGGGACTACGAAAACGGCGCGTGGCAAAGCCGTGAAAGAAGCACTGTTGCGGGCGACGTGAAGGGCAAATACGAGCAGGTAAGAAGCGTATTTGAGGGCGGCGCGTGGCGCTATGACGAGATGTCAAAGCACGACTATGACGCCTCTAGCGGCAAAGACGTGACGATAAACCTCATCTGGAACGCCGAGCAAAACGCGTGGGAAAACAACAGTAAAAGCGTCTCGGTCGTAGAGGGCGCGGGCTTTGAAACGGCGGCGTTTTTGTGGGATAAAGAGCGCAAAGAGTGGACGCAGGAGTACTCCAACCGCAGCATCTACGACAAGAGCGGCGAGCGTCTGCTAACGCAGCGATACGACACGATGGACGGCAGCGAAAAGTTCGTCTACGGCTACAACGAGCGCGGCGATAACGTGAGCGTGGATATCTATGAGCTAGCTAGCGACGAAAACGGCAAAAGATGGGTGCAAAATAAGCGCCTGGAGACGACCTTTGATCCGCATATACTAGCCGACGACGTCGGACACGGCGGCTCGCTGATGTCCTTTGAGATGCCTAGCAGATACGCGGTGACTAGCTTTAAGCAGTTCGTCGCGGCGGACGGTAAATTTAAGCTCGCTTCAGAGCAGACGTGGAAATATAAAAGGGTCAAATGATCTTTTGCTAGTAGCCCAACTGCGGTAAATTTGACGCTTTGGATTCGGTCAAATTTAACAAGCGCCCGAGCGTCAAATTTAGCTCGTTAATTTTGCCTTTGAGTCAAATTTTACGCATCGCTTGCGGTCAAATTTAAAAGGAGCGGCTATGAGGCGTTTTTGGACGATAGCGATTTTTGCGGCGATTTGGGTCTTGCCGCTAGCTGCGTCGGGCGAAATTTGCCTAAAAAAGACTATCTATAAAACGCAGGGCGACGCCGTGCCGCACTACAAATACGAAACGAGCCAAGCTTACGACGCGAAGGCTCGACTACTAGAAAAAATCTACGACGAAATCAGCGATGAGGGCAGGCGCAGGACGAAAAGCATTGTCAAATTTGACGAAAGAGGCGAGCGTGAGATAGGCAGCACTGAGTACGATTGGGACTTTATAGCCGGCAAATGGCGCAAAGCAGGGATCTCAAAAACAGAGAGGACAAAGGACGGCGCGTTTGTTTTTATTGATACCCGCGGTCAAAACGGCAAACTAAACCAAGGTCAAAAAACCGTCGAAAAGCGAACGGGCGCGACGGAAATCTCTCAAAATTTCACTCTAAAAAACGGCAAATGGACGCCTGCGTATCTAACCAAAAGACTTTATGACGAAAACCACAAAACCACGCTCATAACGACCTTTGAGTGGAGCGCCAAAGCCAAAAAATGGACGCCGTACGAAAAATCGATATATCGCTATAAAGGCGACGTTTATGCTAGCTCAGAGGGCTATAAGTGGCAGGGCAAATGGGTGTCGCAGACAAAGCACGCGGCCTTTGCGGCTGCAGACGGAACGCGCACCGAGATAAATTTCAAGTGGGGCGAGGACGCGTGGCAGCCGCAGGAGAGGACGTTGCAAAGAACCCAGCCTGAGTTTAGGCGCTTTACCGATCTTAGATGCCGCTGGGACGCTGCAAAGAGCGAGTGGAACGGCTGCTACAAAAACGTGCGCGAGGAGACCGAGCAAGGTCGGCCAAAGTACTCCGCATCGTCGTTTTGGCGTGAGGAGTCGCAGCGCTGGGAGATAGTGTTTGAAAACGAGCTTAGCTACGACGCGCGCGGTAATTTGATAAAAAATCGCGAGATGTCAGACGGTGAACGGCGCGAGTACGTCTACGCCTACGACGAGGCGGGAAATAACGTATCTTCGGCGCTTCGCGAGCCTGATGAGAGCGGCAAATGGCGCGAAATGAAAAAGACGGTAAACGTCTTTGAACCAGACATCTTGGCGCGCGACGTCATGGATCGCGGCTTCATTGGCGACTACGTAGCCGCAGGCGAAAACGCGATCAAAAGCAGCATGCAGTATTTTTTAGACGGCGATGAGTTTAAGTTAAACGAAACGCTCGAGTGGTTTTACGAAAAGTGTGAGCCGTCTCGTGAATGAGCCCTATATCGTTCAAATTTCACGCTGCGACGCGATGATGTTTGGCTGCGTGGCGGAGTATGGTTTTTAAATAAAATTTAGGAGAAAATATGCGAAATTTAGAGCAAATTTTAGCATCGCTAGACGAGAGCGCGCAAAAGGTTTTGGTTTTAGAATACGCAAAACACCCCGTTTGGGACGATGCGAACGAGGTTTTCGTGCTAGCTACGAGGCAAATTTTAGATAAAAGCCTAGGGCGATAAGAAGGCGCGGATTACGGCGGGACGGTTAAATTTTACGGTGCCGCGCCGATTGCATTTATCGGCGTGCATACGCGCATCGTGCGAAGAAGCATAGGATTTTTACTCACGCAGCGGCATCTTTTGGTTAAATTTGACGCGTCGGCTACAAATGCCGATGAGGTAGCGGCGGCGTTTAGGCTCGGTAAGTATCTGCAAAACGAGCTGGAAAATCTCGCGTGGCAAGAGCTACAAAAATGCGAATTTGAAATCGAGAGCGAGATGAAAGCGGCGATGAAAAGGGCGCTAAAAGCCGTTTTAAACGCTATTTTTGAGGAAGGCGTCCAAAGCGACGAGGCTAAAATTTCCGATAAACTTTTAGAGCTCGGCCTTGGCGAAGCGCTAAAAACGCCGCTTGACGAGAGTAAATTATTATATAAATCGCTTGGCATTTTTAAGCCTAGCTCGCCGATTTTCCATAGCTTAGATAGGGCGCTTTTTGGGCTGAGTAAGCCTTACGGCGTGATACTAGACGAGCGCGGACTCATTAGCCGAGATCTTATGGAAGAGTCCGTTTTTAGCTCGTGGGACGAGATCGGGGGCGCGCTCGTAACGGTAAAAGATGGCGAAGAGGACGTCATAATAATCGGCGAAAAAGAGCACCGGATACCTTTTGAGCTAAAAGATAAAAAGGAAAATTTTGCCGAGTTTTTAAAATTTACGGCGGCGTTAAAAGCGTAAAATTTAAGCCGAATTTTCGTATAATCGCATAAAAACTAAGGAGA
>CALCKS010000233.1 GCA_937965895.1 uncultured Campylobacter sp.
TTATCTTTGCGCTTGGTGCACCTGCGCTAAATGCAAAAGAGCATAATAGCATAGATGCGCACAAGGCGAGAAACGCTTTATGTTTCATGCGAATTCCTTTCGGATGTCAAATTTACAAATTTAACTGCAAATTCGGCTTTAAATTTAAAAGTACCGCAAGCCGAATTTTCAAATTTAACTTTAAATTCAGCCTGCGATTAAAATAAAATTTGCAAGTATTTCGAGGCGATTTTTGGGGATGCGCGGCTAAAATTTTGCGCAGGCTAGACTTCTGCTTGCAGTTGCGAGCAACGCGAAGCAAAAATTAGTCTGTCAAGCAAAATTTTAGCAAGCTCCGCAAAAAGCGTCCTAAAGACGCCGCAAATTAGCCTATATTCTCTCCCGCTATCATACCAAACGTTAAGCAGTCAGCTATCGCCACGCTACCTAAGCGGCTAGCTCCGTGTACGCCACCTGTGATCTCGCCTGCTGCAAATAATCTTGGAATAGGCATCTCGGTTTGTAAAGAGATGACCTGAGCTTTGGTATTGATATCGATACCGCCCATGGTATGGTGAAGTTTTGGCGTACCGCGCATAGCGTAGAAAGGAGGTTTAGAGATATCTACGCCGTTTGTAGTGGTTTTATCCATAGGTTTGCCAAAGTCCTCGTCTTTGCCCGATTTAACGAAGCTATTATATCTCTCGACGGTCTTTTTAAGCTCTGCGGCAGGGATTTTATAAAAAGCCGCTAGTTCGTCTAGAGTTTCAAATTTCTTTAGTACGCCTGATTCTAGCGGTTTAGTGTAGTGCTCAGGTATGACCATATTTTTTACGCCCTCAGAGTCGCAGAAGTTGATAGGATAGATATCTGCTTTTGCGTCGATTACTTTAAACATAGCTTGAGAGCGTGTGCGGCGGTCTGCTAGCTCGTTCATATAGCGCTTGCCGGTTCTTGGATCGACTGAAATTCCGTAGCGGAAGCTTCCGTTTACGTTAAACATAGAGCCTACGCCAAATCCTTTTTCATCAGGGCATGCCCATGGACCGAATTGTATCCAGCTTAGCTGCACTGGAGTTGCGCCGATCCTAAATGCCTCTTTCATAGCGCCAGCAGTAGCTCCTGGGTGGTTGGTGCTATCTGTGGTAGGTAGGATAGATGGATCTTGAACCTGTCTAAAGAATACATCGCGGCAGAACCCACCTGCAGCTAGTACTACGCCTTTTTTAGCTTTTATAGTCTTTTTAGTTCCTGTAGTGTTTTCGGCGTCGTCTTTTTGGCTCTTTGGATCAAATTTATAATCCTCTCTGATGATCACGCCGT
>CALCKS010000234.1 GCA_937965895.1 uncultured Campylobacter sp.
CGGCTTTGTGGGTCGCAGCTCAAATTTGAATGCAATGATAAAATTTTACGTAAATCTAATCACGATATAATATAAATATTTTCTAAACATTAAAGCGTTTTTGTAGTATAATTGCCTTACAAATCCACACAAAGGAGTCGTCGTGAAAAAGTTGATTTTCGCGATCTTTTTGGTGTGTTTGGCGTTGCCTTCGGCTCAGGCCGGCAAGAGCCATGGCGATGGAGCGAAAGCTGTATCAAAGGGGCAGTGGGCTACGGCGGTACAGATTTTTACAAAAGGTTGCTATAGCGAGAACGATACCGCGCATGCAAGGATCTGGGCGAGATATATGAGTACGGCAGAGGCGGCGCGACTGATCAGCGTGTGAAAAAGGACGCTGCTCTATCAAAGCAAGCTTATGAAAGATGTTGTGAAAAGAGCAATGGACTAAGAAAAGACTGCTGCAGAAAAGTAGGCAAATAATCGCGACGTCTGAAGTTGTTGTTTTTATGTATGCGGCTGCTTGTAAGGCTAGATTTGACTTCTCAAGCGGATCGCATACGAAATTTACGTTTAGCGATTTTGGCTCAAATTTATCAAATTTTACTTCTTTGGTGTTATCGTGTAGGTATGTTTCGTGAGACTACAAATTTGGGTTCGGGCGATATTTTATAAATTTGCCGAGGCTTGTTTTGTATTTTATTCGGTCAAATTTTGCTTGGCGGCCTGAAGTACTTTTTCTAGCTTTTTGTTATTTTTACCGTCTTTTTCGAGATATAGTCGCTGCTGTTCGTTGAGTGCTTTAAAAATTTGCGCTCGCTCTTCGCCGCCCGTCATCTCAAGCAGTACCTGCGCCCAGTTTGCAGGATAACTAAGATAATATTGCCCTATTCCCGCAAGAGTTTTTTGCATTCGCTTAGCGTCGCTATTTAGATTATGAACGGGATAGGCAGGGGCGATTTTTAGCGTTTCCCGCTCCGCCATTTCGCAGGAAATAAGCCCCTTTGCTAGCTCGATACGTATTTTTAAAATTTCTTTGATTTGATCGTTTGTGTAGCGATTTGACTTGCTTGAATTTCCTTTTTGCATGATTATAAAATGC
>CALCKS010000235.1 GCA_937965895.1 uncultured Campylobacter sp.
AGGAACGGGCGAGTGATCAGGCAAGGAAATTTTCTATTTATGCGCGACCCTAAAAATTTCAAAATCAAAGAATTCAGATATATCACTGAGCAAACATACGATGCTGTTTCATGGCAGATCATCGAAAACAAAACCAAATCCATCGTAAATTTTAGAAAAGGGGTGATCGGCGGCGACAGGTCGTTAAGCGGCTTTGACGAAGATATCGCAAGCGTGGCCGAAATGAAAGCCATCGCGACCGGCAACCCACTCATGCTAACGCAAATTCAAATCAAAACGGCGCTCGATAAAGAAGAAATGCTATATAAGGAATTCAAAAAAGAAAAACATCGAAGCGAGGACGTCCTAGATTCAAACATCAAAAAGATCGAGCATATCGGTAAAGAAAACGCAAAGCTCGCCCGCGCGATTAAAGAGGCTGCCAAATTTGAGAGTAATGATTTTAGATGTAACACATATGTCGATAACGGAAATTTTACAGATATCGTCTCCGTAACGATCCCTAAAGACGATACCTCGGAAGCCGTTAAAGCTATGCAAGAAAAGCTGGAAAAAACATTCAAGGATAATTTAGACAGGCTTTTCGCCAAAGACGGGCAAGAAGTAAATTTCGTTGATTTTAAGGGCTTTAGGGTTAGCGGATATTATGAAAGAACACTTAACGCGGTAGTGTTTGAATTAGAAAATCTATCCACTGGAGATACTCTAGCTCCTTCAAATTTGACCTACAATCAGCAAAGCAGGACTTCTCTTATACGCGACGAAATTAAATTTAGCGGTTTTTTTAGGCGTTTAAATAACTTCATAAACTCTATGGAAGAAACAATCGGTAAAAACGAGAAAAGAATATTGGAGCTCAAAATGCAAAACAACGACTTAAGACAAATCATCTCAGAAAGTCAAGAGTATGGCCGCATGAATATCTTAGAACTCCTTAGAGAAGACGACAAGAAGATCAACGCGGAACTTGATAAAGTAGCCGTCAATAAAAATTATAAAAGCACCTTTGTCGCTAGATCGCTTGAGCTCTTGAAAGAACATTCCGAAAAAACTGTACAAAAACAAAAAATAGGCGATATTGCAAAAGGCGAAGATATTGAGCGATAGGTAAAATGGAGGGGGCAAGAGCCGCAACTTGCCCCACGATCTTAAATTTTTATTCCTCCGTATCCATTTTTTTATTGATCAACGAGCGTAGGAATAAATTTTTGCTAATGAAATTTTTCTTGCAGTATTCCTCTACGAAATTATACTCGGCCTCCGTGCAGTATAGGGTTATACGCTTATTCGCCTTATCAGCCTCTTCAAGCCTAGGCCTACCCATCCTCTCTTTTTTATCCTCCGAGCTGAATGTGCGGTTAGCCCCAGTTCCTTTTAAAACCGAATCTATATCTAGCTCCATATTTTTTGCCATTATTTATCCTTTTAATTTTGTAAGTAGCGATTGATATTCATCAAAGAAAAGCTGGTAACTTCTTTGAGATAAAGCGTTTTCATTATAAAGCTCCGTAAATGATAGCCCGGTATTAATAGCATTATTTACTATTTTAGAGTTTTTAAAGTAAAACATCGGGATATTTTGAAATCTGTTCTTTAGGTTAGAATTTAGAAACTCTAATTCCTTGTCGTCCTTGTAGTTTGTAGCTATTAAAACGATATTTGGATTGATGTGCGAGATCTCCTCGATAGTTTCAACAGTTCTCAATACGGCGTTATAAGAAGGTGTGCAAGGCACTATGATAGCTTTGCAGCCCCTTAAAATATCCAGGACGCCTCCTGCGACGAATCCTCCAAAATCATAAACGCAATCGTCTATGCTTTGGACTTTATCTAAAATTTTAGCCTTTTTGGGATAAATGTTTTCTATACACGATTTATCGTTTGACTGCAAGAAATACCCCAAATCTTTCGCTATACTAAAAGCAAACGGCGTCTTGCCTACGCCGCCCTTCTTGTTGATCACGGCTATTTTCATTTTTTGTCCTTATAAATCATAAGATATTTTACTTTAACATACTCTAAAGTAAATTGATGTATTCTAAAATAAAATATCTTACAATATTCTTAATTATATTAAAATACCGTATTTTATAATACTAAAGTCTAAATTTCGCCTCTTTCTTTTTTGTCTCTATCGTCCCTCGAGTGCCCCTTGTCCGATCTATTTTGCTGTAACGTCGGAGCA
>CALCKS010000236.1 GCA_937965895.1 uncultured Campylobacter sp.
AAATTTAAGCTTTTAAAATTAATCTTGATGTATAATATATCTTTAAGAAAAATAATAAAAATTCTAAATTTAAGGAGCAAAAATGGACGAGGTGGCAGCAAAAGTCGAAGCGCTAAAAGACGAAATGGTGAAAAATAGGCGGTTTTTTCACTCGCATCCAGAGACCGGTTTTTTCACGTTTTTTACGACGGCAAAGATCGCTAGTGAGCTAAAAAAGCTCGGCTACAGCCTAAAAATGGGACGCGAGATAATGAAGCCCGAAGCCAGAGCAGGTCTTGGCAGCGAAAAAGATAAAGAAAAATATCTGGAGCGCGCAAAAAGCCTGCTAAGCGCCGATGAGCGCGAGTTTTTGCCTGTGATGGAGGATGGGCTCACAGGCGTGGTGGCCGAGCTTGATACGGGCAGGCCGGGCAAGACGCTTGCGTTTAGATTCGACATCGACGGCGTGGACGTGACCGAGAGCAAAGATGAGGCGCACAGACCGTTTAAAGAGGGCTTTAGAGCCGATATAGACGGCATCACGCACGCCTGCGGGCATGACGGACACATCACGATCGGCCTAGCGATGGCTAAACTCATTGCGCAAAATCTGGACGATTTTAAAGGCAAATTTAGATTTATATTTCAAACCGCCGAGGAGGGCACCAGAGGCGCCGTGCCGATGGAGCAAGCGGGCGTGCTAGAGGGCGTGGACTACCTACTAGGCGGTCATATCGGCTTTCAGGCAAAGACTAGCGGCGGCATCATCTGCGGTACGAACAAGCTTCTTGCGACGTCGAAATTTGACGTAAATTTCACTGGTAGATCGGCTCACGCGGCGGGCGCTCCGCAGGAGGGGGCAAACGCGCTGCTAGCGGCAGCTCAGGCGGCTCTAGCCATGCACGGCATCACGCGCCATGCCGACGGAGTTACGCGTATAAACGTGGGCGTTTTGCGAGCGGGCGAGGGACGAAACGTCATCGCGCCAAACGGCTACATAGCCTGCGAAACGCGCGGCGAAACGACCGAGCTAAATGAATTTATGTTTCAAAAATGCATGGACATCGTCGCAGGCGTCGCGCAGATGTACGGCGTGCAGTACGACGTGAAGCTAACCGGTGGCACGAGCGGCGGCGACAGTAGCGAGGAGATCACGGACATCTACGAGCGCGCCGCGCGCCAGTCGCCTTTTATCAAAGATGAGCTTATCGTGCGGGATCTAAATTTCGGCGCTTGCGAGGACTTCGCACACTTTATGCACGCCGTGCAAAAAGCAGGCGGCAAGAGCGGCTACCTGATGATCGGCACCAAGCTCGCCGCTGGGCATCACAACGGCGCATTTGACTTTGACGAGAGCGCGCTGTTATCTGGCACGGACGTGTTTTTACGGTCGGCATACGCGATAAATGGCAAGGACGCGTGAGGCTAAATTTGAGTCAAATTTGACGAATTTACGTCGCTTACGGTCGGCTTGATCGGTTTTTTATCATCGGTCGAGCTGACGTGGCGGCGTGGATTTATATTTTTAGCTTTTAAATTTTGATAAATTCGGCGGTTAAATTTGCTCGGCAGTCGGTCGTAAATTTGGCTGGTTGAGTAGTGTCGTCGAAACCGTGCGGTGACAAGGCAAAAAATTAAGCAAAAGATGTGCGCAAAGTCGGTTAAATTCGACTTTGGCAAATTTGGGTTTATTTTTGTGTATAGTCAAGTGCGGAGTGTTATTTTGCTCAAATTCGCCGAAAATTTTAAAAACACGAAAACATTAATTCAAAAAATCCCTCGGTTTATTTACTATCTCGTCATTTATGTATTCTTCGTCGGGATAGCATTTGTCTATTTTTACGCCGCAGATTTTGTTTAGATTATACATTGTCGTTTTGGTCGCCAGGTTTTCGCATAGGTTTATATCTATGATGTATTTTATATTTTTATATTTTTCTGAGGCAAAAAATGGATTATCTCCCGAGTATGCAAAGTTCATGGCGTTTAGATAAGTGTTTATATATTGATTATCGCAGGATAGGTTATTTTTTAAGATATCTGCGTAAATAATCTTTTGAGATATAGCGATAAGAGCTATATATAAAGAGCGCAATATGCTATCGTTTGCTGTTTCTAACTCTCGTTTTAGTGATTTATCTTCGTTTATATTTTTTTGATACCGCGAGAGGATTTCGACGATACGTTTGTTTTTATCTATGACGTCTTGTTTGACTAAGGCTTTTTTGCTCAGTTCTGGCGCTAGTTTGCTTGAATGCCCTGCGTATAAATAAGTAAAATACACAAAATATTCAGCCAAAATCGGAACTAGCTTATAGTTTTTTCGGCTTAAATTCGGATCTTTAAATTTCTTAGCGTCAAGCTCGATCATCGTTTGATATACGTTATCTAGCAGGTCGGTTTGTTTTTTATCTACGACGTATGGGCTTGGATAATATTTCTCTTTGGGCATATAGTTTTTTCTCACGTAAAAGTAAAGATTAAATTTATAGTTCCAAAGAGCTCTTTCGGCATCGTCTTCGGGGATATATTTTATGCCTTTGTTATAAAGGTAGCTTTGTAGCTTGTTTAGCGGTTTCATTATGGCGCTATCGGCGTCAAATACGCTATTTAGTATAACCCTATACGCGTACACTACGTTATTGAGCACGAAATACTCTCTGGCCTCGGGATAGACGTCGTTTATGTGCTTTCTTCTTTCGGCTTGATAAAAGGATAAATTTATCATGACAAAAACGACTAAAATTATTTTTAGCGTGCGTTTTTTACGCTGTTTGGGCGTTTGCGGCGAGGCCGTATTTTCTTTCAAATTTACTCCGATTAGTTAAATTTTGCGGTAGCCTTAACCGCCGCAAAGTCAAATTTCAAATTTATGTCAAATTTATCGGATCACGCCACGATATTTGGAAACTCAAACACCGTTTTCCCGCTTTTTATCGTGATTACCGCTGCGCCTTTTAGCATTTTGCCTAGCAGCGGGGAGTTTTGGGATTTTGATTTATTTAGGTTTTTGTCGTAGAGATATTCGAATTTTGGATCTATTATCGCGATGTCGGCGAGGTAGCCCTCCGCGATCACGCCTTTGTTTTTTAGTCTTAAAATTTTAGCCGCATTGTATGACGTCAGAGCCGCCATCTGCTCGATACTTATCACGCCGTCGTTTACCAAATCTAGCGTCATAGGCACGAGGGTTTGTAGGCCAAGGATGCCAAATGGCGCCTTGTCAAATTCTAAAAATTTCTCGTCGTTGTGGTGCGGGGCGTGGTCGGTCACGATGACGTCGATGAGGCCGCTTTTTAGTCCATCTCTGATCGCCTCTACGTCTGATTTCGTGCGAAGCGGCGGCGACATTTTAAAGTTCGTATCGTAGCCTAGCAGCTCGTCTTCGGTGTAGGTAAAGTGGTGCGGCGTCGCCTCGCAGGTCACGTTTATGCCGGCTGCGCGAGCCTGCGCTATGAGCTTTAGCGACCACTCGGAGCTAACGTGTGCGATGTGGATGTGGCCGCCTGTGAGCTTGGCTAGCAGTAGATCGCGCGAGACCATGATCTCTTCTTGCTCGCGCGGCATGCCCTTGATGCCTAGTATCGCCGAGACGCGGCCCTCGTTCATGTGGCCGCCGCGGCATAGCGAGCAGTCCTGGGAGTGGTTGATGACGAAGCTGCCGAAGTGCTTTGAGTACTCAAGCGCGTATCTCATCACGTCGCTGCCGGCTACGGGCAAACCGTCATCGCTAAACGCCACTGCGCCCGCCTGCGTCATATCGCCCATCTCTACGCACTTTTTGCCGTCCATCTTGCTAGTTATCGCACCGATAGGCAGCAGGTCGATGAGGCCGCGAGCTTTTGCCTTAGTTACCATATCGCGCGTGACGACGGCGTTGTCGTTTACGGGATTTGTATTTGCCATCGGGCAGCAGGTGGTTACGCCGCCGGCGACTGCGGTCTCGGAGCCTGTGTTTATATCGTCTTTATACTCAAGGCCGGGATCGCGAAAATGCACGTGCATATCGATTAGACCCGGCATCACGAGCTTGCCGCTAGCGTCTATTATTTTATCGGCTGCCGGTTCGTCCGCGGTGATGAGAGCGATCTTGTCGCCATCTATCAGGACGTTTGCTTTTTGCGAGCCGTTATGATTTACGATCGTGCCGTTTTTGATGAGAGTTTTCATTTTGCGCCTTTATTTTTGATGAGAGTTTCTAGGATCGCCATCCTGACGGCGACGCCGTTTTCGACCTGATTTAGCACGTGCGAGTAGCGCGGATCATCGGCCACGTCGGAGTTTATCTCGACGCCGCGGTTTATCGGGCCCGGGTGCAGGATCATGACGCCATCTTTGGCGTATTTCATTTTGGCTTGGGTTAGGCCGAAAAATTTGGAGTACTCGCGTACGGACGGAAACGCAATCTCATCGTCCTGACGCTCGAGCTGGATACGTAGCATGATGATGACGTCCGAGTCCTCGACGGCCTCACGCATATCGGAACAAATTTGACAGCCAAAAGCCTCCATGCCCGTTAAAAACATCGGCGGGCCAAATAGCTTAACCTTGGCTCCGAGCGTTTTTAGGACGTAGATGTTTGAGCGTGCCACGCGGCTGTGAAAGATATCGCCGATGATAGCGACCGTGAGATTTTCTAGGCTGCCGCGATTTTCCAGTATAGTAAAGAGATCAAGCAACGCTTGACTAGGGTGTTCGTTGAGTCCGTCGCCGGCGTTTACGACGTGAGCATCGGTATTTTCAGCGATAAATTTAGCCGCGCCCGAGCTGTAGTGGCGCACGACTACGATGTCCGTCTTCATCGCGACGATGTTATGGACGGTGTCGATGAGCGTTTCGCCCTTTTTGGTGCTGGAGCTTGAGGCGGTGAAATTTATAGCGTCGGCTCCGAGGCGCTTAGCCGCGATCTCAAAGCTCGTTCGCGTTCTAGTCGAGTTTTCGAAAAAGGCGTTTACGGTCGTTTTGCCGTAGAGCGACTTGGCTTTTTTGGTCTCGGAGTTATTTAACGCCTTAAACTCCTTGGCTAAATTTAAGAAATGATAAATTTCGTCTTTGGTTAAATTTACAGCGGTTACGAGGTCTTTTTTGGTATAGCTCATCCGTTTTTTCCTTAGAAAGATAGAGTTAAATCAAAAAAGCGATATTACCCCGTTTTTACTTAAGGTTTAATTTTGCAGTTTGCTAAACTCCGCGCCCAGACGCTCCCTAATCTCGTCGCCCGCGCGCTCGCCGTCTTTGAAATTTTCCGTGACGAGATCATCTAGGCGGCTAAGCACCTCAAAGAGCTCGCTTTCCCATTTATCGGGGTTTCTAGCGGTGTTCATCGTCTCGATAAATGTTAGTTTCTTGCTCATCTCGCTTAGGCTTTCTAAAAATTTTTCTTTTAAATCCTCGTTTTTTAGGGCGTCGTCGTAGAGCGCTTTCATCTTTAGCTCTCTTAGCTCGCCGTTTATTATCTCGCAAAAATCTTTATACTTTTGCACCGAAATTTGACGCACAGCCTCGGGGGAGTTGTTTGCTAAAGTACCGTTCTCGTCAATCTTTCTTGTTATCTTTTGTATCTGCGCGTAGAGAACGAGCGCGGCTATGACGCAGATGACGGCGTAAAATGCGATAGATGACATTGTTTTTCCTTTTTTGATTTAAATTTGCGGTTATACTGAAATTTTGCTTTTTTTACTATAAATCGCGCTAAAGCTAACCACCGCTAGCGCGCTCCAGATCAGCAAAAACGACAGCGCCTTAAGCGCGCTAATCTGCTCGCCGTAGTAAAAAACGGCAAGCAAAAGCTGCATCGAAGGTGATATGTACTGCAAATAGCCGATCGTGCTCAAATTTAGCCTCGTGGCTGCCGAGTTAAAAAGCAAAAGCGGCACGACGGTCGCAGGCCCGCAAAGAGCGATCAAAAGCCCGAACCACGAAAAGCTAAAGTGATTTTGCCCGCTAGCGGCGACGAAAAATAGTGCGACGAGCGCGATAGGAGCGATGAGCGCGGTCTCGACGAAAAGCCCCTCCAAAGATGGCACGCTAAGGCGCTTTCTAATGAGCGAATAAAATCCAAACGTGATAGGCAAAATGATAGATATGATAGGTAGGCCGCCCGCGTCGTAAATTTGCACGCCGATAGCGACAAAGACGATAGCGATGGCAAATTTGCCCGCGCGCGATAGCTTTTCTTTTAAAATCAGCACGCCAAGGAGCATGTTTACGAGCGGATTTATGAAGTATCCCAGGCTAGTTTCCACGATTTTTCCGATATTTACGGCGTAGACGTAGATCCACCAGTTGGCGGCAATGAGAAGTCCCGTGACAAATAGCCAAAACGTAGTTTTTTTGTTACTTAAAATTTTCTTTGTGGCGCCTAGTTTGCGGCCAAATTTGAGTAGCAAAAACAAAAGCAGCACCGACCAAAGGATGCGGTGAGCGACGATCTCGGTAGCCGAAAGCGCGCTGAGTTGTTTAAAATAAATAGGAAAAACGCCCCAGATCATAAAGACCGATAGGCCGTAGATGAAGCCGATTTTGGTTTGATTTTTCTCTTGCATTTTTCCGCTTTTTTGGCGAAATTATATTTATTTGTCGTTAATCAAAGCTTATGTGGCTCAAAAATGCGCAGCGAGGGCAAATTTGAGGGTAAAATTTGAAATTTTATCTGTAATAAAAGTTCTTTTAGCTAAAATCGGCGTTATTTTTAAAAAAGGTTTAAAGATGTGGAGCAGAGATTCGTGGAGAAAATTTAATATCTTGCAGCAGCCTAGCTACCCCGACGAGGTCTTGCTAAAAAAGGCCGAGGATAAGCTAAAGACGATGCCGCCGCTAGTTTTTGCCGGCGAGGCTAGAAACCTAAAACAAGATTTGGCTAAGGTTTGCAACGGCGAGGCGTTTTTGCTACAAGGCGGCGACTGCGCGGAGAGTTTTTCAAATTTCAACGCCGTAAATATCCGCGATATGTTTAAAGTGATGCTGCAAATGGCGATCGTTCTAACGTTTGCCGGACGCTGCCCCGTCGTAAAAGTAGGGCGCGTGGCGGGTCAGTTTGCCAAGCCTAGAAGCTCGGACTACGAGGAGCAAGGCGGCGTAAAGCTACCGAGCTACCGCGGCGACATCATAAACGGTTTTGAATTTAATGCCGAGGCTCGCGTGCCCGATCCAAATCGCATGATCGAGGCGTATTATCAAAGCGCATCCACGATGAACCTGCTTCGCGCCTTTTCTCGCGGCGGTCTAGCCGATCTGCACGAGGTAAATCGCTGGAACTTAGGCTTTATCAAAAAGCCAGAGCTTGACGCCAAATACGGCGAGCTAGCTAGGCAGCTGAGCCAAACTCTAGCGTTTATGGGAGCTTGCGGTATAAACGCCTCAAATACTCCCGCGCTTAGCGAAACCAAGGTCTACACCTCGCACGAGGCGCTTTTGCTGCCGTATGAGGAGGCTCTAACGAGAGAGGATAGCCTTACCGGCGACTGGTACGACTGCTCAGCGCATATGCTCTGGATCGGCGAGCGCACTCGCGGCATAAACGACGCTCACGTACATTTTTTAAGCGGCGTACACAATCCTTTAGGCGTCAAAATCGGACCAAACGCAACCGCGCAGGACGTCATCGCGCTCGCAAATGCGCTAAATCCGCAAAATGAAGCAGGTAGACTGAACGTAATAATCAGAATGGGTGCCGATAAAATCGGCGAGCGGCTGCCTAAAATCCTACGCGAAGTAAAGCGCGAAGGGCTAAATATCGTCTACAGCATAGATCCTATGCACGGCAACACGATAAAGGCAGCAAACGGCTACAAGACGCGCGAATTTGACAAAATCCTAGCCGAAGTGCAGAGCTTTTTCGAGATACATAGAGCCGAAGGTACGCATGCGGGCGGCGTGCATCTAGAGATGACGGGCCAGGACGTGACCGAGTGCATGGGCGGGTCATTTAAACTAAACGAGGATGATCTGGCGCACAGATACGAGACGCAGTGCGATCCGCGCCTAAACGCCGACCAGTCGCTAGAACTAGCGTTTTTAATCGCCGAGTTTTTAAAGAAAATTTAGCTTTAGCGGGCGTAAATTTGGTTAAATTTGCGCCCCTTTAAATTTAACGCGCTTTAAATTTGGCTCTCAAATTTACCGAATTTAAACAAGCCAAATTTGATCTCACTTGCCTTTTGTCTTTTAAATTTGACCGTTTTTGTCTTTTTTAAATTAAATTTACCCCAAATTTCGCGAATTTCTTAAAATTTAATACAATTTTCGCTACATTAATGAAAAATTATCAAATCGGAGAGAATCAATGAGCGATGTTTACGACATTATCGTGATAGGCGGCGGCCCTTGCGGCATCGCGACCGTCGTAGAGGCGAGAGCCAATGGATTAAAAAAAGTTTTGCTTCTCGAAAAGGGCGATAACCACAGCCAAACTATAAGAAAATTTTACAAAGACAATAAGCGCGTGGATAAGGAGTACAAAGGTCAAGACAGCACCATTCACGGCATCGTGTCCTTTGAAGACGGCACGAAAGAGAGCACGCTTGATTATTTCGATAAGCTGCTAGACGAGGAAAAGATCGAGGCCGTGTTTAACTCCGAGGTCGAAAGCGTAAAGAAAAAGGACGGTTTGTTTTTCGTGCACACCGCAAAGGGCGACTATCAAGCCAAAAACGTGATGATAAGTATCGGTAAAATGGGACGCCCGAACAAGCCGGACTACAAAATCCCGCCTTCGCTAAATAACGTTATAAATTTTAACCTAAACTCCTGTTCTAGCGGCGAAAAAGTGCTCGTGGTAGGCGGCGGAAACTCGGCTGTGGAGTACGCTATCGAGCTATGCCAATACAACAAAACGACGCTGGCTTACCGTAAGGATAAATTTAGTCGCGTAAATGACGTAAACGTAACGGCGCTGTGGGAACTAGAAAAAGCAAATAAGCTAAAAGTGCGACTAAATCACGATATAACCGAGATCGAAAACGAATCAGGGCGCGTTAGAGTGCACTTTTCAAACGGAAAAATCAGAGTCTACGATAGGGTTGTCTACGCTATCGGCGGCTCAACTCCGGTGGATTTTTTACAAAAATGCGGAGTGGAGCTTGACGCAGATAAAGATCCGGTCGTAAACGAATACTATGAAAGTAGCGTCGGCGGGCTATATATCGGCGGCGACATCGTGCTAAAAAACGGCGGCTCGATCGTACTCGCGCTAAACCACGCGCATAAGGTAGTCCAAGACATCAAGGAAAAATAGAGTTGAGAGCGTTAAATTTAGTTTTATTTTTTATCTGCGGTTGTTTGCTCACGCTGGGCGGATATTATTTGTATTTCGAGTTTACGAAGCCTTCTGCAAAGTCTACGGAGCTCGCCGTGCAGATAATGAACGTCGAAGAAGCGCCTAAAAACGAGAGCGTAGGCGGTACGGACGAGACAAATTCGGCTATCCTAAGTCAAGCTTTGCCGCAGGAAAAATATGCTAAAAATTTGGATGCGAACTATACGGACGCACCTATTTTAGGCGACGAGGACGAGCTAAAAGAGCAAATCCGCGTCCTGCGCGCTCAAAATAAGCTACTCTATGACGATAACGTCGATCTAGTGAGCAAAAATCTAGAAATCTCAAATATCTTAAGCGATCAAAAAGCCGAGCTGGAAACCAGGCGAAAACAAGCTGCCAGCGCTAACGACAAACAGCGTATAAGCGCGATCGACGAGCTAAATAAAAAACTAGCCAAAGCGCAAGAAGAAAACGAAAAAAATAAAAATTTAGAGCAAAATTTGACTTCTCTTCGTAGCGAGATCAAAACTCTAAAAGCCGAGCTAGAGAAAAAGCAGAGCGAATTTGACAAATCAAGCGCCAAAACGCAAAGCGAAAGTCAAAATGCTCTAAAACGGCTCGAGGCCCAAAACGACGAGCTAAAAAGCGAAGCGCTATCTAGTAAGGCTAAATTTGAAAGCGAACTAAGAACGGCAAACGAAGAGACTGCAAAACTAAAGAGCGAAAATGCTAGGCTCGCAAACGAGCTGGGCCTAAAAGATAGCGAGATAAAAAGGATCGCTAGCGAGTATAACGCTCAGGCTCTAAATGCTCAAAATTTATCCAAAAATAGGATTGCCGTCCTAGAAAAAGAACAAGACGCGGACAAGAAAAAAATAAGCGAGCTTGAAGCGAGCCTTGAAAACGCAAATAAAAAAGCCGAGTCAAAAGCTAAGCTAAAAGCGATAAATGATGAGCTAAACGCGACAAATAAAGAGTTAGTCACAAAGCTCGAGAAAGAAAAACAAGGATTTGAAAAAGAGATTGAACAAAACGAGGCTATATATAAAACCGAGCTTGAAAAGCTAAAAAGTCAGATTGAAAACGAGCGCCAAGAAACCGAGCAAAACGTGGCGGAACTAAAGAGTAAAATTTATGAGTTAGAAAATCAAATTTCGCAAAAAGATAGTTCACTGCAAAGTGCGGAAGCTAAGGTTGTCGAGCTAAACGAGTCGCTAAATATCCAAAAAGAACTGCTAGCGGACGAGATCGCCGCTGGTAAAAAAAATATCCAAAACTATAAAATTTTAAATAACAAAATCACGACTTTAGTTGAAAACGATATCAAAACAGCAAAGGAAAATAAAGAGCAACTAGACGCTTTAAATGAGCTTTTGACGCAAAAAGACGCAGAGCTCGCGACTCTAAGAAAACAGATACAAGACGGAGCTAAAGATTTAAGCGACACGAAGGAAAATTTAGCTAAAACAAGTACGCAAAAAAACATCGCAAAGGGCGAAGTGGCGCAGATACTAACCAAAAACGAAGAGCTGATGAGCGAAAATGAAAATCTAAAAAAGATAATCCAGCTAAATTTTAGAGCCGAAGTGCCTAAAAAAGTTGTTTTCATCGCCTCGGTCGAGTGTTCTGATATGAGCGCGGGCTCAGACAGGCCGACGCAGGTTTGCAAAAATAAAGTAAGCGACTTTTTGCAGAGTTATAATTCAAATTATTATTTCGAGATCACGCCGATAGTGAGCCGAGGTAACTTTATCGCCACGTCAAAAGCGGCAAAAGTGATCCCGCAAGACGAGCTAGAAAAGATCAACTCATATGCAAATTTCGGTATCGGCAAAGAGCGCGCCAAGGTTGCCGGCGAGATGATAAAAGATGAATTTGGCGACTTTTCGCGTATATCGTACAGTAACGACATCATAACTTCTCAAGATAAGCAAGGATTTATCATCAAGGTATATAGATGATAATCACTCAGCCCAAAAACGGCTACCGCTACAACAGCGACACGATGTTTTTGTATGACTTTATCCGTGAGGGCGGAGTGTGCGGCGAGGTGCTAGAAGTTGGTTGCGGTAGCGGGGTTTTGGGGCTGCTTTTAAAGCGCGATTTTCCTAAAATTTCGCTTAGCTTACTTGATATTTTAGAAGCTAACGTAAATTTGGCCGCCGCAAACGCTAGCCAAAACGGGCTTGAAGCCGAGTTTATAACGTCTGATTTTGCTAAATTTAAGAGTGAAAAAAGATATAATCTCATCGTCTCAAACCCGCCCTTTTACCACGACGGTGCGAAAAAAAGCGAGAACGAGCACCTTCGCACCGCTAGATATAGTGAAAATTTGCCGCTTAGCGAGCTTGTGGGTAGCGCAAATTCGCTGCTAAAGCCGCGCGGAGTTTTTAGCTTTTGCTACGACGCTAAGCGTATATCTGAAATTTTGCTTTGTTTGAGCGAATTTAAATTTACGCTTACTAGGCTTTGCTTCGTGCATCCAAAAGCGGACGGCGCGGCAAATTTGGTGCTAATCGAGGCTAAAAAAAGCTCAAAATCTTTGACTCAAATTTTACCGCCTATTTTTGTTTTTGAAGGCGGCGTTTATAGTAAAAAGGCGGCTGAAATTTTTGCCGCGGCAAATACGCAAAGCAAGGATGCGGCGGAGTGAATTTGCTAAGACAAAGCGGCTTTGGTTATGAATTTGACGCTAGCAAGTGCGAGCTGTGCGGCGGCAAATGCTGCACTGGCGAGAGCGGCTATATATGGATAAGCTCCGCGGAAATCTCGTCATTGGCGCAGCATCTAAAAATGAGCGAGGATGAGTTTAGATCGCGATTTTTAGATAAATTCGGATATAAATTTAGCCTCAAAGAAAAGCCCTACGACGGCGGGTTTGCGTGCGTTTTTTTTGACGAAACGGCAAAAAACTGCTCGGTTTACGACTTTCGACCGAGCCAGTGCCGCACCTTTCCGTTTTGGGACTATTTTAAGGATAAAATCAATGAATTGGAGAAAGAATGCGCGGGAATAAGGCGATTTTAAAATTTATATTGGCGGCCTTGCTTGTTTGTTTTGCTACCGCCAAAGACGGCTTTGATGAGAATTTGTACGTTATCAAGGCGCTTTTGGCGGTGGAAAACGCTAGGCACGACGAGGCGACCGAGCTTTACGAGCAGCTTTACGAAAAAACTAAAAACACGGACTATCTAAAAGAGGCGCTCAGACTCGCGTTTTTTTCTAAAAACGTAAATTTTAAAAGCATTTTAGCGCTCAGCCAAAAGGTGTTAAAAGACGACGTAGACGTGCTTCGCATACAGGGCGCAAATTTGATGAGCGAAAACAAACTAGACGAAGCCGCAAAGATAATGAAAGAGCTCGTCAAAAAAGAGGACGTCTCTAAAAATCACGTCATGCTCTCTGCTGTTTACTCGATGCAAAACGATAACAAAGCCGCTCTAGGCGAGCTTGAGCGCGCATATGAGCTAGATAGGAGCGTTGAGAATCTGCTACGCATAGTCGATCTTTTATACAATAAAATGAACGACAAAAAAGAGGCGATCAGGCATCTGGAGAGCTCACGCCGAATCGACGGCTGCGAGGTAGAGACCTGCACGGCGCTAGTAGATATCTACGCGCAGGACGGCCGCTACTCTGATATGATCGATGTTTACGAGAGTCTTTTTGAAGCGACGAAAGAAAAGATATATCTAGAAAAAGCGCTTGGCGTCTACGTCTATCAAAAAAACTACGACGCTGCGATCAAATTTTTGCAAAAATACTCCTACAACGACGATGCGCTGATGGATCTTTACGCCGCGACCGGGGATTTTGCTAAGGCTTATAAAAAGGCGCAGGAGGCCTTTGATAAGAGCTTTAATCTCGAATATCAAGCCAAAATTGCGATATATCAATACGAAAGAGACACAAACAAACAAACAAAAAAAATAGATAAAGATAGCCTAAAGCAAGTCATAAATAACTTTGAAAAATCGGCCGTAAAGCTAAATAACGCGCTATATCTAAACTACTACGGCTACCTACTCATCGACCACGATATAGACGTGAAAAAGGGGATAGATCTGGTAAATAGAGCTCTCGAGCTAGAGCCGGGATCGGTGTTTTATCTAGACTCGCTAGCATGGGGATACTATAAGCTAGGCGAGTGCAAAAAGGCTGACGAGATAATGCAGCAAGTCCTGCACGACGAGGAATTTGTAAATTCGCCCGAGGGTAAAGAGCACATAAATGCTATCAAAGGGTGCTTAAAAAAGGGTAAAAATGATACTAGATCAGATAATTGAACGAACGAAAGAGGACTTGGCACTGCGAAAATTGCAAACGCCTTTTGAAAAGCTGCAAGAGCTCGCGGCCAAAAATCCTCGCAAGATAAAAGACGCGGCAAAAGCGCTAAAAAGCAGCTCTGACGAGCCGTATCGCATCATAGCCGAGGTCAAAAAAGCAAGCCCTAGCAAGGGGCTGATAAGGCAAAATTTCGCGCCCGTAGAGATAGCCAAAGAGTACGAAAAAGGCGGCGCAAACGCTATCTCGGTTCTAACCGAGCCGCATTTTTTTAAAGGAGATTTGGAGTATCTGGCGGCCATAAGACGCGAAAGCTCGCTGCCGCTACTTCGCAAGGATTTTATCGTAGACGAGTATCAAATTTTAGAAGCGCTCGTTTACGGAGCCGATTTTATACTACTTATCGCAAAGGCTCTTGGCGCCGATGAGCTAAAACGGTTGCTTGATTATGCGCGCTCTTTGGGGCTTGAGGCCTTGGTCGAGACGCACGACGAGGAGGATGTGGAAAAGTCAAATTTCGCATGCGCAAAGATAGTCGGCGTAAATCACCGAAATTTAAGCACGTTTGAGATGGATATGAGTCTTTGTGAGAAGCTGTTTTCTAAAATCAAAAATGCAAGCGTCATAGTCGCTGAAAGCGGCATCTACGAGCACTCGCAGCTAAAAGAGCTGCACGCGCAAGGAGCCGACGCATTTTTGATAGGCGAGCATTTTATGAGGCAAGAGGACTTGGCAAAAGCCGTAAAAACCGTAAAGGAGGGCTGATATGGAGCACATTTGCGCGCCGTGGAGGAGCGAATATTTTAGTAAAAAGGAGCAGGGCTGCGTCTTTTGCAACGTCGTAAATCGTCCCGAAAAAGACGCGCAAAGCGGCGTTTTGTTCCGCGCAAAGCGGTGTTTTGGCATAATGAACTTATATCCTTACACGCCGGGGCACTTTATGGTGATACCGTACGTACACACCGATAATATCGAAAGCCTAGACGAGCAGACGTGGTCGGAGATGAGCGCCTACGTACGCGAGGGCGTGAAAATTTTAAAACGCGAACTAAACGCGGCGGGCGTAAATATCGGGATGAATCTTGGTAAAGCAGGCGGTGCGGGTATCGCAGAGCACGTGCACTATCATCTAGTGCCGCGCTGGAGCGGAGATACGAACTTCATCACCTCTATCGCCGAGGTGCGCGTAAACGGCGTGCCTTTTACTCCGCTTTACGAGAAGCTCAAAGCCGCGTTTGCGGACGTTTGCTTTAATGAGTGGTAAATTTATTTTTACCAAATTATTTTTTGGTAGAATTATCAAAATTAAAAGATATTAAGGCATACGATGAGATTTATTTTGCCGATATTTTTGTCATTTTCTTTTGTTTTTGCTAGCTTTAGCTGTGATGACGCTTTGGTTGATAAGCAGCGATTTTTCTCTCAAAATTTAACATTTTCGGGAGAATTTGAGCCAAACTGCAAGGACTCTATCCTGGGCATAAAAGAGGCTCAAATTTTACTCTCGGTAGCCCAAAAGATCCGCGCCGAAAGCCTTGCTTGCGTCGGAAATTTGGCGACTAAAAATTTAAACGAGTTTAAATTTAAGATCTTAAAAGCCTCCTATGCGCCCGAAATTTACGCCAAAGAGCTAGAGAGTCCAGACGAATACGAAAAACTCGTATCGCAAAACAGAGCCAGGCTTCGCTACTGGGGACATCAAAGCTTAAGTAACTTCACGGTTTTTAAGGACTTTAACAAAGACTACAACGCCGTCTTGGGGCTGCTGGTAAACTACTACAAATCAAATTTCAAAATAGACGAAGGCAGCGCGATTTATTACGCTTCAAAGGTTGCAAACGAGTTTTTAAAATTTGCCGCCGCGACTTTGCAAAACGGCGATATGGATGAGTTTGCAAGAAAGGTTAGCGACCCGACCTTTACAAAATACGGCATAAATGAGGCGATATATTCGGGCGCCGTGTCGCAAGCCTCGCTGCAAAACGCCTTTAACGCTGCGCTTCTTTACGAAAAAAGCGAGGACGTGATAAGAGAGTTTTTGCGCGCGGGCGTAAATTTAAACTACGGCTTTGAGAGTTCGCTGTTTTTTGCGCTTAAAAATTTAAATAACGTAAAGCTCCTGGTTTCTAGCGGCGCGGACGTAAACTATGCAAATCTGCTCGGCGTCACTCCGCTTTTTAAGGCCGTGCAGCTAAACGACATAAATTTGGTTAAATTTCTACTAGGAAACGGAGCGTTAGTAAACAAAAGGCTGATAGACATGAGCACCAAGCTTGCATATAGCGCAAATTTGAGCGTTCAGCTACCGAGCTTCGTGAAGCTCTGCGACTTTGACGAGGCGTCAAAAAGCGTTCTGATGAGTGCGGCGGGAGTGGCAGATGTGGAGATATTACAGCTTTTGGTAGATAACGGCGCGGACGTGCAGGCAGTGGATGATAACGGGCTAAATGCCCTAGACTACGCAATCATCGGCAAAAAAGAGATCAATGTGCAGTACCTAAGAGCGATGGGGCTAGAGTCAAATTTGATCACCGAATAAGGAGAAAATATGAAAGGAACGGCTTTTATTACTGGGGCTACGTCGGGTTTTGGCGAGGCGATAGCTAGGGCGCTCAGCCGCGAAGGCTACAAGATCGTAGCGCTCGCTCGCCGCAAAGAAAGGCTCGAAACTCTGGCAAAGGAGCTTGGGAATACACACATCATCGTCGCCGATATCCGCGATAAAAAGGCGGTTTTTGACGGCGTGGCAAATTTGCCGCAGGAGTTTCGCGATATCGAAGTGCTCGTAAATAACGCAGGCCTAGCGCTGGGGCTCGAGGGCGTGGCGCAGACTAGCATCGAAGACTTTGAGACGATGGTCGATACCAACATCAAGGGGTTTTTGTACTCGACCAAGGCCGTTTTGCCCCTCATGATCGCGCGAAAGAGCGGCTATATCTTTAATCTAGGCTCGACCGCTGGCACATGGCCGTATCCGGGCAGTCACGTTTATGGCGCTAGCAAGGCGTTTGTAAAGCAGTTTAGCAGAAACCTACGCAACGACATCCGCGGCACCGGTATACGCGTGACCGAGATAGCTCCCGGTATCTGTAAGACCGAGTTTAGCGAGGTTCGCTTCGGCGGAGATAAGGCTAAGGCTGACGCGGTTTACGAGGGCGTGGAGTACATCACCGCCGAGGATATCGCACAGATCGTGCTAAACTGCCTAAATATGCCTCACCGCGTAAATATCAACGTCGTTGAGGCGATGGCGACACAGCAGACTTGGGCCGGGCTTTTTATCGAGAAAAAGTAGGCTTTTAGCGTTAAATTTGCGGATTCGGGTCAAATTTGACTATTTTGTTAAATTTGACCCGAAATTTGACACCTAGCATTAAATTTTGAGCGGCGGTCTTAATAATGCTTTGAATCCGTGGGGCTTGAAGCAGATATCGTAAATTTGCCTTTTTATCCAAATGACACTCCGCGCTTTAAATACAAAATTTGACCAACAAACCAAATTTGAAAATTCCCTGCAAAATTTAAATCATGACCAAATTTAAAATTTGCCGCCGAGCGCAGTTTTAAACAAAATTTCCACCAAAGCCTTATTTTTAACATAAATTTTTAATAAAGAGCTAGAATTTTTGAATTCTAAGCGAATTTAAAACAAAAATTTAAGCCGCATTTAGCTAAATTTACGCCTTAAATACCGACCGATGGCACGCGGGGCGGGAAAATTGATTAAACCGACGAAAAACAAAAAGGAGTTTTTGATGAAAAAGATTTTATTTTTGTCGCTTTTGCCGATCTTGGCGCTAGCCGTAGATCCCGAAGTAGCGAAAAAAAATGCCGAAATTTTCGGTATCTGGACGCTCATCCCGCCTGTAGTGGCGATAGTTTTGGCGTTTATCACCAAAGACGTCGTTTTGTCGCTGTTTATCGGCGTTTTTAGCGGTACGTTTCTTATAAACGTCATCGACTCAAGCATCCCGATGACCTTCGTAAAGGGCTTTACCGACATCGTAAAAAGGGTCGTGGGCTCGCTGGCCGATAGCTGGAACGCGGGCATCGTGCTTCAGGTGCTTTGTATCGGCGGCGTGGTCGCGCTCATCACCAAAATGGGCGGAACCAAGGCCGTGGCGATATGGCTAAGCAAAAAGGCCAAAACAGGCGTTTCGGCTCAAATTTCAACCTGGGTGATGGGGCTTTTCGTCTTTTTCGACGACTATGCAAACTCTCTCATCGTGGGCCCGATCATGCGCCCGATAACGGACAAATTTAAAGTCTCTCGCGAAAAGCTAGCCTTTATCATCGACGCAACCGCCGCTCCGATCGCTGGCCTAGCCGTCATTTCGACTTGGGTCGGGCTTGAGATCTCGCTCATTAAACAAGGCTACGAGCTCATCGGCATAACGAACGTAAACGCTTTTAGTATCTTTGTTGAGACGATGCCTTATAGATTTTACAACCTTTTCATGCTATTTTTCATCGTCTGCACCGCGTTTATGGGGCGCGAATTTGCAGGTATGCTAAAAGCCGAGCGCAGAGCTAGAGCGGGCGAACTGCACCCTAGGCGCGGCGGAGCTATGATCGAGGACGTCGAAGATAAGACGCTAGAGCCTAAAGAGAATATCAAACTGCAAAGCTCAAACGCTGTTATTCCGCTTTTGGTGCTTATTTTGGGCGCATTCGTTAGCTTTTACTTTAGCGGTTTGGGCGCGCTTGAGGGCGAGGCTCTTGAGAGCGCGAAGGCTCATCCCCTTACATTCCACACATTTCAAGCTACATTCGGCGCTGCCGATGCGTCCGTGGCGCTATTTCAGTCGGCTTTGCTAGCTACCGTGGTGGCGATATTTATGGCGGTTTATAGAAAAATTTTGACCGTTCGCGAGGCGATAGAGACATGGGGCAAGGGCTGGAAAACCATGATAACTACGATCATCATCTTGCTTCTTGCGTGGTCGCTAAGCTCGGTTATCAAGGAGCTTGGCACGTCTCGCTACCTAGTCGATCTACTTTCGCAGTCTACGCCAAAGATCGTCCTTCCGGCGGCGATTTTTATGCTTGGTTCGTTTATCAGCTTTTCTACCGGCACCAGCTACGGCACGATGGGCATTTTGATGCCGCTTGCGATACCGCTAGCTAGCGCGGTGGGCATGCACAGCGGACTAGAGGGCGACGCCTTGCACGCTTATATGATAGTAAATATCTCAGCCGTTTTAACTGGCGCGATATTTGGCGATCACTGCTCGCCGATCTCGGATACTACGATACTTTCGTCTATGGGCGCAGGATGTAACCATATCGACCACGTCCAGACTCAGATGCCTTATGCGCTTGCCGTTTGCGCGATCAGTATTTTTGCGGGATATTTCCCGACCGCGCTTGGCCTAAGCATCTGGATAGTGCTTCCTTTAGGGCTTTTGGTGACGGCTTTGGTTGTTAGATTCGTCGGGCAAAGGGTTTAAATTTGCCAGATAAGTTTTGTAAATTTTTAGGAGAGTGCGGTAGTTGCACTCTTGATATGCCTTATGAGGAGCAAGTCGAGTTTAAAAAAGATCTCATAAGGCGCGAATTTGAACCCTTTTATAGCGGCGAATTTGAGTTTTTCGCCTCGCAGAGTGCTGCTTATCGCACTAGAGCGGAGTTTGGAATTTGGCACGATATTTGGCATAGCGCGGTCGATCTAGCATACACGATGCACGGTGCCAAAACCAAGCGGATTATGATAGACGAATGCCCGAAAGTAGCCGCTCCTATCGCAAATTTGATGCCACGTTTGCTTGAAACGCTTACTAAAAATCAAATTTTAAAAGAGAGGCTCTTTGGCGCCGAGTTTATCTCGTGCGAGAGCGGGATACTAGCGACGCTGCTCTATCATAAGCGCCTAGGCGAGGCCGAGCAGGGCGAGATAGAAAGCTTAGCGCGCGAGTTTGCCGGTCACCGCGTGACGATCGCTGCAAGGGCAAAGGGGCAAAAGCTGCTAAGCGGCGAGTTAAATTTAGAGGATCGCCTAAAAATCGGCGGTAAAATTTACAAATTTACATTCGGCGACGGAGCTTTTATCCAGCCAAACACCGCCGTAAACAAAAAGATGATCGAGTGGGCGAAGAGCTGTGTAGAGCGCGGCGTGGATCTGCTTGAGCTTTACTGTGGACACGGCAACTTTACCGTTCCGCTAGCGGAAAAATTTAAGCGCGTTTTGGCAACCGAAATATCCAAAAGCTCGATCGCAAATGCGCTCAAAAACTGCGAACTAAACGGCGTAGATAACATCAAATTTTTGCGAATGAGCGCCGAGGAGCTGATGAGCGCGTTTGGGCGCGAGCGCGAGTTTAACCGCTTAAGAGAGCTTGATATCTTTAGCTACAACTTTTCGCACGTTTTGGTCGATCCGCCGCGCGCGGGACTCGATGAGAGCGTGATAAATTTCATCAAAAACTACGAAAATATCGTCTATATCTCCTGTTCGCCGCAGAGCCTAAAGCGCGATCTAACGCAGCTTTCCTTAACGCACGAGGCGGTCAAATTTGCCGTGTTTG
Organism: uncultured Campylobacter sp.; assembly: GCA_937965895.1. Classification (GTDB taxonomy): domain Bacteria; phylum Campylobacterota; class Campylobacteria; order Campylobacterales; family Campylobacteraceae; genus Campylobacter_A. The sequence goes on from CALCKS010000236.1 coordinate 20,047, forward strand.
ATCAATTTGCAAACACCGCTCACATCGAGTGCGGCGTGCTTTTAAAGAGTAAAAATGCCTAGCGATCTAGGGCAAATTTTATCCTCTGCTAAAAATATCGCGGTCGTGGGCCTTAGTCCAGATGGGAGCAAGCCTAGCAACGAGGTGGCAAAATTTCTCATCGAGAGCGGTTTTAACGTATTTCCCGTCTATCCAAAATTTGATGAAATTTTAGGACGCAAGGTTTATAGAAATTTAACTGAAATAGATGAAAATATCGACGTCATAGTGATGTTTAGAAAAGGCGAGTTTGCGAGCGAGCTAGTAAAGGACGCCGTCAAAAAAGGCGTAAAAACGCTGTGGCTGCAGCTTGATATAACAAATGACGCCGCAGGAGTGATCGCACGCGAAAACGGGATAAATTTTGTGCAAGATAAGTGTATAAAAATCGAGCTAAAAAGGCTTGATTAGGCTAAATTTGGCGGCAAGGCGCAATTTTTTAAGGCGTAAATTTGAGAATTTGATCAAATTTTAAAGCATTCTAAAAACCAAATAAAAAACTAAAATGCGGTAGCACGCGATAAAAAATAAAGAAAACGTAAGCAAAAATACGGTAAATAAACGCACAAGCAAAAGCGATAAAAAGTAAAATTTAAACAAAAAACGAAAGGCTAAAATGATCTCTCTAAATAAAATAATCCAAGCCAAGCGCACGATAAGCGGCTTTGTGTACAAGACGCCGTTTGCCTACAGTGCAAAGCTAAGCCTCGCAAGTGGCGCGCTCATCTACCTAAAAGAGGAAAATCTCCAGCGCACGGGCGCGTACAAGATTCGCGGCGCGTACAATAAAATCGCAAATTTAAGCGCGCAGGAGCGTAAAAAAGGCGTCGTCGCGGCAAGCGCGGGCAATCATGCCCAAGGCGTGGCTATTTCAGCGCGCGAGTTTAAGACGCCCGCTACCATCGTGATGCCAGAGTCCACGCCGCTTTTAAAGGTGCTAGGCACCAAAGATCTAGGCGCCGAAGTGATCCTAAAGGGCGATAACTTCGACGAGGCCTACGCCTACGCCGTTGAGTACGCCAAGCAGCAGGGCATGAGCTTTATTCATCCATTTGACGACGAGTACGTGATGGCTGGGCAGGGCACGGTGGGGCTAGAGATGCTTGACGATCTGGCCGAGCTTGAGACTATCATCGTACCGGTTGGCGGTGGCGGGCTAATCAGCGGCATATCAAGCTGCGTAAAACAGGTGAATCCAGACATCCGCGTGGTCGCCGTGAGCGCAAAGGGCGCGCCTGCTATGTTTAACAGCTTTAGCGCTAAAAAAAGCATAAACTCAAAAACCGTGCGCACGATCGCCGACGGTATCGCGGTTCGCGATGCTAGCGAGACGACTCTGGCAAATATACTTGAGTGCGTGGACGAGTTCGTGCAGGTTGATGACGAGGAGATCGCAAACGCGATTTTGTTCCTGCTTGAGACGCAAAAGATCGTGGTCGAGGGCGCGGGTGCGGTCGGCGTAGCTAGTATCCTGCACAACAAGGTCAAATTTAAGGCCGGCGAGCGTATCGGCATCGTGCTAAGCGGCGGAAACATCGACGTGCAGATGCTAAACGTCATCATCGAAAAAGGTCTCATAAAGTCGCACCGCAAGATGGCGCTACAAATCACGCTGATAGATAAACCCGGCGCGCTCATGAGCCTAACCGATAGCCTAAAGATCGCAAATGCCAACATAGTAAAGATCGACTACGACCGCTTCTCCACGAGTCTGGAGTACGGCGACGCTAATATCACGATCACGCTGGAAACCAAGGGTGAAGACCATCAAGAACTCATCAAAAAAGTGCTTAGAGAGCATGATTTTAAATTTATTCAGGTGTTTTAAGCTATTTAAATTTGCCTCAAATTTGCGTAAAATTTAAAACCCGTATCTCAAAGGTGCGGGTTTTGCTAAACTGCACCGAATCTAAAAGCTCGCTAAATTTAAACTTACGATCCAAATTTATACCGATATAAAACAGCCAAAAACTCAAATTTAACGATTATTTTAACGAATTTCGCTAAAATCGCCTTTTAAAGGAGCAAAGATGATAGATGTTACAAGCCTTATTTTAGCGATTTTGCTGGCGATTTGCGTATTTACGATTTTTAGATTTAATAAAGCCTTAAAAACCGCGCAAAAGCCTGCGATGACGCAGATTAGCACCGAGATATCGCAGCTAAAATCCATCGGCGAGCTATCTGTTTTTCAGGTCTATAGCAAAGAAATCGTGACCAAAACCGACCACGCATTTGGTAGCTTTGGCAAGGAGTATCTGCGCTGGCTGGTGAGCGAGAAAAAGCTCTCGATGATATTTGAGTTTGAGATAAATTTCATCTACGACCTAACGAGCCCGCGCCTAGAGATCGTAAACGTCGCGAGCGAGGAGTATCTCATCAAGATGCCGCCTTGCAAATACAAATTTTCGATCGCGAATATGAAATTTTACGACGAGAAAAACGGTAAATTTATCCCGTTTTTGCTGCCTGATTCGCTAAATGGATTTTTCGGTAGCAGCTTTAGCGAGGAGGATAAAAACAGGCTCATCGAGGAGGCGCGCGCCGAAGTAGAAAAGATGTCTGTACGCCTGATAAATCAACTCCAGTCCAAGATCCACAAATCCGCGCGCGATACGCTGGAGGCGATCGCAAAGAGCTTCGGGGCTAGGGCGGTAAGGTTTGAGTTTAACGACGAGGGCGAGCAGGTCAGGCTAAATCTGCAAAACGTGGCGTGAGGTCAAGATGGCATTTCTAAAAGCGCTTTTGATAGGTAAAGCAAGACTGTACGGTAGCGTGGCAGCCACGGACGAGCTAGGTAAGGCGTGGCGCTCAGCGATATTTAAGAGCGCGCAGACTGGCGAAATTTACGCAGGTGAGCTTGGCTTTGAGGGCGACGAGGTGGCTGATACGAAGCATCACGGCGGCGTAAATAAAGCCGTGTTTGCAAATTCGCTCGAAAACTATCCCGCGTGGGAAGCTTATCTTGGGCTTAAAAATTTACCGCTGGGCGCGATGGGCGAAAATTTGACCATTAGCGGGCTGGATGAAAATAGCGTAAACGTGGGCGACGTGCATAAAATCGGCTCGCTAGTGCTACAAGTAACTCAGCCGCGAAAACCGTGTTTTAAGCTCGCAAAACGCTGGGGAAATGCAAATTTGGCTAAAGAGATTTTTGCCACGGGGCTAACCGGCTGGTACTATAAAGTACTAGAAAACGGCTTGTGTAAGGCTGGCTGCGAGGTGGAAATCCTGCAAAAAAACGAAAATGCTCTAAGCGTAATGCAAATAAATAAACTGTTTTTTAATCCGAGTGAAAATTTGGATTTATTGCCTAAATTTAGGGCTCTTGAGGCGCTCCCTGCTAGCTGGCAGGACGATATAAACAGACGCTTAAATGGCTCATATAGCACGGCTTTTATGGAAAAACTTTGAAAAAACGGCAAAAATTTGCCAAAAAGCTTGACAAATAAGGTAAAAATATATATAATCACCTTTCTTTTTACAGGCTGGGGTATCGCCAAGCGGTAAGGCAATTGGTTTTGGTCCAATCATCCAGAGGTTCGAATCCTCTTACCCCATCCACTCAAATTTCATCGCGGAGTAGAGCAGTGGTAGCTCGTCGGGCTCATAACCCGAAGGTCGGCGGTTCAAGTCCGTCCTCCGCAACCAAATCTAAAATTTATCCTTCACTTACTCCAAAAAATCAAATTTTGAATTAAAGAAAATTATTTATGAACTTTGACGTATCTCAAATTTTAATCGTTTTACTGCTGATCGTAATCGTTTTGCTGGCTTTAAAGCTATTTAAAAAGCAAAAAATCAAGCAAACTAGATACAAAAGCGATAGCGGCGATACGGTAAAAAGCCGCGCCGAGCTCATTCTGGCAAATTGGCTATTTTACCGCGGTATAGATTTTATCTACGAGAAAAAGGTGCCGACCAAAGAGCGCGTCATTAGTGATTTTTATTTGACGCAAAGCGAAATTTATATCGAATTTTGGGGACTTGAAACACCGCAGTATCTAAAAAGAAAAAGTAAAAAAATCAAAATTTACAAGAAAAACCGCCTAAAACTCATCCAAATGAACGACGACAGCCTGCGCGATCTAAACGCGTTTTTCGCCAAAGAATTTGCAAAACTCGGCGCAAAATATCAAATCAAGCTGAGACCGTAAAATTCGTCAAACTATTTAAAATTGTTCGCACTCGTTTGAAAAAGATACCGGTTATAATAGTTTAAGTGTTGGTATTGCGACCATGGCTGCCGATCGCAGTGCGCGAGCAATAAAACCGTTTGAACAAGAGCGCGGATGTGGTCATTAAAAAGATTTACCACTCGCGTAACGCTAAGCGAGCATTTATGCTTTTAAGGTCGGCAAATTTGCTCCAAAACAGTTCCAATCAGCGGCGAGTTTGATCAAATTTAGTCGCCGCGATGAAAAACAACCCAAATCGTATCGCGCTCCATTTTAAGGTTTGACAAATTTAATCAAAATAACAATTCTTGTAAATTTGCCTCACGCATATTATTATCGCCAAATTTAACCTTTAACATTTTCAAGGTGCGGGTTATGCCCAAAATCGGTCAAATTTAATAAATCCGTAAAAATTAAACAAAAACTTACAAGCCTGGTCGCTTCGTTTAAATTTAACTAAAGCCCGTTCGCGCCGCGTTTGGCTACATCTAAAAGTCCGTAAAATCTCAAGCCAAGCCCGCGCAAAAGCCTAAATTCAAAGCTAAAAATGTATAATTACCCCAAATTTTTAAACAAGGAATAACAATGGATAGAGTAGAGCAGGCCATAAACGACATCAAAAACGGCAAAATGGTCGTAATGGTCGACGATGAGGATCGCGAAAACGAGGGTGATCTGGTATTTGCGGCGACCTTTAGCGACACGCAAAAGGTAAATTTCGCCATAACTCACGCAAAAGGCGTGCTGTGCCTCGCGCTAAACGAGGAGATCGCGCGTCGCCTCGATCTAAATTTGATGGTGGATAAAAACACGTCCTGCCACGAGACGGCGTTTACCGTCACCATAGACGCCAAAAACACGACGACGGGCGTGAGCGCATACGAGCGCGACGTCACGATCCGCCTAGCGGCCGATCCGATGTCAAAGCCTGAGGATTTCGTGCGCCCGGGACATATTTTCCCGCTCATCGCTAAAAAAGGCGGCGTACTAAGCCGCACCGGACACACCGAAGGCTCGGTCGATCTATGCAAATGCGCAGGCCTAACGCAAGCAGCCGTCATCTGCGAGATCGTAAAAGAGGACGGAAATATGGCCCGCAGACCTGATCTAGAGGCATTTTGCGAGAAATTCGGGCTAAATATGGTCTCGGTTTCCGAGCTCGTGCAGTACCGCCTAAAACACGAAAGCCTAATAGAGATAAAAGAAAAAAGCGCGGCTAAGATAGCTGGCTTTGACGCCCTAAAATGCGAGATCCTAGATCACAAAGGCGAGCGACACTATGCCTTTGTTTTCGGCGAGATAAAGGACAAAACCGCGGTCAAATTTCATCAAATTTCAAGCGACGTCGAGCTGCTATGCTCCGATAAATTCGCCGAGCTGCTGGAGTCGCTCGAGTATCTATCCAAAAACGGCGGCGTCGCGGTATTTTTACAAGGCGAGGAAAAGTGCGGCGGACAGGTCAAGGACTACGGCATCGGCGCGCAAATTTTACACAAGCTAGGCGTCAGCCGTATCGAGCTTTTAAGCGCGAATAAAAACAAAGATTTCGTCGCGTTAAAAGGCTTTGGGCTTGACATCGCGGGCTATAAAGAATAACGCAAGCGGGCCTAGCGAGGTTGCGCGGGCCTTTGCCAAGACGCTAAATTTGGGGCTTTTGTACGCGGACAAAAAGGGCGTCATAAAATTTATCAATAAAAAATTCGAGCGGATTTTCGCTCTAGCGCCCAAGGTTTTTTACGGAGCGAAATTTGACGAGATGATCGCTGCGGCGCAGGGGCTCGGCGAGCTAAAGAGCTTTAAAAATCTCAAAAATAGCCCGCTAAACTCGAGCGATTTTATAGTAAAAAAGGGCGAAAAAAGCTTCAGGCTAAACGTCTCGAACGTACTTGAGGGCGGGGTGAAATTTGACGGATTTATCCTCGCGGTCACCGACGTCACGCACGAAAAGGAGCTCGAAAAAAAGGAGCTTGAGCAAAGGCGCTCAGTGCTGGTTCACGCCAAAACCGCGCTGGTTGGCGAGATGATAAACTCCATCTCGCATCAGCAGCGCCAACCTCTAAGCGCGCTGGGGCTCTATCTGGATAACATCGAGGAGTGCGCGAGCGAGGGCGAATTTGGGCGCATACCGGCTCAAATCGCAGCCTGCAAAAAGAGCTTAAGGCTCATGGATGAAACGATAAAGGCGTTTAGAAATTTTTACGCAAGCGGCGAGGGGGCGGCGAAATTTGATCTCGTTAATATCATAAACGAGCTTATTTTGATAGTGCGGCCAGAGCTAAACTCTCACGGTATCGAGCTAAAATTTGCTCACGAGGGTGGCAAATACGAGCTAAAAAGCGTCGCTAGCTACGTGAGGCAGATCCTGCTCTCCTTGCTCTCAAACGCCAAGGACGCTCTGATCGAAAGCGGATGCGAAACGCCGCAAATTTTGATCGAGCTAAAGAGGGCCGGCGGGCTATTTAGCGTGAGCGTGAGCGATAACGGCGGCGGGGTAGAGGCTGACAGCGATAAAATTTTCGAGCTATTTTTCACGACGAAAAATACGGGCACGGGCACGGGACTAAGCGTGGCTAGGGAGCTTGCCGTAAAAAAGCTAGGCGGCTCGCTGGAGCTTGAAAGTGCCGTAAATCCGACTAAATTTACGCTATTTTTAGGCGAAATTTAGACGAGGCGGTAAATTTAAAAATTAGTTTGCAAACTTAAGAAAGACAAGCAAGAAACGAGGCTAGCGTGTATAGCAAAATAAAAAATATCTTAAACGGCGTAAATTTGCTCATCGTCGAGGACGACGAGAGCCTGCGCGAAAGCATCAAAATATCGGTCGAAAGCTACGTGAGCGAGGTTTACGCCTGCGCAAACGCAAAAGAGGCGCTGGAAGTTTTTGAAGCAAAGGACGTAAATTTGGTGCTTTCTGATATCAACATGCCGCACATGAACGGTCTTGAGATGGCGGCTCGTATAAGGGGGCTGGATAAAGACGTGCCTATTATATTTCTTACTGCATACGGTAACGACGAGAACGTGCTTAGCGCGATAGAGCTGGGTAGCTTTGGCGTGCTAAAAAAGCCGTTTGAAAAGCGCGATCTAATCATGCAAATGAGCTTTGCGGCGAATAAATTTAAAAACGATTTTGCGGAGGTTGATCTAAAAAACGGCTTTAAATTTAACGCCTTTAGCAGGCAGCTAACAAAGGACGGCCGGCCCGTGGCGCTAACGAAAAAAGAGCAAAATTTACTACATCTTTTCCTAAAAAATCAAGGCCGCGTCGTGAGCTTTGAGATGATCGAGGCGTACGTCTGGCAGGAGGGTAGTTGCACGGCCGACGCGATACGAAGCTTTGTGTATAAACTACGCAAAAAACTCTACCCAGAACTCATCCAAAACGCGCAGGGTAGCGGATATGCGCTTATCTTGGGCGAGCAAAATCAACGAACCGTGAGTCAAACGAGCTATATCTGAGGCAAGATGGCTTAATCAAAAAATCATAGTTTAATACAAAACTCGGCGATTATAATCCGTTTAAAATTTACGTTTTCTTAAAAGCGTAAATTAAGCATAAATTAAAATTTAAGTCGTAAAATGCGAATTGCTAATTTTAAAATCAACTTTAAGGAGAAAATATGCAAATAAATTCGCAAGAAGTAACGCAGGCGCCGGGCAATAACACCGTCTTTCAAACTTGGCTGTTGAGCGGCGACGAAAACGCCTGTAAAAAAGGCTTTGAGAGGCTTTGCGCTTTGGTTGTAAATTTAAACAAAACGGCTAAAGTAAGGTTTGGCACGGAGGCGAACGTAAACTGCGTTATCGCCGTCGGACGCGACGCGTGGCTAAAACTAGGACTCCCGCAACCGCTACCAAAAGAGCTTGTAAATTTTAAAGCGATAAAAGGCGACAAGCACGAAGCCGTGAGCACCGCGGGCGATATCCACGTGCATATTAGGGCGCTTGATGCGGCGGATTGCTTTGATATGGCGCAAAATGTAAAGGCCGAGCTTTTTAAATTTGCTAGGCTTGCGGATGAGACCCAGGGTTTTAAATACCACGATGGCAGGGCGATTATTGGATTTGTGGATGGAACTGAAAATCCAAACGGCGAGGATAGGGACTTTTTTGCCAAAGTCGGCGACGAGGACGCGAAATTTAAGGGCGGAAGCTATGTGTTCGTACAAAAATACAAACACAAAATGAGAGAGTGGAATGCAACTAGCGTGAGCGAGCAAGAAAAGGTCATCGGCCGCACGAAAGCAGACGACATCGAGATGAGCGAGGATGAAAAGCCTAGCAACTCGCACTCCGCCGCGGCAAACGTAGGAGATGATAAAAAAGTCGTTCGCGGAAATATGCCTTTTGTCGAGGGAAGCATGACGGGGACGTACTTTATCGCGTATGCTAGCACGTTTTCGACGGTTGAAGCTATGCTAAATAAGATGTTTATCGGCGAGCCGCGCGGCAACTCGGATAGACTACTTGATTTTAGCACGCCGGTCACCGGAGCGCTATTTTTCGCGCCTACTTTTGATATGCTCTCAAGCTATAGCGCGGAGTAGGATTTTTCGGCTCGCGAACCCTCCTAAATTTCGGGCGTTTTGCGGGCTGACGCTTTCAAATTTGCTTTCAATAACCTCGCTGAATTCGCTTTTAAAATTTAAAACCGAGATTAGTATTTTTTCATAAGCTTTTTACCGCTAAATTTGCAAATTTTGCTTGCAAATTTACGGCATTAACCGCGCAAATATAAAATTATATTTTCATAAAATCATACTTTCATCATACTTTTCTTATATAATCCTTTTACATTTTAAATTTAAGGGAGCAAAATGAAAAAAATCCTACTATCAAGCTTGCTCGCCTGTTCGCTCTTTGCAGCGGGCGAGGTGTACAGCCCATCGGTAAAAGACGTTTATGCCGACGCTACGTCGCAAAAAAGCATAGGTAGACTCTTGCCGACGAACGGGGTTAAAATTTTAGCCACGCAGGGCAACCGCGTGAAAATCTCCGTTAAAGGCTACCAAAATCCGGCCGTTAGCAATGTCGTTTATTTTAGCGACTCCGAGCGCGTCATCGCCGTGGCGTTTGCCAAAACCGCGACGCCTGATATAAAGGTCGTAAAAAAAGGCGCGAACGGTAAATGGGACGAGGTTGAGACCGTGGTCTATGCGCAAAAAGACGGCTTTACGAGCGATTTAGGCGGACTTTTTGCTAAGGGCGGCGAGCTATACAAAGAGAGCTGCGGAGTGTGCCATTCGCTACATCAAACCACGCACTACAAGGCAAATCAGTGGCCTAACCTGCTAAAATCGATGATCGCGCGAACGGCGATCGGCAAAGACGACGAGTGGCTGGTGATACAGTACTTACAAAAGCACTCTGCCGACGTGAACGTGGCGAAAAAGTAAAAAGCGGCGCGTAAATTTGACGAGGATTTACGCCTAAATGCGCCCGCAAATGGACGAGATTTACGGGAGCTAGATTTTATAAAATTCGCGGCGAAGCGGCTGTTTTTAAAACGCCGAATTTAAAGGTTCGGCGGATAGTAAATTTAGCGCGTAAGACGAGATACACGCTAAATTTGAGCGGCAGCTTTGCGGCTAAACCGCGCGAACGAGGCTTTGTTTTTTAGTCCGTCAAATTTGACGCTTTGGACGAGAGAGCGGTCAGATTTGGAGTTTAAATTTGGGCCGATGCAAAGACGCGGCTCGTTTGGCTGATAAAAAGCCGAATTAAAGTCGCTTTGAAAAGAAGCGATGTGTTTTAGCCTTGCTTGCATCTGCGACTTCGCAACTGCAAGCAGAATGGTGCAGGGAGCGCTTGCGCTTCCGCTCGGAGGTCGGACTTTGTTCGACCGAGAGGTAAAAACAGGGTACCCTACGCAGTAGGGACTTTAGGTGGGTGCAGGGAGCTCTTGCGCTTCCGCTCGGAGGTCGGACTTCGTTCGACCGAGAAGTAAAAATAGGAGAGAAAAATGAACCTACAAAGACGAAATGTATTAAAAGGCGGGGCGGCTCTTGCGGCGGCTCCATTGTTTTCTAGCGTAACGGCGTCAAATTTACTCGGCGCCGAGCTAAATACGGCAAACGTACGTAACGGCGAGGTGCTAACGGCCGCTCACTGGGGTATGCTAAAAGTTAGCGTCAAAGACGGCAAGATCGTAAAATCAGAGCCGTTTCAAAAAACGAGCGAAGTGTATAATCCGCTGCAGCACTACACCGCCGATATGGTCTATAAATCACGCATAAAATACCCAATGGTACGCAAAAGCTACCTAGAAAATCCGGACTCGCCAAAACCCGAACTAAGAGGTAAAGACGGATGGGTGCGCGTACGCTACGAAGATGCGATAAAACTAGTGGCTAGAGAGCTAAAAAAGACTAGAAAGCAAAAGGGGCTAGAGGGCGTGTTTGCGGGTAGCTACGGCTGGAAATCAAGCGGCAACGTGCACAACTCGCGAATTTTGCTTCATAGATTTATGAACCTTAGCGGCGGATTCGTGGGGTCTTTAGGCGATTATTCTACGGGAGCCAGCCAGGTCATCATGCCTCACGTCGTGGGTAGCATCGAGGTCTATGAGCAGCAAACCAGCTGGCCTGTAGTACTAGAAAACTCAAAAGTAGTCGTCATCTGGGGCGCAAACCCGATGGCAACCCTTCGCATAGCGTGGACTAGCACCGACGAACAGGGCTTTAAGTACTTTGAAGAGCTAAAAAAACGCAGCGACATAAAGGTCATAATCATAGACCCAATCAGAAGCGATACGGCGCAGTACTTTGACAAAGCTCAGTGGATCGCTCCGGTGCCAAACACCGACACTGCGATGATGCTAGGCATGATGCACTACCTATACGAGAGCGGCAAATACGATAAAAACTTCATCGAGACCTATACGAGCGGCTTTGATAAGTTCCTGCCGTATCTGCTCGGTAAAACCGACGGCACGCCTAAAAATTTGGAGTGGGCGAGCAAAATTTGCGGCCTAAAAGCAAGCCTCATAAAAGAGCTTGCGGACACCTTCTGCGCTAACCGCACGATGATAATGAGCGGCTGGGGCATGCAGCGCGCGCATCACGGCGAGCAGCCGCACTGGGCGATGGTGACTTTGGCGGCGATGTTAGGTCAGATCGGGCTTCCTGGCGGGGGATTTGGCCTTAGCTACCACTACTCAAACGGCGGCGCTCCGACTTGCAAGGGCGCGGTCATCGGCGGCGTAAATAGCGCAAGCGTGGGTAAATTTAACGACGAGGGCGAGTTTATCGGCACCGATAGCGGAGAATTTGACGCAAACGGCCGCTTCGTCGCTAAAGCCGCAGCCGCTGCTGGTACGGGTCAAAGCTGGCTGCAAAAGGCGACAAACTATGCATTCCCGGTCGCTCGTATCGCGGACGCCCTGCTAAATCCGGGCAAAGTGATCGATCACGACGGCAAGAAAATCACGTATCCTGATATCGACTTTATCTACTGGGTCGGCGGCAATCCTTTCGCCCACCATCAGGAGACCAACCGCCTACTAGAAGCGTGGCGCAAACCTCGCACGGTAGTCGTAAACGAAGCTTATTGGACGCCGACGGCAAAGATGGCCGATATTGTATTTCCAACCACAACCGCATACGAGCGCAACGACGTCACGATGACGGGCGACTACTCAAATATGAACATCGTGCCGATGAAGCAAGTCGTGGAAAAATACGCCGAAGCTCGCGATGATTATCAAATTTTCACCGATCTTTGCAAGGCCTACGCTAAAAATTTAGTCGTCGCCTACACCGACAACGGCAAGGACGAATTTGACTGGATCAAAGAGTACTACGGTGCGGCGTACGAGCAGGTTAAAGCTATACCTGATTTTGAAACCGATATGAAGCCGTTTGAGGAGTTTTGGAACGAAAATAAGCCGGTAACCTTCGCCTCGACGCCTGAGAGCGATATGTGGGTGAGATTTGGCGAGTTTAGAGAGGACTCAGTGCTAAATCCGCTAGGAACGCCAAGCGGTCTAATCGAAATTTACTCCGAAACCATCGAGAAAATGGGCTATGAGGACTGCAAAGCGCATCCGATGTGGTTTGAGCCGATCGAGTGGCTAGGTATGAAAGATAAACCAGCCGAGCTACACATGCTAAGCCCGCATCCTACCGATCGCCTTCACTCGCAGCTAAACCAAACCTCTCTGCGCGAAAACTACGCGATCGCAAACCGCGAGCCGATCTGGATACACCCTAAAGACGCCGCGAAAAAGGGCATAAAAACGGGCGATTTGGTTCGCGTGTTTAACGCGCGCGGCGAAGTGCTGGCGGGTGCCTTGGTGACGCAAGATATCAAAGAGGGCGTCGTTAAGCTAGCTGAAGGCGTTTGGTATGACGGATTTGACGCGGGTCTTTGCAAAAACGGCTCGCCAAACGTGCTAACTATCGATATCCCGACTAGCAAGCTAGCTAACGGCAACATAAGTCACACTGCGCTTGTAAATATCGAGAAATTTACGGGCAAGGCGCCTGAGCTAACGGCGTTTAGCGATCCGAAATTTGCTTAAATTTGAGGCCGTGAGCTAAAATTTGCGGCTTAAATTTGATAAAAGCCTCGCTAGGTTAAATTTGACTCGGCGAGGCGTTTAAAATTTATCTTTTAAATTTAACTTGAAGCAGTTAAATTTGGATTAAATTTATCGTTTTTGCTACGCTGATTTTGCTTTCATACCGCTTTATATTTTATTCTCATAAAAATTACTTCTTATTTTTAATAAATTTGGACTGGATTTTGCTTTTAAAACATAGTTAATGTAAAGTTTTAATTTTATTTAATTTTTAACGTAGTAAAATAGAAATTTTAATCAAAATCTAAGGAGAGAAAATGCGTTCTATCACGAACAAGATCGCGCTAATGCTCATCGTCGCGCTGATCGTTTCGTTTGCCGCTATTTCGGCGGTTAGTTATTATACGGCTGAGAATAAGGTCGTTCAGCTCGTTAGCCAAAATCAGGCTCAAATTTTAAAAGACGTCAATACTGTTGCTAATTCGTTTTTTGAAGATTATTTGGCTATGGTCAAAAAAATAGCTGTAAACATCGAGAAAATTTCAGACGACGGCGATGATATAATGCGTCATTTGGTGCTAGAAAAAGAGCTTGCAAATTCACTGGTTACTTATGTTTACTATGGACGCGAGGATGGTTATTTTTTCCAATCGGACGGCAAAAGAACAACTTTGGCCGATAACTATGATCCGCGAACTAGGGGTTGGTACGGAGCGGCTAAAAATGAAAATAAAGCTATTTATATGCAGCCTCGCTTAACTTCGACTAACGATTTGGTCGTAACTTTCGTAGCGCCTGCGGTAAAAAACGGTAAATTTGTCGGTATAGTAGGTATAGATATCGATATAAAAACTCTAAGCAAAAAAATCCTCGATATGGGCAAGACCGAATACGGATATGTTTATCTAATGAATCAAGACGGCGTCATGCTAATGCACTCAAATCCTGAGAACGTCGGCAAATCAGTCGACTCTACTACATATCTCTCCAAGCAATATGCAGAAAAGAAATTTGATAAAAACGGACTTATTCCTTATACTAACTATAAGGGCGAGAACGTAACGGCTAAACTTTTGCCTATCAACGATAAAGGCTGGTTGGCGGTCGCAGCTATCGGAGCGGATACTTTTTCTAGCAATACCCTTCCTCTACTTAAGGCTCAGCTTGCGCTAGCGGCGTTATTTATAGTCGCTCTTTCGATTTTTGTTTATGTATTGCTTAAAAAATCTCTAAGCCCAATAAAAACTATCCAAGAAAAGCTTGAGGATACGTTTAAATTCGTTACACATGAGGTATCTAAGGCTCCTGAAAAGTTAGCCGTAAATACGCAGGATGAATTCGGCGTTATGAGTAGGGCTATCAACGAAAATATAGATAAAGTAGTCTACGGCATCAAAAAAGATAGCGCTCTGATCGAGGAGATGAACGGCATCGCAAATCTCATGATAAAAGGCCATATGGGCGCAACTATAAAGGCGGATCCTAATAACCCGGCTCTAGTGCAACTAAAAGATTTGCTAAATAAATTCTTTAGCTCAATATCGTCAAATTTAAAAGACATCGCACGCGTGCTAAACTCATATAACAAAAATGATTACACCGCTAAAATCGAGCTCAAAGATGAGCTAGAAAGCGATCTAAAAGATATGATCATGGGTATAGAGAGCGCCGGTGTAGCTGTTAGCAATATGCTAAAAGAAAATCTAAACGAGGCCGAAAGCCTAGAAGCAAAAGCTAAAATCCTAGCCGAATCTATGAAAAATCTAACCGACGGCGCGCACAAGCAAGCCGACTCCATCCAAGAAAGCGCTGCTGCAATCGAGCAGATGAGTAGCTCGATGAACGCCATCAGCCAAAAAGCGCAAGACGTAACGCGCCAAAGCGAGGAGATTAAAAACATCATCGTCATCATCCGCGACATAGCCGATCAAACAAACCTACTAGCTCTTAACGCTGCTATCGAAGCAGCGCGCGCTGGAGAGCACGGACGAGGCTTTGCCGTAGTTGCAGATGAGGTTAGAAAACTAGCCGAGCGAACGCAAAAATCTCTAAGCGAAATCGAAGCTAATGCGAACGTACTAGCTCAAAGCATCAACGAGATGAGTGAAAGCATCAAGGAGCAAAGCGACGGCATAAATATGATAAATCAGTCAGTCACGCAAATCGACTCCATCACTCACCAAAATATCTCGATCGTAAATACCACAAACGAGGTTACGGCGGAGATAGACGATATGGCTAAAAATATCGTCGCGGATGTTAGAAAAAATAAATTTTAAATCAAACTTTAAAAGCGAATGTCAAAAATCAGGCATTCGCTTTTTCTTTATATCTGCTTTTTATTCTATTTTATAAAATTGGATTTCAAATAAATTTTACATTTTTCCTAAAACAAAAATTTAATACTACAATAATCTCCGTATAATTATAAAATTATCATTTTATCGTTAAAATATGCGCTAAAAATTTAGGAGCAAAAAATGAGCGAAGAGACACAACGCAAGGCTTTGCAAAATCAAATTTGGAGTATTGCAAATGAAGTAAGAGGTGCTGTTGACGGCTGGGACTTTAAGCAATACGTCCTAGGTACGTTGTTTTATAGGTTTATTAGCGAAAATTTTACGGATTATATAGAGGGCGACGATGATGATTTTGACTACGCAAGCTTGCCCGACGATTCGCCGGCCCTTGAAGCGATCAAGCATGATACTATTGTTACGAAGGGATATTTTATATACCCTAGTCAGTTATTTAAAAACGTCGTAAAAAATGCCGACAATAACGCAAATTTAAATACCAATTTAGATCAAATTTTTAAAAGCATCGAAGGTTCGGCGGCCGGATATGAGTCGGAGCAGAACATAAAGGGACTTTTTGCCGATTTTGATACTACTAGCAGCCGTTTAGGAAACAGCGTTTCTGAGAAAAATAGGCGGCTCGCGGCAGTTTTAAAAGGCGTAGCTGAGTTAAATTTTGGAGATTTTAAGGACAACCACATTGATCTTTTCGGCGATGCGTACGAGTTTTTGATCTCAAACTATGCCGCAAACGCGGGAAAATCCGGCGGCGAGTTTTTCACTCCGCAAAACATCTCAAAGCTCATTGCCGCACTTGCCATGCACGGACAAGAATGCGTAAATAAAATTTATGATCCAGCGTGCGGATCGGGTTCGCTGCTTTTGCAGGCTAAAAAGCGTTTCGACAAACATGAGGTCGAGGATGGATTTTTTGGCCAGGAGATAAATCACACGACATACAACCTAGCGCGTATGAATATGTTTTTACACAATATTAACTACTCTAAATTTCACATAGAGCTCGGCGATACGCTACTAGATCCAAAGCTTCAAGACGACAGACCTTTTGATGCTATCGTTTCAAATCCTCCTTACTCCATTAACTGGATCGGTAGCGACGATCCGACGCTCATAAACGATCCTAGATTTGCTCCTGCGGGCGCGCTGGCTCCAAAAAGCAAGGCGGATTTTGCCTTTATCTTGCACGCACTCAGCTACCTTTCGGCAAAAGGTCGCGCGGCGATAGTTAGTTTTCCGGGTATTTTTTATAGAGGCGGCGCTGAAAAAAAGATCCGCGAATATCTCGTAAAAGAAAATTTCGTCGAGACCGTCATCGCGCTCGCGCCAAATCTTTTTTACGGCACGTCGATAGCTGTTAATATCCTTGTTCTTTCAAAGCATAAAACCCAGACTAAAACGCAGTTTATCGATGCTAGCGAGTTTTTTGAAAAAAAGACGAACAACAACGTCCTAACTGACGAGCATATCTTAAAAATAATAGATCTGTTTGATAAAAAAGAGGATGTAGCTCACGTCTGCGCGCTCGTAGATAACGAAAAAATAGCCAACAACGACTATAATCTAGCCGTAAGCTCTTATGTCGAGGCAAAAGATACGCGCGAGATTATCGACATAAACGAGTTAAATTTACAGATAAAGCAGACCGTGGCTAAAATCTCAAATTTACGCGAGCAAATCGACGAAATCGTTGCGCAAATAAATTTGGACGGTGAAATATGAAAGCTATTATTTACACGGCTAGCGACGGCAAGTCAAAATTTTCTTTGCAGAAATTTGATGAACAGCTTTGGCTAACGCAATTTGAAATCGCAGAACTCTACCAGACGACCAAACAAAATATTAGTAAGCATATAAAGGCTATTTTTTTAGAAAATGAGTTAGATGAAAAAGCAACTGTCAACTTTCGGTTGACAGTTCAAAATGAAGGCGGGCGCAATATAAAGCGTAAAATGGCTTATTATCCTTTGCCTTTGATTATAGCCGTAGGTTACCGCGTTCGTTCATCTCGCGGTACGCAGTTTCGTCAGTGGGCGACTCAGTGCTTAGGAGAATATATAAAAAAAGGTTTTGTGCTTGACGACGAACGCTTAAAAGGCACGGGCGGCGGCGATTATTTCAAAGAGTTACTTGAGCGCATTCGCGATATCCGTAGTAGCGAAAAAGCGATATATCGCCAAGTACTCGACCTTTACGCCACTAGCTACGACTATGATCCAAAAAGCGACGAGAGTATTAAATTTTTTAAAATAGTTCAAAACAAGCTTCATTACGCCGTTAGCGAGCAAACCGCCTCCGAGATTATTTTTAGCAGAGTAAACGGCGATAAAGAATTTATGGGGCTTACGAATTTTAAAGGCCAAACGCCGACGCTAAACGAGGCTAAAACGGCGAAAAACTATCTAAGCGAGGATGAGCTTTTTAGATTAAACCGCTTGGTTTCGGCGTTTTTTGACTTGGCTGAGATGAAGGCGCACGATCGCGAGCCGATGTATATGAGAGACTGGATAAGCGAGCTGGATAAATTTAGCCTAGCTTACGGTAAAGGCGTTTTGCAAAATGCCGGCTCGGTAAGCCATAGCGAGGCTATGAAAAAAGTCGGAGCCGAATACGCAAAATACCTACAAAACAACCTAACGCCTGTCGAGAAAGAATATATAAACGCCGTAAAAAGTATAAATTTAAAGCTAAAAAACAAAGGCAAGAAATGAGTAAAATTTTTGATTTGATAAAAAAGCTTTGTCCGGATGGGGTGGAATTTAGGGAGATAGAAGAAATTTTTATTATGAAAAACGGCTATACTCCCTCAAAGGCAAATAAAGATTTTTGGGAAAATGGAACGATACCTTGGTTTCGCATGGAGGATATTCGCGAAAACGGTAGAATTTTATCTGACTCTATACGGAAAATAACACCGCAAGCCGTTAAATGTGGTAAATTAATCCCTAAAAACTCAATTATCGTCGCGACTACCGCGACGATCGGCGAGCATGCGCTCGCAATTGCTGATTCATTTTTAATGAATCAGCAATTCACGTCTTTTACAATACGTGAATTGCTAAAAGACAAACTTGATGTCAAGTTTGTCTTTTATTATTTCTTTAAAATTTGCGAATGGTGCAAACAAAATACAAATTCTAGCTCTTTTCCATCAGTAGATATGCCTAGGCTTAAAAAGGTAAAATTTCCCGTACCTCCTCTAGAAGTACAGCGTGAAATAGTCCGTATTTTGGACTGTTTCACGCTGCTTACAGCAGAGCTTACAGCAGAGCTTACAGCAGAGCTTACAGCTAGAAAAAAGCAATATGAATTTTATCGCGACCGCCTCTTAAGCTTTGACGAGCTCAATAAAAATGGGGGGGGGTGTGAGCTAAAAATGCTTGGGGAAGTTGGCGAGATTCGTATGTGCAAAAGGATTTTAAAAGAACAAACTTCTGCAAGTGGAGAAATACCATTTTATAAAATAGGAACATTTGGTAAAGAACCAGATGCTTATATCCCTAAAAGACTCTTTGATGAGTATAAAGCGAGATATAGTTATCCAAAAATTGGGGAGATATTGATTTCTGCAAGTGGAACTATTGGACGAACCGTAGTATTTAACGGTGAAGATGCTTATTTTCAGGATAGTAATATAGTATGGGTTGAAAATAACGAAAGTCAGGTTTTAAATAAATACTTATTTTATTTCTATCAAATAGCAGATTGGAATATCGCGGAAGGCGGAACAATTAAGCGTTTATACAACGATAACTTGAAAAAGTTAAAAATCCCCGTCCCTTCACTTTCGACCCAGCGCAAAATCGTCAATATACTCGATAAATTCGACACGCTCGTAAACTCCATAAGCGACGGTTTGCCGCACGAGATAGAGCTAAGACGCAAACAGTATGAGTATTACAGGGAGCTGCTCTTAAATTTTAAAGAAAAATCAGCCTAAAAAGGAAACAAAATGACCGAAATCAAGCCGATAGCCGAGAGTAAAAATTTTATAGTCTTGGATGTTTATGAAAAGATAATCCAGCCCTCAACCTATCAAAGCGAAGCGGATATGGAGCGCGAGCTGATAAACGATCTAGTCGCACAAGGCTATGAGTATAGAAAAGACATAAACTCTCCTGTAAAGCTGTTAGAAAATTTAAAACAGCGACTGGAAAGCCTAAACGAGGTTAAATTTGCGCCTTCTGAGTGGACTAAGCTGCTTGGCGAGTATCTTGACGCACCAAATGACGGAGTGAATGAAAAGACTCGTAAAATCCAAGATAATCACATTTATGATTTTGTTTTTGATGATGGGCATATACAAAATATATATTTACTGGACAAGAAAAATATCGCACGAAATAGCGTGCAAGTCGTTAATCAATTCGAGCAAGCGGGCTCATTTGTCAACAGATACGACGTTACGATTTTGATTAATGGCTTGCCGCTCGTGCAAATCGAACTAAAAAAGCGTGGCGTGGCGATAAGAGAAGCGTTCAATCAAATCCATCGCTATGCCAAAGAGAGCTTTAACGCGTCAAATTCGCTATTTAAATATCTTCAAATTTTTGTTATCTCAAACGGTACGGATACGCGCTACTTTGCAAATACTACAAAGCGCGATAAAACTAGTTTCGATTTTACTATCAACTGGGCGGATTCTAAAAATTTGCCAATTAAGGATATAAAGGACTTTACTGCGACTTTTCTAGCAAAAAATACGCTTTTAAACATACTGACAAAATACTGCGTATTTGACGCGAGCGATACCTTGTTAATCATGCGCCCATATCAGATCGCAGCGACTGAACGTATATTGTGGAAGATAAATAGCTCGCATCTTGGCAAATGCTATGCAAAGCCGGAGGGCGGTGGCTATATCTGGCATACGACGGGATCGGGCAAAACGCTAACTAGCTTTAAGGCGGCAAGGCTCGCTACTCAGCTTGATTTTATAGATAAGGTCTTTTTCGTAGTAGATCGCAAGGATCTAGACTATCAGACGATGAAGGAGTATCAAAAATTTTCAAAAGATAGCGTAAACGGCTCTGTAAGTTGCGCCGAACTAAAACGAAACACGGAAAAAGAGGACGGTAAAATAATCGTAACGACCATACAAAAGCTAAATAATCTGATGAAAAGCGAAAGCGAGCTGGCGGTATATCAAAAGGAGGTTGTTTTTATATTTGACGAGTGTCATCGCTCGCAGTTTGGTGAGGCGCAGAAAAATTTAAAGAAAAAATTTAAGCGATTTTTCCAGTTCGGTTTTACTGGTACGCCGATATTTCCGCAAAATGCACTAGGAGTGGAGACGACGCAAAGCGTATTTGGAAGCGAGCTTCACTCGTATATCTTAACCGATGCCGTGCGAGACGAAAAAGTGCTTAAATTTAAGGTTGATTATAACGACGTAAGGCCTAAATTTAGAGAATTTGAGACCGAAAAAGATGAGCTAAAACTAAGCGCTGCGGAGAGTAAAGAAGCATTTTTGCACCCTGATCGTATAAAAGAGATCTCGCAGTATATCCTGGATCGTTTTAGGCAAAAAACGCACCGACTAAACGCAAGCGGTAAAGGCTTTAACGCTATGTTTGCGGTAAGTTCTATCGAGGCCGCAAAGCTTTATTACGAGGCGTTTAAAAATTTACAAAAAGATAAAGAGCGACCGCTAAAAGTGGCGACGATTTTTTCATTTTCGCAAAACGAGGAGCAGGGTGTTATAGGTGAGATAGCAGACGAAAATTTTGAGCCAGAGACGATGGATATGAGCTCAAAAGAATTTCTAAATGTGGCGATAAAAGATTATAACGCCTATTTTAGGACGAATTTTAGCATCGAGGGTAGGTCGTTTCAGGATTATTATCGCGACTTGAGCGAACGCATGAAAAAGCAGGAGATCGACCTACTTGTAGTCGTGGGCATGTTTTTAACAGGGTTTGACGCACCTACGCTAAACACGCTATTTGTAGATAAAAATTTACGTTATCACGGGCTTATTCAGGCTTTTTCACGTACAAATAGAATCCTAGACGCCACTAAGACCTTTGGCAATATCGTGACTTTTAGAGACTTGCAGCAAGCTACGATCGATGCCATCACGCTTTTCGGTAAAAACAGTACCAAAAACGTAATTTTGGAAAAAAGCTATAAGGAATATATGCAGGGCTTTACCGATGCTGCTACCGGCGAGGCCAGACGAGGATTCCTAGAAGTTGCGAGCGAGCTTGAGACACATTTCTCAGATCCTAGCGCAATAGAAACGCAAAAGGATAAAAAGGATTTTGTTAAGCTTTTTGGCGAGTATCTTCGCGTAGAAAATGCTCTGCAAAACTATGATGAATTTGCAGCATTACAGGCTTTACAGGAGATAAATTTAGATGACGAGAATGCAGTGCGTGAATTTAAAGAAAAATTTTATCTAAGTGAAGAGGACTTGCAGGCAATGCAAGGTATAAAAGTGCCTAGCGTGAGAGCACTTCAAGACTACCGCTCTACCTACAACGACATAAGAGACTGGCTAAGAAAAGAAAAAGCTGGCGAACGCAAAGAGGCGCAAAAGATAGACTGGGACGACGTGATTTTTGAGATTGACCTACTCAAGTCGCATGAGATAAATTTAGACTACATCCTAGGATTGATATTTGAGCATAACAAAAAGATCAAAGATAAAGTTGCACTCGCTGAGGAGATCCGCCGAATCATACGCGCTAGCCTAGAAAATCGCTCAAAAGAGGGGCTTATAGTAGATTTTATAAACGGAACCGATTTGGATGCGCTAAAAGATAGGGCCGGCGTAGTTGAGGCGTTTTTTAAATTTGCAAAAGGCGAGATGAGCCGCGAAGCAAAAGAGTTGATCGAATCGTTAAATTTAAATGAAAATGCTGCAAAAAGGTATATTAGCGCGTCGTTAAAACGCGGATATGCTAGCGAAAGCGGAACTGATTTAAACGAAATTTTACCTAAAATGAGTCCTCTAAATCCAAAGTATCTAAGCGTGAAGCAAAATGTTTTTGAAAAAATCGCCTTTTTTGTGGATAAATTTAAAGAAGTCGGCGCTGAGGTTTGAGGTAATTTTTGGTTCAAATTTGCAGCATTAAGATGTCAGCAAAACCAGTATAAATTTAGTCGCCCGGCAGTCTTCTCTTGCATCTTTCATTTTAAATTTGTACCATTTTGAGCTAAATTTACCGTAAAATTTGACTATAATTTTACAAAGGACAAATCATGCAAGAGTGGGCTTTATGGGCGCTGGCTTCGGCGGTTTTTGCCGCGCTTACGGCGATTTTCGCCAAGGTTGGGCTTGAGGGTATAGACTCAAATTTCGCGACCTTTATCAGGACGCTCGTTATCGCTGCGGCGCTGGTTTTGTTTCTAACCTATGCCAAAAAGTGGCAGCCGCTTGGCGAGCTAAGCGCGCGAAACTGGCTGTTTTTGACGCTTAGCGGACTGGCTACCGGCGCATCGTGGCTGGCGTATTTTAAAGCGCTTCAGATGGGTTCTGCGTCGCAGGTAGCGCCGATAGATAAGCTTAGCGTCGTTTTGGTCGTTGTTTTTGCGAT
This sequence comes from uncultured Campylobacter sp., assembly GCA_937965895.1. Taxonomy (GTDB): domain Bacteria; phylum Campylobacterota; class Campylobacteria; order Campylobacterales; family Campylobacteraceae; genus Campylobacter_A. The sequence goes on from CALCKS010000236.1 coordinate 42,641, forward strand.
TATATTTTTAGGCGAGCGCCCGAGCTTCAGAGAGTGGATCGGTATCGCGCTGATCGCTAGCGGCGTGTTTACGCTAGTTTTTGCGGATAAATAGTATCAAGTAACGGGAGTTAAATTTGGAGAAATTTAAAGAAAAAATCAAAAACTCGTATTTGTATGTAGTTTTTATAAAAAGAGGATTTTACGGTAACGGCTCTGCCTTAATAAGTATCTTTTCGGCATTTTTGATGGCTATGGTCGGTTTGTGTCTTACTTTGATCGTATTTATTATCAAGGATATGATTTTTTATAGCGATTTTAAATCGCTAAACGCACTAACGAAAAACGTAGGGACGGTGGAGTCTGCAAACTACGGTCTAAAAGGCGACGGAAAGCTAAAACTGAGGCTAGACGACGGCCGGGCGGTGTCATACTACATAGATAGCAGAGATGACGAGTCGTATAGACCGCTCATAAAAAAGAGGGCGGTTATATATAGCAAGGTAGTGCCGCTTGGTAACGAAATCTTGCAGCTAGAAGAAGATGCGGGTAAGGTTTACGTCAAATATAGCTACGAAGATGAACTACAAACTCCCCAGAAAAACATGGATCTCATCTACGCATGCTTAAAAATAGCCGCCTTTTTTCTGTTAATAGTATGGTTTTTAAATCGTAGAGATCTCACGAAAGCCAAGGGCAAAAATAATAAAATTTAGCGGTTTGCGCGGGTTTAAGAGATGCTTTTGGCTGATGTTTTTTGAGCGGGGTTTTGGATGATAAATTTTACTATCTGGCTAAAAGGCGCAAACGGCCAAAGCGGCGCGGTTTTGAGTCAAATTGCGTTTTTGTTTGCGGTTTAAATTTGTTTTTGCCTTTTTGCGGATAGATTTTCGCCTCAAACTTACCGGCAACTTTATGTTTAAATTTGAGTTTTGAAACGGGCTGAGTTTATTTGCTTGCTAATTTAGATTTTGGTAAATTTGCTCGGTTTAGTTGGCAAATTTATCTCGCGCTTTGCCGACTAAAAACGGCACCGTACTTCGTGTAGTGAGGCTTGAGCTTAACTAAACTTAAGCCATCAAATTTGTACTTGTTTGGATGAATTTGCACCGTTAAATTTTAAAGACGTTAAACTTTATCTTTAAATTTCGCCTCATGTTCCAAAAGCCAAATTTTAGTCGCTAGCCCTTCGCCGCCGCTGTATCCGCCAAGGCCGTTTGAGGCGAGGACTCTGTGGCAGGGCACTATGATTGGGATTTTGTTTTTTGCATTTGCCGAGCCTGCCGCGCGAAACGCCCTCGGTCGCCCGGTCATCGCTGCAAGCTGTGCGTACGTGACGCGCTGCCCGTAAGCGATCTTTTGCAGATTTTCGTAAACGCACCTTTGAAACGCCGTGCCACCGATATTTAGCCGCGTTTTAAAGGTTTTTAGCTCGCCTTTAAAATACCTTTCAAGCTCGTTTAAGCAAAGCTTTAAATTTGCGTCCGTTACGTCCGTACGAACAAAATCTCGCACGAAATTTATCTCGCAAACTCCGCTCTCGTCGCCGCAAATCTCCAAAACGCCCACAGGCGAGTCAAAATACGCTTTTTGCATCGTAATTCCTTAAAATCAAGTGCTTAAATTTAGCCAAATTTCGCTTTGTTTTGCTAAAATTACGTAAATTTTAATAAGGATAAAAGATGGACTTTTTCACGCAGTATGAAAAACACGTAAAAGAGCGCGAGGCTCTAGGCGTGCCGCCGCTACCGCTAAACGAGGAGCAGACCAAAAAAGTCTGCGAGCTTTTAA
>CALCKS010000237.1 GCA_937965895.1 uncultured Campylobacter sp.
CCCAGTCGCTACCTTTTACGGTGTCTGCAAAGTGTACGTCCTCGTTGTCGCCTTCACTCATTTTTGAATTTCCCAAAGAGGCTTGCATGCCGCCTTGTGCAGCCGCAGAGTGCGAGCGTTTGACGGGAATTAGGCTTAAAACTACCGTACTTAGTCCCTTTTCTCCTGCGGCAACGGCAGCGCGAAGCCCCGCTAGACCGCCTCCGATAACCAATGCGTCATAATATTTTACGTTCATTTTTTAAAGCTCCTTTTCCTAAAGACTGATCCACACGAAATCGGCGATCAGCGCGATGACCGCGAGCACTCCAAAGACCGCAAATATCGCAGTTTTGGCTTTATTTCTTTTTGCGAACATCTCTTGTTTGTTTACTCCGTCAATGCTTATCCATTTTACGTATAGGCGGTACATTCCCACGCTAGCGTGAACGACCATAAAAACAAGTAGCGCGAAGTAAAAAATTTCTAATTGATGAAATGCGGCCGCTGATTTATCGGCAGTAATGTGTCCGCCGAAGATTATATCGACTAGGTGCGCGCTAGCTGCGAAAAATAGAGCAAAACCGGTCAAAAACTGAAACCACCAAAGCGTAGTGTCAAGGTGCTTCATGCGGTCTTTATGACCTCTAAACATGATGTATTGTCTGTAGTTTGCAGGGAATTTTCTCATCGCCAAAAATGCGTGAGCGATAAAAACGACGAATATTATCGCAGCGATAACGTTAGTGATCCACCACGTAGCCTCGCCGAATAAAAATTTAGCCTCCGCAAAACCTACAACGGCGTTAAATGCGCCCTTGCCGAATAAAATGGTAGAGGTAAATACCATGTGACACAAAATAAAACAGGCCAAAATCAGTCCCGTTATACTTTGCCATCTGTCCCAAACGGCAGAAGTACGACTTTTTTTCGTATCCGCTTGCCTACCTAAGAAGCCCTCGATTAGCCCACTCATGAGCCCTCCTATAAAATTGAGATAAGTTATCATAACTTAAAAAAAAATTAAATTACGATACTATAAAAACGGCATAATAGTATCGTAAATTACTTTAAAAACCTTTTAAAACTTTGTATATTTTTTATTTAAGATAATATAAAGGAAAATGCCGCATGCAAACATTAAAAAGGATAGTATTTGCCCCATAGATAAATTTAAAAATACAAAGCCGATCCCGAAATCAGGCTCCCTAAAGAACTCGCAAATAAATCTGGCAAAGGTATAAAGTATGGCATAAAGAGCGATAAGTTCGCCGTCAAATTTTTTAAATTTTCTATAAACAAAAAGGATGGCAAAAACCACAAGCCCTTCTAAAACCGCTTCGTAAATTTGCGATGGATGACGCATCTGTCCCGCGACGTTGATCGCCCATGAGACATCCGTGATACGACCGAACAGCTCTTGGTTTAAAAAATTCCCGATGCGACCGAAAAAATATCCAAGCGGGATACTAAGTGCGACGAGATCCAAAAGCTGCCACAAATTTTGCTTAAATTTACGGCAAAAGGCCCACGTCGCTATCAAAAACCCGACCACAGCGCCGTGATAGCTCATGCCGCGAATGCCTACAAATTCACCGTTGTGAAAGGGGTTAAAAATCTGCCAAGGATGAGTGAGATAATAAGCGGTATTTGGATCATAAATGACGATGTAGCCGAGCCTCGCGCCCAGTATCACGCCGATTTCCACCCAAAAGAAATAATTATCAAGCAGCGAATTTGAGATTTGCATATTATCGCGCTTGACGATAAATTTAGCCACGCCAAGCGCCACGAGCAGTGCCAGGACGTACATTATCCCGTACCAGTGCACCTTGATGCCAAACAGCTCAAACGCGACCGGATCGAAATTTATATAAAAGTCGTTCCACCAACTCATCTAGGTACGACTTTGACTTTTAGCGTATTTTCTATGCCGCTCGCAAAATCCTCAAAAAGATAGCCCATCGCGCGGTAAAATTTGCTTCCCGCTTCATTTTGCAGGACGGGGGCCAGCTTTTTTGCGTACGGTAGTAGATACGAGCTTAGCAAAACGCCCAAAATTTCCTTCGTCTGTTCGTCTTGTTTTAGCTCGACGACGGATGAGAAAAACGAAAGCTCGTTCGTTAGGCTATCAAGCGCGCTGACATTTAAATTTGGGCTAAATTTGCACTTTTTATAAAAGCCTTCAAGGCGCGCCTTATCGCCCTCGAAAAAAAACTCCGCGTTAAAATATTTTTTCAAATTTGCAAAGTCTTTCGCGATATCTTCGATGCTCTCGCCCTTTATCGACTCCTCGTATAGTGCGTGTCCTTTGGCGTTTGCTTCGCTATCGTTTGTTATTATCCATTTTGGATTTTTATTTAGCTCGCTAAAAAGCTTCGCGCTCGGCGGCAGAGCGAAATTTAACGCAAATATCCTTGCGATCACGGCGTAAAATTTACCCAAATTCATCGTTTTCCTTTGTGTTTTTTTGCGGGATTTTACAAAATTTAGGCTAAATTTTAGATTTGCTTAAATCGTAATCTGATCGAATTTAACACGACAGTAACCGAGCTAAAGCACATCGCAGCAGCACCGTAAACAGGCGTTAGCATGAGTCCTAACGGCGCTAGAACTCCGGCCGCGACGGGGATGCAAACAGCGTTATAAACAAACGCCCAAAACAAATTTTGCTTTACCGTTTTCATCGTCTCGTTGGCCAAATTTATCGTAGATACCGCGCTTTTTAGATCGTTTTTTACTAGCACTACGTCGCCGGCCTCTTTTGCGATGTCTGCGCCGCTACTCATCGCGATGCCCACATTTGCTTGTTTTAGTGGGGCGGCATCGTTGATACCATCGCCCACAAATAGCACCGCACCCTCTTCTTGCAGGCGTTTTATGGTTTCAAATTTTTCATTAGGTAGCATGCCGGCAAAGACCTTCTCTACGCCTAGCTTGCCAGCCACGTTTTTAGCGGTGAAGGCGTTATCTCCGGTTAGCATCACGGGCGTTATGCCGGCGTTTTTGAGGCTTTGGATAGCCTGCACGGCGTCGTCCTTTACCCTGTCGCTAAGCGCGATAAATCCAACGTAAATTTTATCCACGGCCGCGAGTACTACGCCGTTTCCTTCATTTTGCGCTTTGGCGATTTGCTCTTTAGCCTGCGCGTTTATCTCTACGCCAAGCTCGCTTAAAAAGGCCTCGTTGCCCGCTATTACGCTGCCGTCCTCGCTCTTTACGCCGCGTCCGGCGATGTTTTCAAAGCCCTTTTCATCGCCTAAAATTTTAAGCCCGAGCTCGTTTGCGTATCTAACGATCGCAGCAGATATCGGATGCGAGCTTTTAGCCTCTAGCGCGGCGATTTTGGCTAAATTTTCATCGTTTATATCGGTAAAATTTACCGAAATTTCGCCCTTGGTTAGCGTTCCGGTTTTGTCAAATACCGCGTATTTCACGCCGCCAAGCACCTCTAAAACCTCGGGATTTTTGATGAGGATTCCGTTTTTAGCGCCTAGAGATAGCGAGGAGACGATAGCTATCGGGGTGGCAAGCCCCAGCGCGCAAGGACACGAGATAATGAGCACGCAAACCGCGCTTAGCACGCCTTGTAGCGCATTTCCCGTAATCGCAAACCACGCGCCAAACGTAACGACGGCGATAGCTATCACGCTAGGCACGAAGATATTTGCCACGCGGTCGGCAAAGCGGCTGATAGGCATCTTTTTGCTCGACGCGTCGCTTAAAAGCTCTAAAATTTGCGACAAAAGCGTCTGGCTAGCGAGCTTTGTAACCTTTACGTTGATGTAGCCGTTTAAATTTATCGTTCCGGCATTGACCTCGTCGCCTTGTTTCTTGTAGACGGGCAAGCTCTCGCCCGTTAGCATCGAGGTGTCGATCTCTGCGCCGCCGTTTATCACGACTCCGTCGCAAGGCACCGCGTAGCCGCTCTTTACGACCGCGATGTCGCCTATTTTTAGGCTCGCGGCATCGACTTCCAGCGCGCTACCGTCTTTTTGTAGTACGAGAGCGGTCTTTGGCGACATATCCATGAGCGATTTTATATAATCGCCCGCGCGAGCTTTTGAGCGCTCTTCTAAAAATTTACCAAGCAGCACGAAAGCCGTTATCATGGCTGCACCCGAGACGTAGAGGTGGCGCATATTTTCAGGTAGGCGATCGCCCGCGATAAAAACGCCCAGCGAATACGCAAACGCCGTGCTTGTTCCCAGCGCTACGAGCACGTTCATATCGAAGTTTTTATTTTTTAGCGCGCCGTAAGCATGGATGAAAAAGTCCCGCCCGCACGTAGCTATCGTGATAAAGGCAAGTGCCAGCATAATAGCTGATTTTGCCACGCTTGGTTGCTCGCTCATCTCAAGCGCCATGATCACCGCGCTAAAAGCTGCGGCGGCTAGGAAATTTCGGCGTAAATTTAAGATATGTTTCTCGCGTTTGGCTTCAAATTCCGCCAAATCTTTAGCCACGCCGTAGCCTAGTTTTTTTATCTTTTCTTCTATTGCGGCCTGCACCTCGGCGTTTTCTATGGTAAATTCGCCCGAGCCGTTTGCGAAGCTGACCTTCGCGTCTAGTACGCCCGCGATCTTTTTCGTCACGCGCTCGATGGCGTTTGAGCAGTTTACGCAGGTCATGCCTGCGATGTTTAGTTTGATATTTTGCATCAAATTTTCTCTATGACGCTAAATCCCAAATCATCCAGCTCCTCTTTAAATTTCGCCTCGTCCTTGCCGTCTAAATTTACGCTCACGACCCTTGGTTCTACGCCAAGATCGACCTTTATCTCGCCGTATTCATCGCCAAGAGCGTTTTTTATGGTGTTTGCGCAGTTTTCGCAGTGGATGTTAGCAACCTTAAATTTAGTCATCTTATCTCCTTTATCATATGGTAGTATTTGTGAGAATTTATGATCATTTCGCAGTCGGTCTCAAAGCCCAAGCGCTCGTAAAAAGCCATGGTTTTAGGCTTTTTTTCATCGACGATGAGAGCTACTTTTTTGATATTTCGTTTTGGTGCTAGGGTAAAGACAAATTTGATCAGCTCTTTTGCGATGCCTCGTCCGCGAAACCTCTCGTCTACGGCTAGGCTATCGATATATAGCTCGTCCACGAAGCACTCCGTCTGCGGAAATTCGCTTAAACCGAGCATCCGCAAATGCGCCCTGATGGGCCCATCTAGCGTTTCGATCTCTCCTCCGTCGTAAGCGCAAATCGCACCCGCGATCTCGCCGTCAAATTTGAAAACAAAAACATTGTTGTAGCTTAGGCGGTTTATCTCGCTGCGGAAAAATTTATGCAAAATTTCATCGCTCTTATCTGGGTCGCTCACGCCGCTAAGCGTAAATGCGATGTCCTCCATGGCTAAATTTAACAGCTCTATGCAGCGCGCGGCGTCGTCTTTTCGGGCATTTAAAATCATACGCGGATTATAGGACTTAAAGCTAAATTTTTTGCTAATACGCTCAAAACCTCGTATTTTTAAAAAAATGCAAAATTTTTTTAGATATAATTGGGCAAAAATTTTTAAAGGAACGAAATGGGACGAGCGTTTGAATATAGGCGCGCCGCGAAAGAAGCGCGCTGGGATAAGATGAGCAAGGTTTTTCCAAAACTCGCAAAGGCCATAACCGTGGCGGCTAAAGAGGGCGGTACAGAGCCTGATATGAACCCGAAACTCCGCGCCGCGATAGCAGCGGCCAAAGCGCAAAATATGCCAAAAGACAACATCGACGCGGCGATAAAACGCGCTAGCGGCAAGGATAGCGCTGATATCAAGACCATCTTTTACGACGGCAAGGGCGCTCACGGCGTGCAAATCATCGTCGAGTGCGCCACCGATAACCCTACTCGAACGGTCGCAAACGTCAAGGCGATATTTAGCAAAAACGGCGGCGAAATCCTGCCTAGCGGAAGCTTAAATTTCATGTTTACGAGAAAGAGCGTTTTTGAGCTTGATATGCCGGCAAAAGAGCTTGACGAGATCGAGCTAGAGCTCATCGACTTTGGTCTAACCGAGATCGAGGAAGAAGACGGCGTGCTCTATATCTACGGCGATTACGCGAGCTTTGGCACGCTAAGCGAAGGCATCGAAAAACTAGGCCTCGAGGCTAAAAAAGCTAGCCTGCAGTACATCGCAAACTCACCCGTAAGCCTAGACGAAGAGCAAATGAACGAGCTAGAAAAACTACTCGATAAGCTTGAAGACGACGACGACGTGCAAGCGGTTTATACAAATATCGAATAAATTTAAGGAACAAAATGAGAAACGACGAACTAAAAATCTACGACATCGACGCGGCCGAGCTTGCTAAGCTCAAATTTGCCGTTATCCACACGGAAAAGGGCGATATGAAGCTCGAGCTCTACGGCGACGAAGCGCCGCAAGCGGTGACGAATTTCGCCCAGCTAGCTAAAAGCGGCTTTTACGACGGGTTAAATTTCCACCGCGTGATCCCAAATTTCGTGATCCAGGGTGGCTGCCCGAACGGTACGGGCACCGGAGGGCCGGGCTGGCGCATCAAATGCGAGTGCGTAGGCCAAAAGCACAAGCATAAACGCGGAGCGCTATCTATGGCGCACGCCGGACGCGATACGGGCGGCAGTCAGTTTTTCGTCTGCCACAGCGCGCAGCCGCACCTTGACGGCGTGCATACGGTGTTTGGACAGATCGTGGACGAAGCGAGCCTAAAGACTCTAGATAGCGTCAGACAAGGCGATAAGATAAACTCGATCGAAATTTTAGAGAGTTTGTAAAATTTGATAAAATTTGCGGCGGCGGGTAAAATTTGACCAAAAATCGCCGCGTTTTTATCTTTTTATATAAATTTATTTGTTAAAATACCTTTTTAATAATTTTTAAAGGACACCTCTTGAACCCAAGCGTTTCAAACGCGGCAAAACCGCAAAAACCTTTTCTTATTAGAATGTTTACCAACCTAGCGTTTTGGGTGGTTTTCGGCATCGTCGCAGGCATCGCGGTCGGTATGATGTTCCCTGATCTAGGCATCGCGAGCAAGCCTGGCATCGACTACTTTATCAAAGCCTTAAAAGCCCTCATCGGACCGATTATTTTCCTCACGATCGTCTCAGGCATCATCGGACTTGAGAGTATGAAGGAACTGGGCTCCATCGGACTTAAAGGATTTATTTACTTTGAGGTCGTTAGCACGTTAGCACTTGCAGTGGGAATAATCTTTGGCGAGACGCTAAAACCGGGTCACGATATGCACCTTGACTACACGCAGCTTGATGCCTCTAGCGTAGAAAAATTTACGAGCCAAGCCTCAAATATAGACGCAAATAGCGGAATTTTAGCGCACACGCTTCATATTTTACGCGGCGCTGTGCCGGTTGACGGCATTTTCCCTTATGTGCATTTGCTTGATCCGTTTATCAAATCAAACACGCTTCAGGTGCTATTTTTGGCGATCATTACAGCTGTTGCGATTTCGTTTTTGAAGCACGACTATAAAAAGAAGATCCTAAGACCGCTTGAAATCGTTCAGCACTGGGTACTAAAACTACTTACGATTTTGATGCTATTTAGCCCGGTTGCGGCATTTTCCGCGATGGCGTTTTTGATCGGCAAATTTGGCATCAACTCGCTTTTGGGTATGCTTGAGCTACTTTTCGTTATGGCGATTGCGAGCTTGTTTTTTATTTTCGTAGTTTTGGGCATTATTTGCTATTTTGCAAAGGTCAATATCTTTAAATTTATGCGCTTCATCGCAAAAGAGGTCTTAATCGTATTTGCGACGAGCTCCTCGGAGACCGCGCTAGCTCCGCTCATGCAAAAGCTAGAAGCCGCAGGCATCCACAGAGGTGCGGTCGGACTCATCATACCGACGGGATACTCGTTTAACCTCGACTGCACGAACATCTACCTATCGCTTAGCGTTATTTTCCTAGCGCAGGCTTTCGGTATCCCGCTAACAATCGAGCATTTGATACAAATTCTCGTCATCTTGATGGTAACGAGCAAGGGCGCCGTCGGCGTCACGGGCTCTGGATTTATCATACTTGCGGGTACGCTTGCCGCGCTTCCTAGTGCAGGTATCCCGGTCGTTACGGTTGCTGTGCTGCTCGGCGTGGATAAGTTTATGTCCGAGATGCGCGCGGTCGGAAATCTCTGCGGTAACGCCGTAGGCTGCCTAATCATCTCGATCTGGGATAAAAAAGTAGATATGGAGAAATTCCGCTACGCACTCGATCACCCGGACGAGTTTCACTTTCATTCGTAAATTTAAGGCGGTGGGCTTTTAGCTCATCGCCTCACTCAAACTACCCAAATTAAAATTCATATTTAAACCCCGAAATCCTACCCTTATCGTCAAATTTGATCAAAAGCTCCTTATCAAATTTAGCTACGATTTCGTCTTTGGCTTTTTTAAAAAATCCACCTTTCTCGATATTTTCATCAAATTTGACTCCATTGAATTCCAAAAAACTTTTGATAAAAATTTTATGATCTACGTCGTGATTTTGTATACAACCGCTTGCTGTTTTAACAAACTCGTGCGCGCTAAGAGGCTCAAAAAGCGAAGTCGGCGCATCAGTTATAGCCACGAACGCGCAGCCCTTATCGTGCCTGCAGCCGTAGTAGCATAAATTTTCGCCCACCGCTCCGCATGCAGCTATGCAAAGCGTATGGCCGTTAAATGTTTCATCCAGCTCAAAACTCGGTTCGCTAAAAGCCTGCAAGCCCCACTCCCGTCCCGCTCGCAAAATCTCGTGCGAAAACGCCGTCACCTCGGGGCTAAGGCCGCTTTGATTGGCAAATCCCCACAGCCACGTGTCGCTCACTTTTGACTCGCTGCCGATAAGCTGTATCTTGTAAATTTGATCGCCGAAAGCTATCTCGCAGCTGTCAAAATCCGCGTTCCAGTCGAGATTGCCGACGATATCCGCAAATCTATTTTGCACGGTTGCCATCTTGCCCAAAGTCGCCGAAAAAACCTGATGAAAGTCCGAAAAGTCGCTTACGTAGCGTAAATTTCGCATTTTTGCTCCTTTAAATTTGGTTTGCGAATTATACCGTTTAAATTTTAAATCCGTCCGAAGAAATTAAATTTTTATTTTAAGCTTAATTAAAAGATAGTATAATTTCATAAATTTTATCTCAAATTTAGGAGCAAACATGGACATAGTCGAGAGATTTTTGCGCTACACGAAGATCAACACCACCACAAACCGCGAAGCGGGCGCGGCGGGCATCATGCCTTCAAACGAGGCCGAACACGATCTGGCAAAGCTGATAGAAAGCGAGCTAAAGCAGCTCGGCCTGCAAAATATAAAAAGACGAGAAAATGCCATAACCACGGCCGTTTTGCCGTCAAATTCCGCTAAAAAGCTGCCCTCTGTGGCGTTTTTCGCGCACCTTGACACGAGCGCGGAGCAAAAAAACGACACGAAAGCGCAAATCGTACGCTACGAGGGCGGCGACGTCACGCTAAATAAAGAGCTAGGCATCGTGCTGAAACTTAGCGAATTTCCAGAGCTTGCTAACTACGTCGGAGACGATCTCATCGTAACCGACGGCACCAGCCTGCTAGGCGCGGATGACAAGGCCGCGATCGCCGCCATCGTAAACGCCGCGCAGTTTTTCATACAAAATCCGCAAATAAAGCACAGCGACGTGACGTTTGGCTTTTTACCCGACGAGGAGCAAGGCCTGCGCGGAGCCAAGGCGCTTGACGTCTCAGAGATCAAGGCCGACTTTGCCTATTGTCTGGACTGCTGCGGCATAGGCGAGCTGATTTACCAAAACTGGAACGCCGGCGACGCGGTCGTGACCTTTGTTGGGCAGTCTGCGCACCCGATGAACGCCAAGGGTAAGCTAGTAAATTCCTTGCTACTCGCGCATAAATTTATCTCGATGCTACCTGACGGCGAAGCGCCCGAATACACTGACGGCGTCGAGGGCTACTACTGGGTTAAAGAGCTATCGGGCAACAGCGCAAAGACCGTGCTAAAACTCGACGTTCGCGAATTTAACGAGGCAAAATACGCGCAGCGCATGGCATTTTTGCAAGATCTAGCCGACTCGTTTGCTAAAATTTACGGCGCGCACAGAGTGCAGATCAGTCTAAAAGACCGCTATAAAAACGTATTTAACTACCTCGAGGGCGGCGAAAACAGCCTGCCAGTCGTCGCGGCCAAGCAGGCCTACGCGCGCCTAAACATCGCGCCAAAAGTCATCCCGATGCGAGGCGGCTACGACGGCGCGGTCATCTCGGAAAAAGGCATACCGTGTCCGAATCTCTTTACCGGCGCGCACAACTTTCACTCCATCTACGAGTATCTGCCGGTAAAATCGCTACGAGCAGCCAGCAACGTCATCTGCGAGATCGTAAAAATCATAGCCGAAAAGTAAATTTAATCAAATTTGAGGGCGAATTCGCTCTCAAATTTGCGTGTTGCAGCTCTCATATCGCTATTTTTACGCCGTCAAGACCCGCCCCCTTTACGGCGCTAACCCAAATTTACGTCATATTTAACCCGCTCGCCCGAATTTAAGCTCGCTTTACGTAAAATGCAAAAGCAAATTTAAATAGGAGCAAATTTAATGAAAAAGATATTTTTACCGCTGATCGCAACTTCTGTTTTAGCTGTCGGCGCCGATCTAGACGCGCTGCAAAAGGAGTGCGGCGACGGAAACGGTGCTGGCACGCTACGAGCTTGGAGTTTTATACGATAACGGGCGAGATGGAGCCGCGCAGGACTATCAAAAAGCGGCCGAACTCTACTCAAAAGCCTGCGAGCTAGGTAGTGGCGCCGGCTGCTCAAATTTGGGCTTTTTATACGACAACGGAAGCGGCGTGGCGCAGGATAGCAAAAAAGCCGCCCAGCTTTACGCAAAGGCTTGCGATATGGACGATGAGGCCGGTTGCTCAAATTTGGGCTTTGCCTACGCAAACGGATGCGGCGTCGAGCAAGACTACGTAAAAGCTAGCGAATTTTACGCCAAAGCCTGCGATATGGGCAACGGCGGCGGATGCTACAATCTAGGCAACCTATACGCGCAAGGACGAGGCGTCAAAGAGGACGCAAACGCAGCCGAAAAATACCTCAAAAAAGCGTGCGATATGGAGCCGGAGCTAGCCTGCGACCGATATAAAGAATTTACTCAAAAATAACATTGACCACCTTTGTGCGGTAAATTTGATGGGAAAATTTGCTGTTTTAGCCTTAAATTTTAGTGGCAAGCTGCACGTATGAACATCTCTCGCAAAAACCAAATCATGAGCTAGGACGACAGGCATCGCCCAGTCAAACGTAAAGTCGGCAAAGCGCCGACTTTATCAAATTTGACTCCGTAAATTTAGAGCATAAAAAACGCTATGACGCACACGGCTATCGCCATCGCCGGAGCCGTTCGCTTGGCTATCTCGACCGGGCTAACCATCGCTAGACCCGCGCACACGATCGCTGCACCTGCGATAGGAGACGACGAGCGACCTAGCGCGCCCGAGATCGCAGCAGCCATGCCTAGTTTATCCTGCGCAAAGCCAAGGTCTGAGGCATGCACGGTGATAGCTTGGTTAAACGCCATAGTAGCCGCGTCGCCAGAGCCCGTAACGGTACCCATGAGATACGGCACGAAAGTACCGCCGTAGCGCACGAACTCCTGAGAGTGCTTTAGCCACTCGGTGACCGCATCGATTGCGCCGCACGCCTTTAGACCCGCGACGAAAACACCGGCAGCGATGATGATACCCATGACCTCAGCGTAGGCGCTGCCCATACCGTTAAAAAACTCTTTGGTGATCTTCTCAGGGCTCGTCCACGTGATAAAAACGGCAATGATAGCGCCAAGGATCATAGCCTCGGCCACGCCCATCTTCGTCCATGCTAGCCATGAGATTTTATTTAGGCCGGTGCCGCCGACGACTAGGATAACTAGCGGGATGAGAGGCGCTAGAGCAAATAGCAAATTTACCTTCGTCTGCGTCGCTTCGCCGACGTTGCTTGTAGATTTAGGCGAGAAATCCTGTCCTTTTTGATAATCTTTAAAGATAATCGCCGTCAAGCTAATCACGATCAAAACGACGATACCGGCGGCTACGGCGTTTGGAAACTGCACGCCGATGACGTCTTGGACGGTGTAGGCTTCGTTTGTCTTTTTAACCATGTCGGTTACGAAGATGTTGTGCGCAGAGCCGGGGCTTAGCACGCCGCCAAACGTACCCGCAAACACCGCCGCTCCAGCCATCGCAGGACGTACGCCAGAGGCCATCAAAAGCGGTATCATCGTAGCTCCGACCGCAGCCGAGCAGCCCGCAGCCGACGGTATCGCGATATTGATAAGATAAGTCAGTACGAAAGTAGCCGGAATCAGAAAAAATCCGATATCTTTCATCGGCTTCGTAAGTAGCAAAACCAGGTGCTGGTCGCACTTAGTCACCTTCATAACGTAAGCAAAGCCCATACTGGCGCAAATCGCCTTGATAAGCCCCGCAGAGGTCATCGACTTCGTAAAGCTCTCAAGCGCTCCGAGCGGATTTAGACAGATGACGCAGAGCACGAGTCCCACGCCGATGAGCACAGTTTTGGTCTCTCTTTTTTTGACCAATAAAAACACGACGGCGATCAAGCCTATGACCGCACAGATTAGCTTAGCAGTAGCCATTTTGTCCCCTTTCGTTTTGTGTTTTATACTTATTTCAAATTTAGATCAAATTTGCGCAGATTGGGTTTTGCGCGCTAGTTTCGAGCCAAATTTAATCTTTTTTTATTTTTGTCGCCGATCAATGCCAAATCCAAATTTGAAGGCTCTTCTAAAACAGTTTCAAATTTGAAATTTGAGCCGTGAACCGAAAACGACTAAATTTTAAAGCTATCTCCAACCTTTATGAGCTCGGTTTCTTTTTGATACGCCATTTTTAAAACCGGGCTATTTTCCATGCCCATAACGGCCGCGTTTTCGCCCTTTATCCTTAGAGCCGTGCCTTCAGGCAGCGCGTAGATCAGGCTTTTTTGATTTACTATCAAAAACTCCTCCAGCCTCTCCTCCCTGCTTTCGCCGTTGTGTCCGGCGATCTTACCGCTGATAAAATGCGGATTTATCTGATGCGGGAAGATATTTAGCGAATCAAAGCTCTTTGGCATGATGATAGGCATATCGTTTGTCGTCATCATCGTGCTTCCCGCGACGTTTGCGCCCGCACTCCAGCCAAAATACGGCACTCCCGCCTCCACTCTTTGCCTGATAGCTTCGACTAAATCAAATTTATAAAGATAGTAAAGCAGTGCAAAGGTATTTCCGCCGCCGATGCAGATGGCTTTGGCCTCGGCTACGGCGCGTTTTGGATCGCTAAATTTATGGATGGACGCGATATTTTTGTATTCCAGGCAGTCGATGACCTTTTGCTCGTACTCGTCGTTTGTGCGGCGAACTCCGGCGTACGGGATGAAAAGCACCTGCTCGTCCCAAACCTCGCACTCTTTTAAAAAGTCGTATATCCAGTTTTTACAATGCTTAAGATAGCCCGTATCCTTGTAGCTTGAGCTACTTAAAAGCAAGGCTTGTTTCATAAAATCCTCCTAAATTTTCAAATTTTATTTCCCTCGAAAATCAAAAAACGTAATTTAAAATATAAAAATAATATAAAAATTTTTTTTAAATAAAAACTTTAAAACTATATGCTAAACGAGCTTAAAAACCGATAAAAAGTGATAATATTATGAGATTAAATAATATATTTGTTAAAAACCGTTCCGCCGAATTTCAGCGTCTCGCAAGCCGCGGGGTTATATCATTATCAAATTTTAACGAGAAAGGGCAAAAATGACGCAGTTTGACACAAGAAACGTCAGCATGGTGATGGATTTTTACGAACTTACGATGGCGGAGGGGTATTTTAAAAGTGCGGATCAGCCGCGAGTAGCGTTTGACGTTTTTTACCGCAAAGTGCCTAGCGGCGGAGGTTTTGCGATATTTGCGGGACTTGAGCAAATCATTGAGTACGTAGAAAATTTTCTCTTTGAGGATAGCGACGTAGCTTATCTGCGCTCGTTAAATTTATTTAGCGAGGATTTTTTGGATTACCTGCGCAAATTTCGCTTTAGAGGCGATATATATGCATTTGCCGAGGGGACGATCATCTATCCGCAAGAGCCTTTTATGACCGTCGTGGCCTCGCCTATAGACGCGCAGCTCATAGAAACCGCGATTTTATCGCAGATAAACCACCAAAGCCTCATCGCGACCAAAGCTAGGCGCATCGTAAAAGCCGCGGACGGCAGAAGCGTGTTTGACTTCGGCGCTAGACGCGCGCATAACTTCGACGCGGCCGTATACGGCGCTAGAGCGGCCTATATCGGCGGCGCGGACGGCACGGCGACGGTTTTGGCGGCTAAGGCTTTTAGTATACCGACGACCGGCACGATGGCGCACAGCTGGGTGATGTATTTTGGCGACGAATTTGAAGCCTTTAAGCGCTACGCCCTGCTCTATCCCGACTCCGCTTCGCTGCTCGTAGATACCTACGACGTGCTGCATAGCGGCGTGCCAAATGCGATAAAAACGGCAAAAGAAGTACTTGAACCCATGGGTAAGCGCCTAAAAGCCGTTAGGCTAGACTCGGGCGACCTAGCGTATCTATCTAAAAAAACGCGCGCGATGCTAGATGCGGCGGGGCTACAAGACTGCAAAATCATCGTCTCAAACAGCCTGGATGAATACACCATCGCCTCGATTTTAACCCAAGGCGGACGCATAGACGGCTTTGGCGTGGGCGAGCGCCTGATAACGTCAAAAAGCGATCCGGTTTTCGGCGGAGTCTATAAACTAGTCGCAGTCGAGAATAAAGGCATTTTTAGCCCTCGCATAAAGGTCTCGGAGGCCGTAGAAAAGATGACTAACCCGGGTCTAAAAAAGGTCTGGCGCATATATAAAGGCGGTCAAGCCGTCGCCGATCTAATCACGAACGCGGACGAAACGCCCGATCTCTCAAAAACCTACCGCTACATAGATCCCGATAGGCCGTGGAAGGAGCTGTATTTTGAAGGCTGCACGGCGCGACAGCTGCAAAATCTAGTCGTAAAAGACGGCAAACGCGTGGGCGAAAAGCCGAATTTAGCGCAAATCAGAGAGTACGTAAAAGAGCAGCTAGAAAATGAAATTTGGCAGGAGGAGCAGCGCTTTGAAAACCCGCACAAACACTACGTCGATATGAGCGTGGACTACTACGAGATGAAGATGGAGCTTTTACGTAGCACAAAAAATAAATAAAAAAACGGGCGGCTTACTTTTGCGGTAAATTTTATCGCGCAAACACAAGTTTATAGATGCCAGAGACTAAGCCGCTCATTAAATTTTCATATCGACAAAAACAAAAGTAGCAAAATAACGGTTTTCGCTTTTTTAATATCAATCTATTTATTTGAAATGCGGTCCGATTTTAGAAATTTAACTTGCAATACCCTTGCAAAGCTAAATTTGGATAAAAAAATTAGCTTATTTTGATTTCGCTTCTAGTGCAAATTTTATTTTTTAATATTTTTAAAATCCAAATTTACGCGCAAAACCGCCCAAAATGGCATAGAATAAAAAGTATCTGCAAGTTTAAATTTAGCTTGATTTTACAGACTTAAATAGCTTGCAATACTTTATACATATTACAAGATCCACCGTCTGAAATTCAAAGTATCGCTTTAGCTCGTCGCGCCTCTCCGTAGCTTTGGCTAGGCTTATTTCGCCTACTTGCTATAATAATTCCTTTGGGCTTATTCACTACTTTACTGCAAAACTCGTAGATAAAATTTACTGCCATTAGACATTATTTTAATGGTAGATTGTCACTACCGCTTACAAAATACGGTTTATCTTTAACTTGGATTACTGATCCGTGCTAATATTTTGGGCATTGTATATCATTTTGGCTGATTGGATGTGTAAATTTTGACTGTTTTTATTGGATAGTCAGAGAAAATATCAACAAAACACTGCTGGTAGTTTCTTTTTGTTGCCGTAGCTCACTGGGGTTTTCTGTATACTGCTTGAAGTAGTGGCGGACAGAGAGGGACACTCCGCCGTACTATAAAATTTTTCTATCATTTACCACCTTTCTAAGCCCTAAATACGGGGATTTATACTATATGATATTGTATAATTTTTTACCTTTATTTACAATTATTTTTCTATCACAGACTCATCTATTTCTACAACAAGCAAAATACCGATATATCAAGATTATAAGTAATTTTATAGTTAAAAAACTGTACTAAATTTTGGAACAAGTTTTAGGAGCATTTGAGTTCACAATTCAAATCTCTTTTAGGGTATACGATTAAAATCTCTTTTTAAAATATACATAAGCATGCGTAAAACATAAGAATATTTTATCTTATTTCGTATATACTTATAAAAATAAATACTAGAGAATATATTTATTCAAACAAGATTAAAAGTATTTAAAAGCGGTAATTCTTTGGCACTGAGGCTTCTAAAAAGCCTAAAATTAGGCAACTTTAAAGAATTTACACTAAAGAGCTTTAATGATAACGAAGTGGTTTAACTCCGGTTAAAGAGGATAAGTAGAGCGAATTCTTTAAGACGCTAGATGAGCTAAAAGATGCGAGCGTTAAATTAAAAGAATTGAACAGGCTTTACCGCAAGAGCGAAATTTTGCATTTAAATTATACTAATATGATGCAGTTCAAATCGTGATAATCTTTCACTATTTCTTAAAAAAGCGTGAAAGACGCCAAGCAATGAGCTAAAACGAGCTAGAAAAATACTAAAGCGTTACGCATGGGTTAATTCCCATTATGACGATCACTCTTAAAATTTCAATTTTTCAAACTACTTTACCATAAAATTTACTTATACTTCCGCTTAAAAACGCCAGCAACGGCGCATTTTTATCTAAAACGGCGACAACTTAGGTAAAATTTACGCGTTTTTCGAGCTATCCTCTCAGATGCGTTAGCGTTGGGGCTTACAGCCTCCGTGCGGCATCTAGCTGGCGATGCGATCCTCTTGGCATCGGCTTAGCTAAAACTACTTTTCTTTATAATGCGTTCCGACTTGTAAAATTTGCACCGTATCGCCCTTGATCCTATAAACGATGCGGTTTTTACCGTCTATCCTGCGAGAGTAGCAACCGCTTAGATCGCCTTTTAGCGCTTCGGGCTTGCCTATACCTTCTGCTTCATTACCTCTAACGATATCTTTGATGAGTATATTTATCTTCGCAAAAAGCTTCTTGTCGCTAGTAAAATTTAGGTAATTATCCCATGCGTCGGGATAAAACTCGATATTAAGCATCGGCTAAACTTTCAAGCTCGCTTAGATTTTTTCTTACCATATTTACCTTGCCGCTATCTATATTTTCTATCACGCTTTTTAGATACTTCACATCTAGACTCTCTTTTTGTGTAGTTATAGCAAATGGTATGGCTTGCTTATTTACCGATTGCTTTAAAAATAGCTTTATCGCCGTACCAAGATCAAGCCCGAGCTCTTTAAAGAGCTTATCGGCTTCGTTTTTGAGTTCTTTATCTACTCTAAATTGTATTAATGCATTCATTTATATGACCTTTGAAGTTAAATTGATCGCATTATAGCATATTTTTATATCCGGCTCTCCTCGTATGCGTATTCCTCGTAAATTTCATCGTAACTCTCGTCAAGAAATCGCCTCACTATAAGAAAAGTCGTTTTGCATACCGGTTTTTTATGTCAATTTGGTTTCTTTGGCATTAGTGCTGCTTCTTCGCATGTTTTACTCTGCGACAAGCACCTCTTAAAACCCGCCTCACACACACATAAGCAATAGTCCATATTTATGTTTTTATTAAAACCAGCCTTGTAATATCAATGGGTAAAGTCGGCATCAAGCCGCAAGCCTTGGCGAGGCATATTTTTACTACCCGTTACTCCTTCCCGGTCACAGCCTCTCTAGCATCCTTTAGTCTCTCTTGCCGCAGATCTCTTACGATAACCATTTGCTCAACGCTGAGGTCTTTTAGTTCATAGGCGTTCATTCGGTTTTTAAAGTTAAATTCCGCTATCTCTTTTATAAATTAGGCAAACAAGCTTTTATTTGGCTCGCCGCTATCTAAATTTTGACCTTCATTTCGAAGTATCGGTAGCCTGCTCTCAAACCTATCCAAATCAAATGAAGTAGAAAAATAGATAAAAAATCCTTCCCTAAAAGCTCCACTACGGCATATTTATCGGTAGCTTCTTTTTATCTCCTCTCTTTTGTTTACACGCTCTTTGCATTTTCGCTTTGAATAACTCGCAACTCTCGTTTCGCCCAAAGGTATAATAGCTACGTTGCTTAATGTTTTAAATTTTCTCATTTTATTTTTCTCGTTTTCTAAATTTGCTATACGGGGGGGGGGGGGGTAAATTTGTCTATTCGCTATTTCGAAGTAGCCTTTAGAGCCCTTAACTCATCTTGCTTATATCGTCTTTATTGATGCGGTCTCTCGCTCTGTCCTTAAATATATCGTCGTCGTTATTTTTTAGATAATCCTGATAACTCTCGTTTTTTGATTTGAAATTCCCCATAAACCCTAAACTTATGTCGTAGCATCCTATCGACACTGCGACGGACCTAGGCAAGGTAAGCTCTAGCCTCACCCTGCCGAACTTCGTCAAATTTAAGTTTGAAAGTATAAATTTACATCCAAGATGAGCAAAGACTGCGAGCATAAATTTAATCTCGCGGCAAGAAACGCCGTAAGCCCAAATTTAAGCCTAAATTCTACCCAAATAGCCCAGCTATTATGGCAAACAGTTCGCTTCCGGCCACCACTAGCTCGGCTCCGTCTTTTATATCTCTTAGCACGGGTTTTATGGAGGCTAGTTTTATTTTTGAGCTTGCGGTTTTTTCGCCTTTACTCGGCCCTTCGGCAGCTTTTGCTATGCTTGCGTATTTTTTTATCGTTTCTATTACGCTTTTAATCTCATCGGGTAAATTTTCGTCAAGCTTTTCCGGTATCGAAACGTATAAATTTTCCTTGCTTCTAGTTAATAAAACATAAATTTTTCTATAAAATAGCTTGCGGTCGTTTTTTAGCGTCGTTTGCAGAAACGGCAAAAAGTTGTGTATAACGATATTTTGAGCCTCAAGGCCTTTGATAGACTGCATCGTAAGCACGTCTATGTTTTTATCTTTTGGCAAGGCGTATTCTTTTATGGCCTCGACCGATTTTTTACTATTGCTTAAAACTACGCTAGTTTCGTTTACGGGCAAGGACTCTAAAATGCCTCTAAGCTGCGAAAAATCATCCATCGCCCTTATATTCACGCTTCCGTCTTGCAGTACGCATTCGATATCTTCCAGAAAGCTTTTATCTAGGTAAAAGCTGTTTTTATAGTAGGTATTTATAGCGCTATCATTTTGCAAGATTTCAAATGCGCATCTAGCGATATTTGACGGCGTTCGGTAGACGTTTTTTAGGTTTTTTACCCGCCCTCTCATATCTATGCGCTCAAATTTTGGATGATGAAAGATATCTGCTATGCTATTCATCGTATAGGGGTAAAATTTCTGCGCCTCGTCTATAAAAAACACGCAGTCTTTTATCTCCTCGTAAATAACCCTCATAAATCCGGCCGGCATATCCTGCGTCTCGTCGCAAAGGACGTAGTCGATCGGGTGCTTTGCTAGGTGAGCGCTAAATTTGGCTCTAAATTCAGTTATGGCTTCATCCGTTTCAAAGATTTTATATTTTTCATCCAGGCTCGTCTTTTCGTCGATACCGAGCCTCGCTTCATCAAATCCTATGCGATTTAAAAGCGAGATGATGGAGTATACGGCTATACTTTGCTTCATAAACCTATCACCAAAGCTTGATCTTATGTTTTCGGCTAGGTTTTTGTTAAAACAAAGCACTAAAAATTTCTCGCTATCGTCTCGCTCTAGCCTGTTTGCGACGAAATTTGCTAAAATCATCGTCTTGCCTGTGCCGGCCACGCCCCTTATCACGCGAAAGCCGCCCGTATAGCCGCTCATGATACTAAGCTGCTTGCGGTCAAAAAACATAATCTCGTCTTTTGTAATTATCGGGATGATTTTTTGTTTTAGCTTGCTTTGACTGACTAGCATTTGTGAGATTTTTAGAAACTCTTTTTTGTTTGGGATATGATCCGCAACGGATGAGTGAAAAAACCTGGCGAATATGTCGTTGTTATTAGCCAAATCATCTTTAAAAAATGTATGGTTTTTAAAATTTTTATAGCTTGGATTTTTTTCATAAAATTTATCGGCCTCGTCCTTGCTAACGGACGGAAAGATTACTCGGTATTCCACGTTTATAGGTACTTTTTTAAGCTCGCACTGGATTTTAGCAAGCAGCATTCTTTGATAAATTTTAACCTGTTCGTAAGGGTCGTTTGCGCTATCTATCTGATTTAAATTTGACCAGTTTTTCACCTCGATGACGTAGATACCAAATACCGGATGAAGCAATAGCAGATCAATCTCCTTTGATGAGCCTGCCGCATCATCAAGCGTAGCTTTTGGGATGAGATAGTAGTTCTCGTCGCCTTTGGAGTTTAAAATTTTGCCTATGGCTTCAAATACGTCCGCCTCGCCCTGCTCGCCTTTAAAAATTTTACTAAATATGCTTTTTATTATATTCAAGGGTTTTCCTTTGTTAAATTTGAAGTATTATAGCGGTTTTTAAAATGTTTACCTGCCGGTATTTATAAATATCCTGCAAAATTTCTCCCAATCGTGCAGATAAACCAGCCTCTCACCATCTATCTCCTTGCCGTTTTCGTCTACAAACACGCCTTGCGTCGAGCCAAGGCTCTTTTTGAGCCAAAATTCGTAAAACGGTAACTTTTTAATATCGCTTTCTTTGACGCCAGAGCAGTAGCCGTTTGAAAATATCTCAAGTCCGAAGTAGGTTTTTTGTTTAGCCTGCTTGCTCATAGAGATAATGCTCTCCTGGCGGTATCGCTAAGCCAAGCCGAGCGGTTGTTGGTTATTTTATCTATGGCGTTGATTATGGATTCGGGCATAGTGATATTAATGCGTTTAAATTTGATATCGTCGCCGGGCTCGATTATTTTTACGCCCTCTTTTAGGTCCGTTTCTATGACGAATCTAAAAGCCTTTTTTACGTCCGCTATCGCTTCGGCCTCATTTTCGCCGTCGCCCATAACCAAAGGATAATCTTTATATCTAGCCAGATATCCGCCGCCTTCATCCTTTGATAGCTTTTTGACTATGATCTCGTAAGGCAAATTCATGTAGTATTCAACGTCTTTTTTCATTGATCGTCCTTTAACGCTTTTAAAACTATTTTTACGTAAATTGGCTTGATCGGGCGTTTATACGGTATGGTTATCGTATCTTTGCCCGCCTTTCTAAACTGCCAATGGCTTGAACCGTTATTTGAGGCGCTATATCCTTCGTTTTCTAGTAAAATTTTAAGCGTCTCAAACCTAACATTAAGAGGATTTTGGGTAAGTTCGCGTATTAACTTATCTTTTTTACTCACCTTAAATCCTTATTTTTAGTAAGTATTATATACACATCTAGCTTACTTTATTTTTAATGTTTCAATCGTTCTAAAAATTTTAAACGACGTAGCTTATCAAAAAACTAATTCGTAACTCGCACTAAAGCCATTTTTTCAGTTAGAGGCGTTTTATATCTCCACGACGATAATCTTCGGTTCTTTTAAATTCCTATCGCAACCGGGATTATAAATCGTGGTATACTTTAGCCTGCATATATTTTTTATAGGATTATGGATATGTCCGCAAAGAAGTATCTTTGGAGTGATAACTTGCTTGGCGATAGCGTTATAAAGCTTTTCGCTACCGTAATCATCGCCGCTGTATCCAACGGAAGCTTTCATGTAAGCAGGCGGAACATGCGAAAGTAAAACGTCGCACTGGGCAAATTTCGCGTAATCGGGCTTGAGATAAGGAGCGCAGCCGAATTTTACTCCGTTTATTTCTTTTACGGCGTTGTCTGCGTAAACTTTTGGGATATCGTTTAGCCACTCTTGCTCGTAGGATAAACCCACATCGTGATTTCCGCTACAAACAAATACCGGCTTAGTAAAATTTGCAAGCCATTTGCTTGTATATAAGATTTGCGGAGCTATCCCGTCCTCGTCGAAAGCGTCGATAAAATCGCCCGTAATGCAAACGACGTCGAAATTTGATTCAATATCTTTGATAAATTTGAACCACGATTTATTGTAATGTAAATCGGTTGCATGGAGGATTTTCATTAAAAAGCCTTGAATTTTATTGAAATTTTAACATGCGGCATATAAAAACATCATTATATAAAGTCCGATTTTATGGGCCTTTATATGATATTAATAAAAAAATGACGATTTTTCTCATGCGTGACCCGTTTCTGCTTGCATCCATTCTCGTGATTCGATACACTGCCCTTATAACTTCAATAAAAAGGAGAACTCATGGTTAGATATACAGATTTTTTCAAAAACTGTAGTATCGTTTTTTGTGGTGAATATTTTCAAGTTGCGGGCTATATCGGGCTAAAATTTTATCAGCTCAATCTGCCAAACGACCCCTGGATGTGGGAGAACAGCGATGAAACGCTGGAAAAAATAGAGTTTGATGAAAAGGCGGGAGAATACTTGTGTTTCATTGAGACGTCTTATTTTTCGGATCACAGCTACTACTGTTTCGTAAAATACAAGCTTGAAGACGGCGAAGATTCGAAAGTATTTCGCGTCAAGAGCTACGAGTTCGTTCATCCGCAGGACTCAAAGCGCATAGAAGAGCTGGAAGAAATTGTTAGAAACAGCGAAGGGGTATACTTAAAATAATTTTTTCAGCTGAAATTTGTACAAATTACTACAAATTTCAGCCAATTTTTATCTTTTATGAATAAAATTCCACTACCTTTATACAAAACTTAACCCGAAATTTTCCACAAATTTACGCACAAGAACCAAAAATGATAAAGATAAAACATATAAACGAAGATAACTATGCGCGGATTTTCGTATTCGGCGATCTGCACGGCAGTCTCGGGCTTTTTGAGCTGATGATTGAAAAGATAAATTTAACAAAAAGCGATTTGGTTATAATCCTAGGCGACAGCTGCGACCGAGGTGAGGATACGATCGGACTGTATCAAAGATATATCGAGCTAATCAAAGACAGATACAACCTACTTCACGTGCTTGGAAATCACGAAAAGATGATGTTTGACGGATTTTTCGGTTGCGATCCGCTGGAGTATCAAATTTGGATCAAAAACGGCGGAAACAAGACGAAAAAATCAATTTGTAAGAGAAATTTAAGTAGATTTTCTCTTGCTTGGCTCAAAAATTTCATCAGTGATATGCCCCATGTCATCAGCTCTGAAAAAAGCATATTCGTCCACGCAGCCTTTGACGGCGGCAAAAGCGAAGAGGAGCAGGACGAGGACTACGTACTATGGAGTATAGAGCCCTTTTGGGAGAGTAATAATACGGGCAAGAGGATATTTCACGGGCACGTCGCAAGCGAAGAAAATAGGATAACCAGACGCAAAAATAACGTCTTTTCGATGGACGTAGGGGCCGTGTTTTTCAAGCGCCTAGTTATCATGGAGATAAAAAGCGGCGAGAAATTTGAAGTAAGCCTATAAGTCTAAATTTAAGCATAAATTTAGCATTTTAATAGGATAAATGCAGCTAGGCTTGCAAATTTAGCAAGGTTGCGTAAGCCGTATCCGTCTCAAAATCTAGAGCTTATAGTTAAATTTAAAGCCGCGCGGCTTATACCGTCTTAAATTTAATCCAAAAGCCAAAAAACAGGCAAATTCGTAAATTTAAGCGCCAAGGATTACTTGTTTAGCTGCCGTAAATTTTAAATACATTTTAGGAAAAAAGATGATTTATTTTACCTCCGATTTGCATTTCGGACATAGTAGTATCATGAAATTTCATCCATGCTTTAGGCCTTTTTCTAGTGTAGAGGCGATGGACAAGGCGCTCATTCGTCTCTGGAACTCGCGCGTAACTCCCTACGACACGGTCTATAACATAGGCGACCTAAGCTTTCACAAGGATATGCAGGCCAGCATATCTATCTTTAGCAAGCTAAACGGTAAGCACGTCCTAGTGCTAGGCAACCACGACGAAGCGATAAAAAAGCATAAAGACGAGCTGCTAGCTATGAAAAAGCAAGACGGCAACGCGCTGTTTGAGGAAATTTGCGAATACAAAGAGATCGCCGTGCAGCACGGGCAGGATAAATTTCACCTCATACTCTTTCACTATCCGTTATCCGAGTGGAACGCAGGCCACCACGGCTCTATCCATCTCTACGGCCACATCCACGCAAATATCGCAAACGTAAAAGGCAAGGCGCTAAACGCCAGCTACGACCTGCACGGCAAGATTTTAAGCTTTGAGGAAATTTATGATTTCGTTAAAGACCTGCCGCCGTTTGAGTATAGCGAACATAGGATGTTTAGCGAAGAAGATAGCGTAGAGAGTAGAAGCGCAAGAATAAAAGAGGTTTTGGAAAAAAATAACACATAGAGGATGTATTTTAACGGTTAAATATATTGATATCCATGAAATACTAGGAGTATTTGCGTATTGAGATAGCCTTTAATCGGCTATCTCAAATCTCGCTACAACTATAAAATAAACAGGATAAATACTGACTGTTACATTGTAAAATAATATCAAGAACAATACTTGGGGCTTTATATTTTAAAACAGAGTATTAATAAATTTTACCCAGTAACATATAGCCATAACGTCATTTATATATTTTTAAAGCATAGGCCGTGATTTTGGTATTAGTATAAGTATCTCTTTCTTGTTTTACATTTACCCCACCAAAAAATCCTTTAGTTACTTTAGCATCGCCGTAAACGGTTCCAGAGTTTGTTGATTCATTTTCTATTACTAAGCCATTGGCGCCCAGTTTAACAGCTTGCTCCCTAATGTTAATATCGGTATCCAAAGAATCTTCTTCGCATGCGCTCACTTGTCCTAATATCTGATAATTTATGCGCTGTAAATGAAAAGCTGGAATATCAGGGCATATGCTTTTTAAATATTCAAGTCTTTGCTCTTTCTTTTTTGTTTTTTTAGCATCGATGATTGCGATTTGTATAGCAGTCAAAAAAGGGCTAAAAAACATTGATGCAAATATAATACCATCAAATTTCCATTTCGTCAAAGCACTAAGTATAAAAACCAAAGCAACGAAATTTACAAAACAAAAAAAATAAAGCTTAAGCTTTAACATAAAATTTTCCTCCTATAAAATTAAAATAAACACGATCTGTTGCCAAGATCACCTTAGACTAAATTTAAATGTGCCCTTGCTTGTTACTATTTTTATATTTTCTACAGCGCATTCCATAGTGTTAAATCCAACAGTCTCACCAAAATCAAGCCTCACTACTCTTTGATCCGGGATTTGCCTAACGCCCTCATTTGTAACTTCGTCAAATGCGTCGTTACCGGTAAACATAGAAAGAAGTGTTGAAGCAAGCGCCGCATATACTTTTTCATAATCTATGAGCATACATTCTCCATCATTAACTGTCGATTTAGAAAGGTCAACGGTTAAATAACCATTATATAAAGACTTTATCTCAATATAATTAACGTTATTATTCTTGCGCACAAATCTTATGTCTATCGGCGCATCTTTTCCAAACGCAAACGACGCGCCAAACAATAAAACAAAAACTAAAAACAACTTTTTCATAAAATTCTCCTAAATGAATTTAAGATAATGAATAATTTTATAAAAATTATTCTTGCAGGATACTAAAATTTATCAATTTTTGCCGTATAGAATAAATATTTCTAATAGCATAATCGCGCTCAATATAATTTTAAAATTACCCACAAAGGATAAATTATGCAAATATACGAGCGTATAAATCAGATCCTAAAAAACAAAGGCTTAAAGAAAAAAGATTTTTTAAATAGATTTCTTTCTCTAAACCCGACTCTAAAAAGTAGCGGCGAAAGTCCGTCGATACCATCTATATACAACTACCTAAGCGGCAACAGAGAGATCAAGGCCGAGCTAATTCCATTTATCGCCAAGGCTCTTGAGGTTAGCGAACAAGAGCTATTTTTAGACGACGATAACTCGGCCGATCTGCTAAAAGGGCTACTAAATAGGCAAGGCCAGAGCTCGGCGCTAAACCGTAAAAATCAGCTCATCATGGAGCTACTTAGCCTTTGCGAGTATGCCTCCGAGCCGCTTTTGGAGCGGATTTTGGGCGTGCTTGAAAAGAACAAGGAAATATGCGTCCAAAGCATGAAGCAGCTCTCCGATATAAATTTGAACAGACTCTAGTATGCCTTAATCACGACTTAGGCCTCGCGACTACTTATCGTCTCTGCCGCATTAAATTCCAAGCACGCTATCTTTTAGCTCACCGATTTTCTCCTTTCCACTCTTTACGTCCACGAGGGTTATCTGCCCGTTTCTAAAATGCCATTCGTTAAATTTCATCACGCATCCTTTGGCTTTTTTTTCGAGTATTTTTTCTTGTAGTTTATTTATGAGCTCAAACTCATACGCTGCCTCGCGCTTCTCGATCTCGTCTATAAACATCGGCTTTAGCAAATTTCTCTCGCCATCATGCAAACACTCAAAAGGCTTTAGTTTAGAGCAGTTTACCGCGTCCGCGCCGATGGTAAACAAGCTTTTGTTTTTCATCAGATATATGTCTACCATATTTCCTATCAAGGCTTCGTATTTATCATATCCCAGCTCCTTTTTTAGAGTGGATTCGTTTTGAAAGGCGAGGATAAGTTCGACCTTGCTTTGGCGCAAAATTTCCTCGTGGAAATTTGAGTTTTTGCCGGCGATTTTTGCCGTTTCATCTAAAAATAAGCTAATAGGGATCAAATTTTTCCCGCCGGCTCTTTTGATAAAGCTCGGAATAAAGCTATCTAAAAGCATAGCCAAAGTTTGGCTGCTTGAGTTTATCGCGCTAAACACGACTATCTTACCTTCGTTTAGATACTGCGAGATACTGTTTTTGTCGGCGTTTACCGTCTCGTCGTCGGCTAGTTCGTTGATAACGGTAGCCATGATGGAGAGATTTCTAAAGTCATTTATTACCCTTTCCTCGTTTTTTGCTTTAGTAAGATCAAATCTACCCATAATATCGATCAAATTTTGCTTAGACGCTAGCAGATCTTTAAGCCTCAAGCGAACCTCTTTTTTCTCGTTTACGACTTGGTCTAGGTTTAATTTCAAGTCGCCGTTAATGCTTGCTAAAAATTCGGTAAATTTTAAAATATCCTGCGTCAAATTTCTTATAGTGTGGATATTGAACGGATATGCGTCGCTTAGGCGGACGGCTTGAGCAAAACCCCTTATGTTATGTTTTCCAACGATGTCCGTAAATTCGCCCAATGCTTTTAAAAAGTTAAATATACTCAGTGTCAAATTTGCGCCGTATTCTTGCCAAAAACTATCTATGGTTTTCATAAGAGCGCTAGTAGTATTTTTAAAGTCTCTGCCCGAGATATCTTTGATCAAATTTATCTTTTCGCCAAGAAACGTTCCGACAACGACGACATCCTTTAACCTGCCCGCTCTTTTAGCCAGAGCCTTAACCGCGCTCTCTTCGCAACCTTTGTAGTCAAACACGAATATTCCATGCCCTCTTTGCATCCTGTCGAGCAAATTTGGATATATCATCGAAGTAGTTTTGCCGCAACCAGTCTCGCCGATGATAGCGGCGTGAGTGAAGTTGCAAGGGATTATGAGATTGCCCTCCTTGCAAATTTGCGCGTCTTCTTCTTGTTTGGCAAATCCTATCTCGCCAGAGCTTTGCTCTCCCTCTTCGTACCTTAAAAAACCTATCGGTCTCATCTTTTCTCCTTTGTTTTGAAATTATGATGGAATTGTCGCATCTTTCTTTCAGAAGCTTCTGAATGACGCGCCTGTCGGGGTTTGATTAAAATTTGAGTTTAAAAAAATAGAGGTAAATTTGAGAAAATTAAGGCAAAAGAGGTAAAAAAATTAGCAGAAAGGTAAAAACTAGAGTTAAATTTAAAGGGCGCGGTAATATTTGCGCCCAAATTTACTATAAATGCAGCAAAAACATCAAAAAAACGCCAAATATCGTCCCAAAAACAAATGCCTCAAGCCTAATAAGGGAGATGTTTTTTATAAACTTATTCATAGATTTTATAAAAGTATTTTGAGCGCGGGTGTATTCTATCGCCCTTTGTCTTAGCAAATAGGTGCACGGAAAGATATTTTCCTTAAAGTAGGCAACGCAGTCTTGTAGTCTCTCGACGGTTTCTTTAGGGTCGTCTATGCCTATACCGGCCGTTGCTAGCACGAATTTTATCTCTAGCGCCTCGACAGAGTTCTGGGTTTCGTCGGCAAATTTATCGTATTTTTCCTTGATATAGGCGATTATCTCCTCGCCGCTTTTCCCGGCTATTTCGCTTTGCGCGCTATCTTGTGGTTCTTGCATATCTTCTCCTTTGTAAAAATATACAAGAATTATAGCTTTAGTCTTTCAGAAGCTTTTGAAAGCCGCCACTGCTACATTTTAGGATGAAATAGATCGTTTATGAAATTTGGATTTAGCATAAACATCATGGAGTAAAAGGTTAAAATTTGAGCCGTCGTTTCCTCGTCTTCTTTGGCATTTGGACTAACGAGTAAAATTTCGTCTTTCTTATTTTTGTTTAAGATATGTTTGCACTCTTTTAAAAACTCTATTAGTTTATCTGAAAACAGCCCCATGACATGCAGGGTCTTATCTTGGATCTTGATAGCTATTTTTTCTTTGAAGTCTATTAGGGTGATTGGATTTGAGGTTAAATTTTGCGTAAAAAAAGCCATTGTAGGCGATGCTAATTTGACCGGTGATGGGGCGGCGTACATCATTGCGGACGAGGTAGCACTAGGCGTATTTACAGCGGGCAAAGGTCCGCCAACTATTATTTTATAAGCTTTGGCTGCATTTAAAGATATATCCTCAAAAAGTTCATCGTCAAATTTTGCCTTTAGAATACCGCTTAAAGAAATTTCTGAATCAACCACCGAAAAAAACGGTAAGTAAAATAGCTCAGAACAATCTTTGTCTATTTTAAATACCTTGTCCATTACTTTCAAGAAATTATTTTCGCATATCGGAAGCCAAATTCTACAATCATCGTTGCAAGAAGTAATGGCCAAATACTTATTAACGGCCAATTTTATAAACTGAGCTTTTTGAAGCCTTCTTTCTTTATCTTTGCAAATTTGAGAAATAGCGTTAGGCGTAGGTATTTTAATCTTTTTCTCTAAGTCGCCGATATTTAATT
This sequence comes from uncultured Campylobacter sp., assembly GCA_937965895.1. Taxonomy (GTDB): domain Bacteria; phylum Campylobacterota; class Campylobacteria; order Campylobacterales; family Campylobacteraceae; genus Campylobacter_A. Next base: position 29,238 of record CALCKS010000237.1, read on the forward strand.
TAATGGTTTTTGTTTTACCGTTTTCTTTAACTTTGCTCTTCAGTAGCCCATCCAGCAAGGACTCCATAGGTACTTTCAAATAATCTTCTTTGGCAACTGAATTATCTCCTTTTTTGGCAACTAAATTATCTCCTTTTTTGGCAACTGAATTATCTCCTATATAATCAAAAAACGCCTCAAAGTGCTCGCGTTTATTTTTAAAAAATTCTATGTAGTTACTGTTTTTTAAAAAACTATTCTCTATTTCGCCTCTACCTTGTTTATATATTATGTACAGTTGTTCGTATGTAGCGGTGAGTTTCGTGCTTGCGTTTAATGCGTCTTTTTTGTTCATATTTTATTCCTTAAATCTAAAATTCAAGCGATAAGTCGTCTTCATTACTCTTATTAAAAATTCCTCGAAAAGGATGTTTTTTAAGTTTTATCTCATAAAGCTCATTTTCCATTTTCTCCCTTAGATGTTCGTCGTCGCAGTCTAAAGCCTCAAGCGCTTCCTTGAGCAACTTTTGAGCTTCGTCGAGCTTATCTTGCCTCGCAAGGCAAACGGCGAGCCTGTAAAGACATCTGGCAAGCTGATCCTGCGGGACTTTGCGGGCTATGTCTTTTAGCTCGCAAATCGCCTCTTCTTTTTCCTTCTTTGAAATTTTAAGCTCCAAAAGTCCCAAATTTAGCTCAAAAGCGCACTCGAAAAGATTGTTTTCTGTAGCAACGGCGATGTGCTGTTTATAAAAGCGTTTTTTATCAAATTTAACGCTTAGAGACGTTATTCTTTTTAGATTGTTCATTTTTGTTCCTTTGGGCTGAATTATACCAAATTTAGGCTTTGTAATGTCCTGAAGACGGCAAACATTCACCGCCTCAAGGCCGAAATTTTAAATTTTAGTAGTTTCGGACGCAGCGGATGAAGTGGCGATCTGAAGATCTTTCGAAGTCGCCGTAGCTACCGTCTATAAAATTCACATTCCATATACAATTCCTACTGATTACACTTTTTTCACTTGTCCAATATTTCCCAGATTCGACATTTTTAAAGGCTTCGTTTATCGCTGGATTATACCTACCATCGTCGGTAATGCTCAAAAGTTCGAATCTAGTAGGCAGCCTCCAGTCCGAATATCCGGCTAGACCTAGCTTTTCGCAATAGCGTCTAGAGTCATTCCATTCGTATTTATAAGTAGTGTTGTCCTGCCACATTAATCTCCCAAGCTTGTCTTCCTCGCATATTACGACTCTTTTATCGTCGTCCCTATGACAAACAGCTTTTAAGGCTTCGGAGTTCGCTGATACAAAAAGTAGCGCTATAGCTATTAAATATTTATTCATAGATTATCCTTTATTTTTAATTTTCTAATATCAATACTCTCTCACACATCTTGCAAAGCAATCAGCATTCTCTCCGGCCCAGCCGACGCCGCCGAATAAATCAAAACTGATAAGCAGCATGATGGACGGATATTCTGCGTGCTTCGTATTGCTCCAGTACAAACCGGTTTCGAAGTTTTTAAAAACAGGATTTATGGATCGGCTAGAATAATAGCGACCATCAGTTATACTTATCAGCTCTTTCCTGCTAGGTAGTTTCCAGTCGCTAAAGCCTGCAAAATTTAAATCCTTACAGTATTGTTTTGCTTCATCTAACGTCCCTTTAAATATTTCGGCGCCGTCTTGCCACATTAGTCTATACGCCGTGTCTATCACAACCTCTTTAAGATCGTTTCGACGCATAAAGTTGTTATGTTCCAACAAAATATAATCGGATGACACTATTTTGGGTTCAGCCAAATTTGAAATTACCTTCAAAATATCATCCAATACTTTAGGTTCATTGCTTTTAGGTCGCATATTTTGACCTGCTTGAGGGGATTTAACAACCCTAACGCAACGAACGTAATAACGATTGGTTAATTTAATACCCCATGCCCCTTCGCTACCTTTAAAACTTACGGCCCATGCATTGGACGAATCGGCGGAATTTTTTACGGAACTCCAGTAATATGCCGATTTGGCGTTCTTAAAAGCTTCGTTTGTAGTTAACTTGTTTTCGCTATCGGCAGTGATACTTAAAAGCTCCGATCTAGTAGGCAATCTCCAATCTGAACGACCGGCCAAATTTAGATCCTCGCAATAGCGGCCCGCCTCATCCCAAGTGCCTTGAAAAATTTCCGCTCCATCCTGCCATTCAAGCTTACCTAGTTTTGCTTCCTCGCATATTACGATATTTTCAGCGTCATTTTTATCGCAAAACGCCTTTAAGGCTTCGGCATTTAAGGCTACACAAAATAGCGTTAAGGTTATAAAAAATTTATTCACGGATTTTCCCTTTATTTTAATCTTATTTATACAGCTGTTTCTACGGAAACTTCAAAATCAATACCGTCTAACGCATCGTACAAAACTTTTACCGGACGCGCTACTCCAACCTTCGTATCCGAATTTAAAATTTACGACCCAAGCATTAGGTGAGCTATCCGCGCTTTTCATAGAGCTCCAGTATCGATCCTGCCTAACGTTTTTAAAGGTGCTGTTTATAGCTGGATGATGCCTATTATCGTCAATGATACTCAAAAGCTCAGATCTTGTAGGCAGGCTCCAGTCGTCATACCATGCAAAATTTAAGTTTTCACAGTAATGCTTAGCTTCGTCCCATGTGCCCTCAAATATTTTATCATCGTCTTGCCACATCAATCTATAGGTAGTATCCACTACAGTTCTTTCACTATCGTCACGATACGTCACTTCATAACTTGAAGGCATCGTTTCGGACTGAGTTAAATTTGGAGTTTGTGTCCTAGAGTTAGATGCATAAGAAAACATTTCATTATAGTATATGATCATGGGGACAAACCGGGAAGAGGATTTATGTTTTTCAATATCTTCCTTCATCATTTCAACGACAGCTAATTTTATACCAAGAGCCTTTTGACCATTCAATGTTGGAATTTCTTTGTCTATTAGGCTAGTAGGAATAGCCTCAGATAACATTAAGGAAAATAGACAGTTTCTTTCTTTTGTTTTTTCTTGATAGCATTGCATTGTAGCTTCTGCAAAAGCATGGATAATTGCTTTTGTATGCTTGTCGGCGCTTACTTTTTCTTCGCTTATTGACTTTAGTAGATCCAACATTTTTTTGCTGCGTATTTTGAGGTATTTATACTCAGAATTTATCAAACTATAATTCATAAGCAGAACCGACCGTTTAAAATCCGTCTCTACTCCTAAGCCAAGCATATATTGCTCTCCCAGCTTTTGGCACGCTTCGTAAAAGCCTCTATAACAGTATTTGGTCCTAAATTTAGCTAGTTCTTTATACTTGCCATTTCTCAAAAGCCCATCAGGATCTTCATCCATATACTCGTTAAAAACTCTTTTATAAGCCTCTCCTTTTAATGCAGGCGGAAGTCCGGCTTTTTTAAATTCTGACTTGTAAAACTCTTCGGCCTCAACTTCACTCATCTGATCGGCAGTTGCACCTACGGCGAAGATTGCAAAAAGTGCTATAAACGCTAGAATTTTTTTCATTTTTGCTCCTAAAATTAATAGTTGCGTACGCAACGAACGAAATTTCGATCGTTAGCTCCGCCGTAATTGTCACTATCCCGTGCATATTTTATCTTTGATACAAATAAAAAAGATGAAGATTTTGGATGCTTTGTAGAGCTCCATAGATATTGTTCTTCTGTGTTTTTGAAAAACATTGTTCTTGTTTTTATTTGGTATCCTCAAAAACTCATCCTTGCTCGGTAGCCTTCAATTCGAGTATCCCGTGAAATTTAAATTTTCGCAGTAACGTTTCGCTGTGCTCTAATCGCCTTCAAATATATCCGCTCCGTCTTGCCACATCAGCTTATATACGCTATCTATCACGATGTTTTTGCTATCGTCGCGGTATATATCCGCTTACTTTTTAGACTCATGTTTGCTATCTATGCTGCCAAGCAGGGCATTGACCTCGTCCATCTCATTTTGCGAGAGCTTTTTATTGAGCTCTTTTATTTTAAAAAAACCGCCAAAAATTTAAAAATCTTAGATTCCGCCTCGCCATTTCGCTTTAAATCCAGAGCCGCTAGGCCAGGAAATACCACTTCATCATAATCTTTTTTTTGTTAAGCCCAGCATATCGGTTGGAAGCATGGTGCTATAAACAAGCGCTATCGCGCATGCGTCTTTTACTCCGATATTATCTTTACAATCCGAAGCGTAGGCTCTAAATTTACTATTTATGACTTTTACTACTTCTTCGTCCGGATATTTGGCTAGCTCGTCCGCTATGTCCAAGGTTAGTTTATAATACTCCCTAAGCCCTTCGTATTTGGTGTTTTTTATAGCATATTCTATATATTTTTTAGCATCACTAAAATTTATTTGAGTATATAGTCCGACCATAAAATCCCCGCCGTAATCGCCGCAAGCCTCGGGCAAGCCTCTTTTGCAGTAGAATAGTTGCATTTCGCCGATTTTTTTAAAGTTATGATTATCCCAGTCGTCGAAAGGCTCGTTTCGGTATTGCGTAAATACGGTATCATACGCCTTGCCTTTTAGTGGAGTTGGCATACCACCTAAAAGCCTATCGGCGCCCCTACTAAAGGCCGAACCCACGTCGTCTAAAAATCCCTTTGCGCCCGCCAAACTAGCAAGCGCAACCAAAAGTACAAAAGGCGCAATTAACTTTTTCATATTTTCTTCCTAAAATTTAAATTTTATTGATGATCTCTCACGCAGCGCACGAAATTTTGCTTATCTAGCTCGCTCCAATTATCTCCGCCTCGTTTAAAAACCACTATCCACGCGCGGTTTTTATCGCCTTCAAATTTATCCCCGCTCCAATAAGACGCGCCGACTCCGGCTATGTATTTAAACTCTCTTTTTATAGCCGGTTCATATCTGCTTTTATCGGCTATGCTTAAAATTTCAGCCTTATTCGGTAGTCTCCAGCCGGCGTATCCCGCAAAATTTAGATTCTCGCAGTAGTCTTTAGCTTGATCAAAGGTAGCCTCTGCTATCTTTGCGCCGTCTTGCCACATTAGATTTCCAAGCTTTTTATCAGAGCATACGACGACATCTTTGGCGTCGTCTCTTTGACACTGCGGCGTTATCTCCGCCGCGTTTAAAAGAGCGCAAAATGCTGCTAGAAAGATAAATTTTTTCATATTTTCTCCTTATTTTAAATTTCTCACGCAGCGTGCGAAGTTATCTGCCGAGTTTATCTTGACTCAGTTGTCAAAGCCACTACCAAACTGCACGACCCAGACTCCGCCGGCATCAAAGCTAGCTCCGGTTGAGCTCCAATACGAGCCGTATTTGTCGCTGCCGTCTTTGCCTACGTGCTTAAACGCCTTGTTTATAGCCGGCTTATATCTGCCGTAGTCGGTTATACTCAAAAGCTCGCTAGCGCTTGGCAATCTCCAGTCCGAGTAACCGCCGTAGTTTAAATTTTCGCAGTAGCTCACGGCGTCTTTATACAAACCTTTAAAAATTTCCGCCGCATCTTGCCACGCTAAACCATAAATCGCATCTACGACGATGCCCGAGTTTGCGTCTATGCTAAAACCGTCGGTGAATTTATGCTTTTGAGCTAAATTTTGCGAATTTGACTGCGGCATTGTGGACGCAGGCGTTTGCTGAGGCAAGGAAGCTTGCGGCGCCTGAGTTTGACTTGGGATATATTCTTTAAATATATCTCTCTTGTATTCTAGAAAATGAGAAACATCGGCTTGTTCCCTGGCTGCGCTACTATCCGCAAATATACTAACAGCAACAAGAGAAAGCTCAACCGGACTACGCTCTTTGCCGTCCAGCGTAAGGCTACCGACCTGACTAGGAAGCATTTCCGATAAATTCATAAAAATTATGCAAGCCGAGTAATCTTTTTCCAAGCAAGCTGTAAGTGTCCCTATATACATTTGCTTGGCGATCGCAAGCTCTTTGCCTTTACCCGCATTGCTCTTCTTTGCCGTTATTATAAATCCGATGTTTTGAGCAACCCTATCTTTTAGATACTCATAATCCGTATTTTTAGCAACGTGGTTAAAAAGATTTTGAGCTGATTCGAAATCCACGTCTAATCCTATGCCCAGCATGAAATTTTCTCCCAGCCTCATGCAGGCCTCCAAAACGCCTTTTTGGCAATACCCCAAACTCGTTTCATTAAAATTCTTGAAATCTTCTTTAAGCCAAAACGTATTGGAGTCTCTTATATACCCCTTGCGCTCGTCTTCATATCCGCTTTTAGGAAGTGATTCAAACTTAAAATTTTGTTTTATATTTTGTTGCAAGCTTTGGTCTAAATTTTGCTTACTTGTATTTTTAAAGTAAGCCTTGATCTTATCTGTCAAATACGGTTCTACCTCTCGGTAAGTTAAAGTATATTTGTCTGAGCTTGTGCTGTTGGACAGATAGAATGTATCGATTGAACCCTGATCTATTACAAAATAATCATTTATGATTTCTATATTCGCTTTATCTTTTACGGTTCTAATTTCTTGCAAGCGTTCATTATCACGAGAATCATATCCATAGTTGTCTAAATTATCCGCTATATGCTTTTTAATAGCCGCAGCCAAACCCACTTTATCTTTTATGATATCTGAGGTTGATATCTCCTTTCCGCCTATGTAAATTTGCGATTCAAAAGCAGGATGAGACGTACCACAAGCATCATAATGATCATAATTTCCTATCAATACCATATCTTTATAGACATAATAAACATTTCTACTAGATGTTCTCCCTTGGCTACTACAAAAAAATCCATGATCGGTTTTAACGAAATCCTGTATCATTCTTTCGGCATATTCTTTAAGATCGGCAGTCTTTATGAGCGGATATTGAACGCTCATATCTTCATGACACTCATAGGCTTCACCTTCATCGTTATATTTTCTTTTCTGACAAACAAGGCCTTTAAAAATCGGCACATGAAGCTTTTGTTTCAAAGTCTCCTCTCTAATATCTCCGCTTTTTGAGGTAATTTTTATTTTGACTTCATCTGCGGAAAGTAGCTTAATATCGACTTTTTTTGCATAATCATCGTATGCTCTACAAGAAACGCCCGATACGTCAAAATCGATTTTTTCAAGCCTATCGTCCATATTGCATCCAAAACGATTAGGGCCCATGGTTACCTCCCAGCTCCCCTGCTCTTTTCCGCCCGTTGCTTTTGTCGGTTTTAGCGCTGTTAATATAACACTGACATTGGAGTCGTCCGACGAATATACCACCTGGCTTCCATACCAAAATTTAGCGTCTATTTTGCCGTATTGCGTTTCTTGAACTTGCGGACCTGAAGCCCCCTCATTGCTTCGGCTCTCGACTTCACTCTGCTGTTCGCTTGCTTTGGCTGTAGCTTTTGCGCCGCCGGTACCGGCATCTTTTAAAATGCTTCCAAATTTTACGGCGTTTGCTAATTGAAAACATAAGCCTACCGCCAATGCGATCGTTAGAAATTTTTTCATTTTATCTCCTTGAAGTTTTTCTTTATAGCATTGACTAAATTCGATTTAAAATCGATAATACGCCGCTCAAATTCTTTTTCATAGGTATTTTCATCATCTGAAGCGTTAAAAATACTTAATAAAAAAACGGGTTCTTTTTCTTGTTTTTTATCTTGAAAAATTGCTTTATTCGGAAAGCTACTTTGAGCATATATCAAAATCCCCATTTCTGCTTTATAGGCCGCGATATATTTACCGATTTGGACTAAATTTGATATATCAGTTTCGTTGCAAGGGCTATTTTTATTACAAAAATGCCTATATTTGGCATCCAAAACGGCTAAAATTTCCCCCTTTTCGTCTTTTATTACAAAATCGGGTCTCAAATCCAGGCCTGGAATTTTATACTGCGTTTCTAGCCTAAATTTACCGCCAAATTCGTCCAATGCGCTTTTTATGAGGCTCTCGACGTAAAGCTCAAAAAGATTAGGCGCATACAGCAAATAACCGAAATTTAGATTTTTGACGGCGTTTTCGCTTGTGTATCTAGAATCTTGTAAAATGATAACTCTGGCGATTTGTAGAGCAATTTTGTAGTCTTTATAAAGCTCGTTCATCACGGATTTTGAGTTTAAGGCTACGTTTATATCTTTTACGCTTTTCATCTCGCCGTTAGCGTTAGCTAGCAAAAAATTTCTAATCTCCTTATCGTAAAGCCCAAATTCAGGGTTTTTTCTAACCAAGATATCGTAAGCTTTTAAAAGCACCCTTGCGACCACTTCGTCTGGCACTCGCGAGCTTTTGCGGCTTGAAATTTTACCCATAAAGGGCTGATCTTTTTTGATGGAATTTTTAACGTCAAGGCTTCCGTGCAGGGCGTAGTCTCTAAAAGGAATCTTTTTATAAACGCTTGGGAAGCCGCTTAGCTTGGCTAGCTTTAAGCGGCTGATAAATGAGGCATAAAGGACGTAGTCCATAGGAATGTCGCCGCTTGCGCCTGCGACGCTACCGCCAGAGCTAAAAAACGACGAGTCGATAGTTTTTAAAAGCTCGGCTTCTAGTTCTTTGCCGAAACGAGAGTTTATGACGTACTCTTGCCCCTCAAAGGTAAAACGGCCTATATAGTTGCCGAATATATAGTTACCGTCTTCGCACTTTTTAAGGATATAGTGCGCATCTTTACCGTCTTTTATCTTGGGTTTAAATTTATCGTGCCGTCCGTTTAAAAAGATTACATCCGTCTTGCCTTTTGCCAGCTCGTCAAAGGTTATTTCTTTTTGATGCGTTTCGTGGTTGCAGCGGCTATTATCTTCAAACATCGCATTAGCCTACAAAAATTTTCTTAGCCGTTTCTAGCTTTTTCTCTACTTCGCCGTCGCTAAACTGCGTTCTTATGTATTCGCGTAAGATCGGTTCTATATGCCTATCCCAAATTTCTTGCTCGCTCATTTTGGCTTTTTTTAGAAAATACGAGTGTCCGATCTCGTAAGCTCTGCCTAAATTTAAAGCGCTTGTTTTTTCGTATCTTTTCTTATCTTTTTCTTTTTCTTTGTCAGATGCACTTGGAAATAACTTATTGTAAGCTTCATCTCTGTTTTCGGTATTATCGTAAGACTGAATAGATTTTATTTTTACCCTAGTTTCATCTTCGTATTCAACTAAATATTTGAGGTCATTAGTGATGTAATTATTTAAATTTTCGCATTTTGTCCTGTAGGTTTTATCCGTCGCATTTTCTATAACCCCATAATCGCACTCCATCAAAACCCACGTAAAGCGCCTTCTTAGAGCCAAGTCAAAGCAGTCTATGCTCTTATCAACATCGTTCATCATACCGATGAAATAGATATTTGCAGGTATAAAGAACTCTTGATTGCTTAACGGAAAGTTTTTGGTCTTTATGCTTTCTCCGCGGTAATTTTCCTCCAAAAGCGATAACGTCTCGCCAAATACCGCCGCTATGTCGGCTCTGTTTATCTCATCGACTATAAAAAAGAAATTTTCATCAGTATTTTGCGCCGCTTTTAAACAAAATTCTTTAAATATGCCGTTTGTCAAAGCCAAATTTAAATTTCCGTTTTGTATCCCGATCGGTTTTATGCCGTCTATAAAATCCTCGTATTCAAAACCGCTATGAAACTGCACCCATTCGGTTCTAGCGCGATTCGGGTCTAAAATATCAAGGCAATCTTTTACGAATTTCGTCTTACCGGTTCCGGGTGCGCCGTAGAAAATTATATTTTTAGAGAATTTTTCTATTGATGCGGCAAATACGGCAACCCTTACCAAGTATCCATATTTATTAAAAGTTGATTTTTCATAATCATTTAAATTGTCTAAACTCTGGCTTGTTTTAATCTTGCAAAATAATTTATTTATTTCATAGCACTCTTTTAGTTTTTCGGCTAAGTCATCATCTATATCTATACATTTTTGATTATGATTGTACGATAACTCCCAGGATTTATTGTTTAAAAAATTACCGCAGAAGTAGTCAAGTAATTTTTTAAATATATTCATATATATGATAGTTTTATTGTCGGCATCTTTTAATTTAAAACTGCAAATTTCCAAAATTTCGCAAAACGCTTCGTATAAAATTTCAAAATCCTCTTTTTTAAGCTCTTGAAATTTGTATAGTAAAATAGATATACTTGTATTGAACTGGTCTTTTAACCCAAAATCACTATCTATTTTAAGTTTCTCAATATTTGGTATATAGTTGCTAAAATTTTCAATTTCACCGCTTTTGCATAGATGAAACATTTTATTTGCTTCCTCGTAGCATTTCTCTAGTGTAGTTTCAAATTTATCAGAAAAATTCTTACCGGAAAAAGATCTTTTATTGGTTGCTTTTTGGTTTTCTTTTTTTGTATATAAGATAACGTCCCCCTTGCGAGCATCCCAATCAAAATCCTTAAACACTTTCAAATTTCCCTTGCAGTCGACGATCCTACTAAAAATCTCATTTATCTTTAGTATCTGCTCAGCTGTAAAATCACTCATTTCATTCTCCTAAATTTTAAAAAGCTCCCGCAAAGGGAGCAAAAGGCTTTTCAAAGCGCTGCCGTTAAGTCCGAATTTCTTAAAAAGGAAATTTCAAAAATCAATCCTGCCGAACGCACCGCACGAAGAAGCGACGAGAAACGTCAAGCCAGCCAGCGTCGCCATTCCTGAAATCCACGACCCACGCACGAGACGAGTCGTAGGCACTTTTAGTTTGGCTCCAGTACCTTGGCAAGTCAGATTCTGCTATGTATTTAAAAGCGGTATTTAGAGCGGGGTTATACCTTCTCTTATCCGCTATGCTTAGCAGCTCCACTCTGGTTGGTAGCCTCCAGTCTTTGTATCCGGCTAGGTTTACTAGCTTGCAGTATTCTTGCGCCTGCTCCCACGTTCCTTCAACGTTTTGCTTTTCATCCTGCCACATTAGTCTTCCCAGCTTTTTGTCGCTACATATCACTACGTTTTTATCGTTATCTCGGTAGCACGTAGGACTTAGCGCCTCTGCATTTAGCAGACCGCAAAGCAGCAAAGAAGCGGCTATATATCTTTTCATACTTTTTCCTTTATCTAAATTTTCAAAAATCAATACTGCCGGACGCACCGCACGAAGTAGCGATTAGAAACGTCGAGAAAGCCATCACCGCCATACCAGAAATCCACGAACCACGCGCGCGACGAGTCGTCGGCACGTCTAGTAGAGCTCCAGTAGTTGCCGTAGCTTTTCTCGCCTTTGTCGTTTATCTTGTATGCGACGTTTTCAAAAGCTTTGTTTATGGCAGGCTTAACCCTAGTATCGTCCGTGATGCTTAAGAGCTCATTTACCGTAGGCAAGCGCCAGTCGTCGTAACCTGCAAAATTTAAATTATCACAGTAGTGAACCGCCTCGGCGTAGGTCATAGGCTTATCGTGCGAGTTTGGATCCTCAATATAAGGGATAACAAGCGGGGACGGGGACATATCCTTCCCATAGCTATCTTGCCACATAAGCTTATATATGTCATCCTTGACGACATTTAGAAGGTTATCTCTGCTAAAGCCCGCAGTAATGTCGCCCTCGTCGCTCACGGTCTTTTTGATAAAACCGATAGGGTCAAAGCCAAACGCCGCGCTAGAACACAGCAGGCATGCTAGCAGGGCGGAAGTAAATTTAGTCATGTTTTCATCCTTTTAAATTTAGCCTAAGAAAAAGGCCGAGATTTTTTTGAAATTGTCCTTTTTTATGCCGAAATAGACCAAAAATATATCCGCCAGCCACCACAAAAGTAAGGCGGCAAGGGCGATAGCGGCCTCGTCGGGATTAGTTTTTGACGCCCTTGCCATGCCGACGGCTAACACAAGCTTCAAAACCCCCGCGCCGCCGTCGCCCTTATAAAACCTATCAAACCCTATAAAGCCGAACAAAATACTTATGATAAGACCCAAGATAGGACTTTTTAGCTGTGAGGTTAGCGGCTTTAGATCGGGCATATCGCCTGCCGCCTCGGCTCTATCTAGCTCGTTTTTAACGATCATCAGATGGGCGTCTGAAACCTTGCCTTTAAATAACAGATACGAATTACCCAATATTTTTCCTTTAAATTTGGCTTACAAAGAAGCCATTATTTTTTTGAAATTGTCTTTTTTGATCCCCGTATAGACTAAAAACAGATCGGCAATACACCAAACAAGACCCACGCATACAGCCAAGGACGAAAACATCAGCAAACCGTCGTTGTTTGTTTTTGCGGCCAATGTCAACAGAAACATAGACGCGACGCAAAGTAAAATTTTAAATATACCAAGCCCCGCATCGCCCTTATAAAATCTATCTACACCAAGCCAGCCGAACAAAAATCCAAGCACCAGTCCGATACCCGGGGATTTTAAGGTGGATAAAACGGGTGTGAGATCAAGATTATAATGCCCAACCGACGCCATCCTATCTAACCTGCCTTTGAGCTCTATCAAATTTACGTCTGAAATCTTGCCCTTTAGCAACAAAAGAGTGCTATTCATCGTTTGCCTTTAAATTTAAAATTATAAAGAGATCATTATTTTGTTAAAATTGTCTTTTTTGATCCCCATATAGACCAAAAATAGATCGGCAATGCACCAAATAAGACTCGCAAAACTAATCATCATCGCCATAGCCGCCAGATCCTCATCGCCTCTTTGTCCCGCTTGCACGGCAAAAAACATCGGCGCAATGCAAAGGATTATTTTGAGTATTCCAAGTCCGACATCGCCCTTATAGAACCTATCTACGCCAAGCCAGCCGAATAAAAATCCAAGCACCAGTCCGACCATAGGGCTTTTAAGCGTAGCGGCCGTTAGGGTCAAATCAGGCCTCTTGCCCGCCGCTTCGGCTTTATCCAGCTCGCTTTTTATAACCATCAGATGAGTATCTGAAACTTTGCCTTGAAATAGCATATATGCGTTATTCATTTTTCTTCTTTGGATTAAATTTTAAATTCGTCTATTTAGATTGTCTTTTTTGATACCGATATAAACCAAAAACAAGTCCGCAAAATACCAAATAAGACCTACGCACATAATCACGGACGCGACCATCAGCGCTGCGTCGCTGTTTGTTTTTGCAGCCGATGCTAACAGCAGAGCCGGTGCGACGCAAAGTAAAATTTTAAATACGCCAAGCATTATGTCGCCCTTATAAAACCTATCTACGCCCAGCCAGCCTAGAAAAAGGCCGAGTACGAGACCTATGGCCGGAGATTTTGGGCTTGCGGGTAATTTTGATAAATTTGAAGTCGTGTTCGTAGTTTGCCCGGTTTGTCTCTCGCTTGTGGCGGGTTCAAATTTGGTTTGTAAATTTATATTTTCTTTGGATATATTCGTTTTGAGCTCTTGTTTGAGGGGTTGCGTCTCTTTATTTAAATTTATCGCGCTTTCTTTTGTCTCGCTCCTGCTTTGAGCAAAATTTTGCACTGCTTGAGCATCTTTTGTCTCGCTAATAAAATTTTGTGCAGCGACTTCTTTTTCGTCGTTTAATTTTACGTTTGTATTTTTATCACTACTCAAAGCTTGCATTATTTTGTTGAAGTTATCCTTTTTGATACCGAGAAATACCAGACTTATATCCATAAAGTACCACACGAGCCCTATAATAGCCAATGGAAACGCGCCTAAGATGACTGCTAAGATAGGCAACATAGAACAAATAAGTAACTTAAATACCGATAGTCCCATATCACCCTTATAAATCCTATCTGATCCAAGCCAGCCTAGAAAGACGCTGATAGCAAGCCCTATGTTTGGTGATGAAAGCGTGGGGACTACCGATAAAACATCAATTTTATGCCCATCAGCCTCTAATTTTTCGATTTTGTTTTTGATTGCTATCAGATTTGCATCCGACACCTTGTCTTTAAGTAACACAAACGAACAAATGTCCATTTTTATTTCCTTTCTATATGAATAAATTTATGAAATTATATCCTAATTTATATATTATTTGAATAAAAATAAAATGTTCTAAATCTGAAATGTGGATTACGCTAAAAACCTTATAATTAAGACAGGAAATTGGCGAACAAGCTAGTTTTCAAATTCAAATAAAAGGAGGAGTTGCTGTGAAAAATAGTAATCCCAAAACATTTAGTAGTCTCGAGGAAGCAAGGACCTACTACGCCTCTCTTTCGAGAAAGTTGCTAGCTAAAAAGGAAAATACGCTTTTTAGACTGGCCAAAATCAATGCGGAAATGGAAAATTTGGAAAAGAATTTTCGCGAATACAGCCTTGCATTGCCGCTTTGCGATCAAAAAAGATACTACATATCGACTCTGATAGATATGGAGCGGACGTCGAAAAAAGGCGCGCCGGGAAACGCAAACTACACGGTCGCCGATATAGATGGGCTCATCGAGGTACTCGACAAAGATGCGGCTAGGCCTATTTCTAGCATATCAGCAGTTCCGTCACGACCGGCTAACGAAAACTCTACCGGCAAAGAAAACAAACAGTCGGCTACCGCGACTTCTACCGACTCTACCGACAAAAAAACGGGAGTCGGAGATGATAAGAAAAAGTAGCCTATCTAGCGGTGTCCATATGGATACCGCATCAGCAACAACAAATTTAAAAAAGGAGACAAAATGTCAGTTTTGAAAAATAATCAAGTTGCAAGTAAAATGACTTGTTTTAAGATTCAGCGTAGCGTGCCTAGCGCTTTTGCACATAACGACCGCAGTCAAACGGTGGATCACGCATATCCGCAGTTTTCGAATCTCAACGAAGTCGACGTGAGTGCGTTTCTCGCCGAAGAAAAATACCTATGTATGCTTACGCAGGCGATCCAAAACTACATAGCTAGGACGGGTCAAAGAGTTCAAGTCGATCCAAAAAACATCAGACGCTCGGCCATAGTACTGATCGAAGATCGCCATACCATAGACGATGTCAGACGGCTTTGCGATGCAATAGAGAGAAAATACGGATGGCGCACGATACAAATCGCTATCCATAGGGATGAAGGCCACTTCGACGAGAACGGCGTTTGGCATCCAAATGTGCACGCGCATATCGAATTTTTCGTGCTTGGAGCGGATGGGGTAAATCTTTATAAAAGCCGCGACTTTGGGCCCTTAAAGATGAAGGAGCTACAAACTCTAGCCGCAAACGTTTTAGGCATGCGTCGAGGCGTCAATTACTCCGCTATCGGCCAAACGCCTAGAAAAGGGTTGCCTCATCAAGCGTATAGAATTTTGGCCCAAACAATCTCGCAATTTACAGCCAAAGTGGAAAATCTAGAAAAAAAGGTTGCCCAAAAAGGCGCGCAGATCGAGGAGCTAAAAAAGCATATCAATGCGCTTCAGAATCAAAACGACGAAGGGCTTGAACAGGCTGAAGGCCAAAAAGCGCTAAGAAAAATATTTGAGCGCATACGCTATCACATAGACGATATTTAGCCGCCACCGTGAGTATCCTACTTGGATACTCACACTCACGATATCCACAAGAAAACAAAAAATTAACTCCTACTTTTTTCGTAAATTTAAGTCATAATTTTTACCGATTTTTTCTATAATCCCATTATGAAAAACAAAAACAAATTTGCCGAAAGTAAAATTTCAACCTCAAACCAAAGTAAAAACTTAACCCCAAGCGCCTACGCCGTCATCGATCTAAAATCCTTCTACGCCTCGGTCGAGTGCGTGGAGCGAGGGCTTGATCCCTTTGAGGCGAATT